>NZ_JBFAIG010000013.1:0-237674 GCF_040654575.1 Streptomyces sp. NPDC050674
AGCCGCGACTACGTCAACGTGATCGTCGCCGGGAAGCAGCCCTGCTTCGACTGGCTCTCCATGGACGAGGCCCGCGTGCACTGCGCCCGCGGCGCAGGCATCTGGGAATGGGCCGGCACCGAGGACGGCGGCGAGCCCGACGTGGTCCTGGCCTGCGCCGGGGACGTCCCCACCCAGGAGACCCTGGCCGCCGCGCACCTGCTGCGCCGCCACCTGCCCGAGCTGTCCGTGCGGGTCGTCAACGTCGTCGACCTGGCCCGGCTGCTGCCCCAGGGGGAGCACCCGCACGGCATGAGCGACTTCGAGTACGACGGCCTGTTCACCGCCGACAAGCCGGTGATCTTCGCCTACCACGGCTATCCGTGGCTCATCCACCGCCTCGCCTACCGCCGCACCGGCCACGGCCACCTGCACGTGCGCGGCTACAAGGAGGCCGGCACCACGACCACGCCGTTCGACATGGTCGTCCGCAACGACCTCGACCGCTACCGCCTGGTCATGGACGTCATCGACCGGGTCCCGGGCCTCGCGGTGCGGGCCACGGCCGTACGCCAGCGGATGGCCGACGCCCGCACCCGCCACCACGCCTGGATCCGGGAGCACGGCACCGATCTGCCCGAGGTCGCCGAGTGGAGCTGGAACGCCTGAGCCGCCGCGGACGTCCTAAGAGCCGGTAGGCTTCCGGGGGCACGCAGGGAAGCCCGCGGGCAAGCTCAGGGAAAGGAACCGGCGTTGCACGTCCAGGAGTGGCTCGAAACCGTACCCGCCGTCGCCGTCTACGCACTGGTGGGGCTGGTCATCGGCCTGGAAAGCCTGGGCATCCCGCTGCCGGGCGAGATCATCCTGGTCTCCTCGGCGCTGCTCGCCTCCCAGCACGGTGAGATCGACCCCGTCGTCCTCGGCGCCAGCGCCACGGCCGGCGCGATCATCGGCGACTCGATCGGCTACGCCATCGGCCGCAAGGGCGGACGGCCCCTGCTGGCCTGGCTCGGAAACAAGTTCCCCAAGCACTTCAGCGAGGGCCACATCGCCACCGCCGAGCGCTCCTTCGAGAAGTGGGGCATGTGGGCCGTCTTCTTCGGCCGCTTCGTCGCCCTGCTGCGCATCTTCGCCGGCCCCCTCGCGGGCGTGCTGCGCATGCCGTACTGGAAGTTCCTCATCGCCAACGTCCTCGGCGGCATCCTCTGGGCGGGCGGCACGACCGCCGTCATCTACTACGTCGGCATCGTCGCGGAGTCCTGGCTGAAGCGCTTCTCGTGGCTGGGCCTGGTCGCGGCGGTCCTGGTGGGCCTCACGTCCATGCTGGTGATCAAGCGCAAGGCGAAGAAGGCCCAGCAGGTCCACCAGGCGGAGCAGGCCCAGCCCGTGGCCGCAGCGGAGTAGACCCGCCCCCCGTCACGCGTGAAGGTCGCGGTGCGCCTTCGCCAGCTCGGCGTACATCGTGCCGTTGAGGGTGACCCCCTGCCGCTCCTCCTCCGACAGCTCCCGCCGGACCTTCGCGGGGACTCCCGCCACCAGCGACCCGGGTGGTACGACCATGCCCTGCGGGACCAGGGCCTGTGCGGCGACGAGTGATCCGGCCCCGATGACGGCGCCGTTCAGCACCGTCGCCCCCATGCCGATCAGACAGTCGTCCTCGACGGTCGCCCCGTGCACCACCGCGTTGTGCCCGACGCTCACCCGCTCACCGATCCGCACGGGGAAGCCCGGGTCGGCGTGGAGGGTGCAGTTGTCCTGCACGTTGCTGCTCGCTCCCACGGAGATCGTCTCGACGTCGCCGCGCACCACGGCTCCGTACCAGACGCTCGCCCCCGCCCCCAGGGTCACGCCTCCGATCACCGAAGCCGTGGGCGCCACGAACGCCGTCCCGTCGATCTCCGGCTCCCTGCCGCCGATGCCCGTGATCATCGCCTGCCGACCCATGTCCGCCTCCCAAGCCTCGTGGACAACGCGCACACCGTACGCCACCCGGTGGGGCGAAGATCACAGGCATCCCACGCCGCCCGGTGAGCGCCCGCTGAGTACGGTGAGCGGGTGCCGAAGCGCAAGAACACGTTCTCATCCTGGCGGCGGGGCCTCACGCAGCGCGCCGTCCACGCGGGCTGGGCCTGGATGCAGCGGACGGCCTCCGTCACCGCCGAGCACCCCGGCCGGTACCGGTTCGGCGCGATAGGAACAGGTACCAGGCTCGCCTTCCCGCTCGGCACGGTCTTCGGCGAACCGTGGATCCACCTCGGCTCCCACTGCATCATCGGCGAGCAGGTCACCCTCACCGCCGGCCTCATGCCCGACCTCGACCTCGGCCCGGACCCGATCCTGCGCGTCGGCGACGGTGTCGTCCTGGGCCGCGGCAGTCACGTCATCGCCGACACCACGGTCACGATCGGCAGCGACTGCTACTTCGGCCCCTACGTCTACGTCACGTCCACGAACCACTCCTACGACGACCCGCACCAGCCGATCGGCAGGCAGTGGCCGCGGATGGAACCGGTGGAGATCGGGCCCGGCTGCTGGATCGGCACGGGAGCGGTGATCCTGCCGGGCGCCCGGATCGGGCGGAACGTGGTGGTGGCCGCGGGCGCGGTCGTCCGGGGCACGGTCCCCGACCACGCCGTCGTCGCGGGCGCCCCGGCCCGCGTCGTACGACGCTGGACCCCGGCCGACGGCTGGCAGCCCCCGTTGCGCACCCCGGCGCCGGTTCCGATACCGGAGGGCGTCACGCCCGAGCAGCTGAGCGCGCTGTCGGGCCTGGACGAGGAGACGGCGGCCCGGCTCGCCGAGCTGGACGAGGAGGCCGCGGCGGGACTCGCGGAGCTGGAGCCGGGTTCCTGAACCGCCGGTCCCGACACCGGCGGGCGCCCCGGGGACGACGGCCCGGACGGGATCAGCCCGACGCCAGCAGCACCGTGCCGACCAGGGCCAGGCCCGCTCCCGCGGCCTGAATCGCCTGGAGCCGTTCGCGCAGGACACCGCGTGCGGCCACGGCCGTCACCACCGGGTACAGGGAGGCCAGCACGGCGGCGACCGTCACCGGGCCGTGCTGCGCGGCGATGGAGTACGTGCCGTTCGCGGCGACGTCCGCGAGGCCGACGAAGGCGAGGGCGGGCAGGGACCGCCAGGGGAAGCCGCCCGCCGGGAGCGCGGGCGACCCGCGGCGCACCGAGACGTACAGCGCCGCTCCACCCGCGGCGACGTTCGTCACCCGCTGCACGAACAGGGCGAGGAACAGTCCCGTGAGGGTCGACGACGCCTCGGCGATCAGGGCCATCACCGCGCCGAAGCCGAACGCCGCGAGCAGGGTCAGGGCGATGGCCTGGCGCTGCACCGGGGCCCCGCGGAACTGCGGGCCACCGGCCAGGCACACCCCGGCGACGGCGACCAGGATGCCGAGGAACTGCAGCAGGCCGGGGCGTTCGCCCAGCACGAGGCCCACCCCGACCGGTACGGCCACGCCGATCGACCCCAGCGGGGAGACCACGCCCATCGGGCCCAGCGCGAGCGCCTTGTAGAAGGCGAGCATCGCCACGGGCCCGACCAGCCCGGCCGCGACGGCGCACCACAGCTGCGGTCCCGCCTCGCTCCAGCCGCCGGTCGCCACCACGACCACGCCCAGCACGGCCACCGCGATCGACTGCGAGAGCACGACCACCGTGAGCGCGGGCGTGCGCCGGGTCAGCAGGCCGCCGCCGAAGTCGGCCAGCCCCCACAGCAGGCTGGTGGCCAGGGCGAAGAGCGCTGTCATGGGACGGATACCTCGCAGTACAGTGCAGTGAACGATCAGGTCAACCACACCATAGTGCGGCAGGTTGCACTGTGTCATACAGAATATTGGACGGAACGTGTCGGACCTCGACCTGCTGACCCAGTCCCTGGCGCGGAGCGTCAAGCACTGGCGCGCCGTGCGCGGCTTCACCCTGGACGTGCTCGCCGCCCGGGCGGGTGTCAGCCGCGGCATGCTCATCCAGATCGAGCAGGCCCGCACCAACCCCAGCCTCGGCACCGTCGTCAAGATCGGCGACGCTCTCGGCATCAGCATCACCACCCTGCTCGACTACGAGCAGGGCCCGAACGTCCGCATCGTCCCGGCCGAGCAGGCCGTACGGCTGTGGCACACCGACGCCGGCAGCTACAACCGGCTCCTCGCGGGCACCGAGGCGCCCGGACCGCTGGAGATGTGGGACTGGCGGCTCATGCCCGGCGAGAGCAGCCCTTCCGACCCCCACCCCGCCGGCACGACCGAGCTGCTGCACGTCACGGCGGGTGAACTGACCCTCACCGTCGACGGTGTCGAGCACCGCGTGCCCGCCGGGGCCAGCGTCCACTTCGAGGCCAACGTCCCGCACGTCTACGGCAACACCGGTGAGGCGCCCATGGAGATGGTCATGGCCGTCTCGGTGCCACCCGTGACCTGAGACGCCCGGCCCGCCACCGCCCCGCCGTTGCTACCGTGCGCCCATGCGCGCACCCATCGGGCACTTCGACGACGCCCGCCCGGCCCTTGACTGCCTCGGGGAACTCACCACCCCGGTGGCCGAAGCCGTACGCCACTGGCGGGGCAGCGTCCCCGCCGAGCAGATCGTCTACGTCGACACCGACCCGGAGTGGGCCGACACCGCCACCTTCGTCGAGCACTACGGGCATGAGCTGCTGGAGCGGTCGGCCAACTGCGTGGTCGTCTCGGGCAAGCGGGGCGGCGAGTCCACGCTCGCCGCGTGCGTCGTGCTCTCCACGACCCGCGTCGACGTGAACGGCGTCGTGCGCCGCCGGCTCGGCGCCCGCAAGGCCTCCTTCGCCTCCGTGGACACGGCCACCGGCGAGACCGGCATGGAGTACGGCGGCATCACCCCGCTCGGACTACCGGACGGCTGGCCCGTCCTGGTGGACGCGGCCGTCGTCGACCTGCCGTACGTCCTGGTCGGCAGCGGCCGGCGGCGCGGCAAGCTGCTGGTCCCGGGCAAGGCGTTCGCCGAACTGCCCGGTGCCGCGGTGCTGGAGGGGCTCGGGGTCTGCTGACCCGGGCCCCGCCGTGTGGACCACCCCCCGGTTCGCGGGCAGGACCTCAATGCGCGACGTGGTGGGCCAGCGGCAGATGCGGATCGCTCTCGCCCGGCGCCGGCTCCGGGTCCGCGTGGACCAGGGCCGCGGTCAGCCGCGGTACCGCGTGCAGCAGTGCGTGCTCGGCTTCCACGGCGACGCGATGTGCCTCGCGCACCGTCGAGTCGCCGTCCACCACCACCGCCACCTCGGCGCGCAGCCGGTGACCGATCCAGCGCAGCCGCAGCTCACCCACCCCGCGTACCCCGGGCACCTCGGCCAGAGCCCGCTCGGCCCGCTCCACCAGGGCCGGGTCGACGGCGTCCATCACCCGGCGGAACACCTCCCGCGCCGCGTCCCGCAGCACCAGGGCGATCGCCGCCGTGATGGCCAGCCCGACGATCGGGTCCGCGAGTTGCCATCCCAGAGCCGAGCCCCCGGCGCCCAGCAGCACGGCCAGCGAGGTGAAACCGTCGGTGCGGGCGTGCAGTCCGTCGGCGACGAGAGCGGCCGAGCCGATCGAGCGGCCGACACGGATGCGGTAGCGGGCCACCCACTCGTTGCCGGCGAAGCCGACGAGAGCGGCCACGGCGACCGCCGGCACGTGCTGCACCGGGCGCGGATCCAGCAGCCGGTCCACGGCGGTCCAGCCGGCGAAGACCGCGGACGCGGCGATCGTCAGCACGATCACCAGGCCGGCCAGATCCTCGGCCCGTCCGTAGCCGTAGGTGAAGCGGCGGGTGGCCGCGCGCCGGCCCACCACGAAGGCGATCCCCAGCGGAACGGCCGTCAGCGCGTCTGCGGTGTTGTGCACCGTGTCCCCGAGCAGCGCGACCGACCCGGAGACGGCCACCACGACCGCCTGGGCCAGCGCCGTCACGCCGAGAACGGCGAGCGAGACCCACAGCGCCCGCATCCCGCGCGCCGAGGACTCCAGCGCGGGGTCGACCTTGTCGGCCGTCTCGTGGGAGTGCGGGGTCAGCAGGTGGCGCATCCGGTGGCGAAGCCCCTGCCGGTGGCCGTGGCCGTGGCCGTGGTCGTGATCGTGGCCGTGGTCGTGCGGGTGGGAGTGCTCGTGCCGGTCGCTCACGTGGGTCCCCTTCCGGAGTGCTGGGAATGGACGTACCCGGGCTGTGGCGCCATTATGTGCGTATGAGCGCACGCATGCACCTGTCAGCTGCACATGATGCGCATCCGCGCAGCCCCGGCGAGGAGCAGCTCGCACTCGCCGCCGAACTGCTGGCCCTGCTGGGGGACCGGACCAGACTCGCGCTGCTGCACGCGCTGGCCGGGGGAGAGGCCGACGTCACCACCCTCACGGAGGCGTGCGGTGCGGCCAGACCGGCCGTCAGCCAGCACCTGGCACGGCTGCGCCTCGCGGGCCTGGTGAACACACGCAAGGAGGGCCGCCGGGTGGTCTACTCCCTGCGCGACGGCCATCTGCGACGGCTCGTGGACGAGGCGCTGAACGTGGCCGACCACCGCCTCAGCGACCGGCCCCCGCACGACTGAGCCCGTACCGCGCCGCACGACTGAGCCGCACGACGTCAGTACCGCGCCGCGGTCCCCAGGTACTGCTCGGCGAAGGCGGCGGCCGCCGCGGGCGAGGTGAACAGGCGACGCAGCCGGGCGAGCGTGGTGCCCGCGCGGAACGGGTCGCCCGTCGCCGCGCCGTGGTACACCTCGGACAGCCACTGCGAGAACTCCTGGTAGTCCCACACGCGTCGCAGGCACGCCTGCGCGTAGCCGTCGAGCCCGCTGCCGTCACCGGTGGTCAGCCGGGCGGCCAGCGCGTCGCCGAGCAGGAAGGCGTCGTGCAGGGCGAGGTTCATGCCCTTGGCGGCGATGGGGGCGACCAGATGGGCCGCGTCACCGGCGAGGAAGAGCCGGCCGTGCACCATCGGCTCGACCACGTAGTCGTGCATGTCCAGCACGCGCTTGTCGATCAGCCGCCCCTCGGCCGGCGGCGGCACCCCGGCCGCTCCGAGCCGCTCCCGGAGTTCGGCCCACACGCGCTCGTGCGGCCAGTTCTCCGGGTCGTCACCCGGCGGGCACTGGAGGTAGTAGCGGGTCACCTCCGGGCTGCGGGGCATCTGCCCGGCGAACCCGCGCGGGTGGCAGCCGAACAGCACGCAGTCGGCGGACGGCGGCGCCTCGGCGAGCAGGGCGAGCCAGCCGATGCCGTAGTCGTGCCGCGCGATCCGCACCCGCTCCGGCGGCAGCGAGGCCCGGGTCACCCCGCGTGCCCCGTCGCAGCCGGCGACGAAGTCGCAGTGCGCGACCTGGCCCTCGCCCGTCTCGGGGCAGGTGTACGACACCCACGGCCGGTCGGTGTCGAGGTCGTGGACGCGCACGTCCCGGACCCCGAAGCGGATCGCGCCGCCCCGGACGCCGGCGTACTCCCGCACCAGGTCCGTCACCAGCAATGGCTGCGGATAGACGAAGTGGTGACTTCCCGTCAGCTCTCCGTAGGGGAACCGGTACCGCTCGCCGTCGAAGCGGAACTCGCACGCGGTGTGCAGCTCGGCGCGGTCCAGGAGGTTGCGGGCGAGGCCGCGCTTTTCCAGACCGCGTACGGCCCACTCCTCGATGACCCCGGCCCGGGGGCGCCGTTCGATGAACTCCCGGGTCTCCGTCTCCAGCACCAGACAGTCCACGGACGCGGCCCGCAGGATGTTCCCGACGGTCAGGCCCGCCGGACCGGCGCCCACGACAACGACCGGGAAACGTTGTGGGGCGCCGGAGTTCACGGGCGGAAGGGGGTGGGTCATGCGCACATTATGGAGGCCGGTCTCAGTGCACCGGCACCTCCGTGACGGCCACCTCCTCGATGCTCCGCTCTATCTCCGCGGGCAGGGAGGCCGAGGCCCGGGCCCAGTAGTAGATCGCCAGCGAGAACACGGCCACGACCAGCATGTCCCACCACAGCGTGAGGTGCCCCTGGCCGCCGAAACCGCCCTGCCAGGAGATGACGCCCATGCCCAGCAGGTAGACGGGCAGCCACTGGGCGGCCTTCCAGTCCAGGCGGGGCGCGTCCGGCAGGCCCTTGCGGGTGGCGTACCAGGCGTAGCCTCCGAGCAGGACGTAGCCGAGGACGATGGCCACGCCGAGCCGCCACAGCGTGTCCCAGGTGGACCAGTAGATGATGAGGTTGGCCACCACGAACGACAGGGGTGACACGACCGTGCCGCCGGGCAGGCGGTAGGGGCGTTCCCGGTGCGGCAGCCGGTCGGCGAAGACGCCGTAGGCCAGCGGGGCGCCCGCGTACATCAGCACGCTCGCCGAGGTGATGAAGCCGACCAGCTGCTGCCAGCTCGGGAACGGCAGGAAACAGACCACGCCCGTCACGAACGACACGATCAGCCCGAACCACGGCACGCCGCGCGCGTCGGTGCGGGCGAAGAGCTTCGGCGCGTAGCCGTTGCGGGCCAGGCCGTAGGAGACGCGGGACGTGGCCGTCGTGTAGATCAGGCCGGTGCCGCCGGGGGAGACCACCGCGTCCAGGTACAGCACCACGCTCAGCCAGCCGAGTCCCACCAGGGTCGCGAGCCCCGCCCACGGACCGCTGATGCCGGGGTAGTCGAGCTTGGTCCAGCCGTGCGCGAAGGAGCTCAGCGGCAGGGCGGCGATGAAGACGACCTGGAGCAGGACGTAGATGCCCGCGCCGATGACGACCGAGCCGATCGTCGCACGGGGCAGGTCCCGTCGCGGGTCACGGCTCTCGCCCGCCAGCTGGATCGCCTGCTCGAAGCCCAGCAGGGCGAAGATGATGCCGCTGGAACTGACGGCGCTCAGCACGCCATGGGCGCCGAACGGGGCGAAGCCGTGCTCGGTGAAGTTGCCCGGGTGGAAGTTGCCGGCCGCGATGATGAAGATCGCGGCCAGCGGCACCGCCACCTTCCACCAGGTGGCGGCGCTGTTGGTGTGCGCCAGGACGCGCACGCCGAGGAAGTTGACGACGACGAACACGGCCATCAGCACGACGGCGACAACGAAACCGCTCGTCGTGAGCGTGCCGTCCTTCGCGTGCTGGAGCCCCTGCGCCCAGTGCCAGTGCCCGGCGTAGCCGATCATGGCCTCGACCTCGATCGGTGCCACGGTCGCCGCCTGGAGCCAGGAGAACCAGCCGAACGACATCCCGGCCAGCCCGCCGAAGGCGTAGTGCGGATAACGGGCCGTGCCGCCCGCGACCGGGAACATGCCGCCCAGCTCGGCGTGCACCAGGGCCAGCAGCACGATCGCCACCGCGCCGATGAGCCAGGACAGGATCGCCGCGGGACCGGCCGCCACGACGGCCTTCTCGGCGCCGTACAACCAGCCCGAGCCGATGATGGAACCGACCGAGGCCCACATGAGCCCGATCAGCCCGACGTCCCGGCGCAGGCCGTCTCTTTCCATGAATACAAGGCCTCTCGGAGATGAACTCGGGGAGTTCGGCGAGCAAGAGGCCTCAGGTTAGGAACCGGCCGACCGGCCGCAGAAGACGCGTTGTGCAGCCTTGACCGGGTGCGGGTGTTTCGTGGGAAACGCTTCAAGAATCCTGTACACGGCCATGAGACAGCCGTGGGATCTCGATCGCCGGGCAGCGGTCCATCACCATCTCCAGACCCGCCGCACGCGTCCGGTCGTACGCCGTCTCGTCGATGACGCCGAGCTGGAACCAGACGCCCTTCGCGCCCTTGGCGACCGCCTCGTCCGCGACGGCACCGGCGAGGTCGCTGTTCACGAACACGTCGACGACGTCCACGTCGAAGGGGATGTCCGTCAGGCTCGCGTACCCCTGCTCCCCGTGCACCGTCTCGGCCTTCGGATGCACCGGCACCACGCGCTTGCCGAAGCGCTGGAGCGTCGCGGCGACGCCGTACGCCGCCCGCTGACGGTTCGACGACAGGCCCACCACGGCCCAGGTGTCGCCGAGCTCGGTGAGGATCCTGCGGACCGTTGCCTCGTCGCCGTACACCGGCGGCCTCCTCGGAATGTCGTGGACGAACTGCTGTCGGGGCAACGGCTCCGGGCGGGCGATGATTCCCGGGCGGGCCCGCGTGATAGCTTGCCGAGGCCAGTCGAACCCATGTACGTGGGTCAGGGAATCCGGTGCGAATCCGGAACTGACGCGCAGCGGTGAGGGGGACGGGCGGGGCCTCGGCCACTGGACTCCCTCGCGGACGTCCGGGAAGGCGCCCCGATCCGGAGGAACCCGAGTCCGAAGACCTGCTGGCGGCCCCCGCGGCCGTGCGCGGCGGGGGAGCACCGTACGACCGGGCTCCGCGAATGGGCCCTCGACGCCTGAGGACTGGTTCCCGTGCCCCTCGCCCGACCCGCCCGTGCCGCCGTCCTGCTGACGGCCGGTTCCCTGCTCCTGACCGGCTGCGGTGCCTCCGGTCCCACGACGGCGAAGGCCGCCGTCACGCTCTCCGACTGCGGCCACGAGGTCCGCGTCACGGCCGCCCCGCGGCACGCCGTGTCCCTCAACCAGGGCACCACCGAGATCCTGCTCTCGCTCGGTCTGGCCGACCGCCTCGCGGGCACCGCCACCTGGACCGACCCCGTGATGAAGGGGCTGGAGAAGGCCGAGGCGAAGGTGCCCCGCATCGCCGAGAACAACCCGTCCTTCGAACGCGTCCTGGCCGCCGACCCCGACTTCGTCGCCGCCTCCTTCGTCTCCACCCTCGGCAAGGGCGGCGTCGCCACCCGCGAGCAGTTCGAGAAGCTCGGCGTCCCCACCTACGTCTCCCCGTCCGACTGCGTCGGCAAGGACAACTCGGGCGGCGGCGACGGCGCACGCGACACCGCCCTGGACATCGACACCGTCTACGGCGAGGTCCGGGACCTCGCGACCGTGTTCGGGGTGAAGGGACGCGGCGACGCACTCGTCGCCTCCCTCCAGCGGCGCATGAAGAAGGCCACGGCCGGCATCGACGCCTCCGGCGTCACCCTCCTGTACTGGTTCGCCAACTCCGAGTCGCCCTACATGGCCGGCTGCTGCGGAGCGCCCGGCATCATCACCCGCGCCCTCGGCGCCAAGAACGCCTTCGGCGACACCCACCAGGAATGGCCGCAGGTCAACTGGGAGACAGTCGCCGACCGCGACCCCGACGTCCTCGTCATCGGCGACCTGACCCGCAGATCGCAGACCGCCGAGTCGGCCGCCAGGAAGATCGCCTTCCTGGAGTCCAACCCGGTCACCAAGAACATGGACGCCGTCCGGCACAAGCGGTACGTGCTGCTCAGCGGGCAGGCCATGAACCCCACCATCCGCACCGTCGAGGGCGTGGAGCGGGTGGCCGCGGGGCTGCGCCGGTTCGGGCTGGTGAAGTGACCACCCGCGATGTGCCGGGCGCCGGGGCGCGGCCCCGGCGCGGGGCCGGTCTCGCGCCGGCGGCGGCCGGGGCGGTCGCGCTCATGGCCTCCCTCGCCGTGGCCGTCACCATCGGTCCCGCCGACATACGGGTCGCCGACGTGTGGTCCGTGGTCGCCGCCCATCTCGGTCTCGGCAGTTCGCGGCTGACGCCGATCCGGGACGGGATCGTCTGGCAACTGAGGCTGCCGCGCACCCTGCTCGCGGCCGTGTGCGGGGCCGGACTGGCCGTGTGCGGGGCGGTGATGCAGTCGCTGCTGCGCAACCCGCTGGCCGACCCCTTCGTGCTCGGGGTGTCCTCCGGCGCCTCCACCGGAGCGGTCCTGGTCGTCGTGCTCGGCGTGGGCGGCGGTGCCCTCCCGGTCCCGGCGGGCGCGTTTCTCGGCGCCCTGGTGTCGTTCGCCCTGGTGCTGCTGCTCAGTCACACCCTCGGCGGCACCACCGACCGGGTCGTCCTCGCGGGCGTCGCAGCCATGCAGCTCTTCTCGGCGCTCACCTCCTTCGTCGTGCTGACCGCCGCCGACGCCGAGACGACCCGCGGCGTGCTGTTCTGGCTCCTCGGCTCGCTCGGCGGCGCCGGCTGGACCGACGTGTGGCTGTGCCTGGCCGTGCTGGCCGTGGCGCTGGTGGTGTGCCTGGCGTACGCCCGTACCCTCGACGCCTTCGCCTTCGGGCAGGACGCGGCGGCCGCGCTCGGGGTGTCCGTCGCCCGCACCCGTCTGGTGCTGCTGTGCGTCACCGCCCTGCTCACGGCGGCGCTGGTCAGCTCGGCCGGGGCGATCGGCTTCGTCGGGCTGGTCCTGCCGCACGCCGCCCGCGCCCTGACCGGGCCCGGGCACGCCCGGCTCCTGCCGGTCACCGGCCTCGCCGGGGCGGTGTTCCTGGTGTGGGTCGACACCCTGGCCCGCACCGTCCTGGACCCGCAGGAGATCCCGGTGGGGGTCGTGACGTCGCTGATCGGGGTGCCGGCCTTCGTGGCGGTGCTGTACCGGACACGGAGGTCCGGATGAGCGGCACCACGGCGTCACCGGACGCGGGCCTGCGGGCCGACCGGGTCGGCCGCCGCACCGACGGGCGCCTCATCCTGGACGGCGTGGTCCTCGCACCGGAGACCGGCTCCACCGTCGGTGTCCTCGGCCCCAACGGCTCCGGCAAGTCCACGCTGCTGCGCCTGCTGGCCGGGCTGCTCGCCCCGACCTGCGGAGTCGTCACGCTCGACGGCACACCGCTCGGTGAGCTGCCCCGCCGCACGGTCGCCCGGCGCCTCGCCGTGGTCGAGCAGCAGTCCGACACCCAGGTCGAGTTCACGGTCGAGGACGTCGTACGGCTGGGCCGGATCCCGCACCGCCGAGCCTGGACACCGGCCTCGGCGGACGACGAGCGGGCGGTGCGCGCCGCCCTGGAGCGCGCGGGCCTCGCCGACTGCTCCGGCCGGTCCTGGCACACTCTCTCGGGCGGCGAACGCCAGCGCGCGCAGATCGCCCGGGCGCTCGCCCAGGAACCCCGTGAGCTCCTCCTCGACGAGCCCACCAACCACCTCGACATCCACCACCAGCTCGATCTGCTCACCCTCGTCACCGGCCTGCCGGTCACCACCGTCGTCGCCCTGCACGACCTCAACCTGGCGGCGATGTACTGCGACCGGGTCGTGGTGCTGCACGAGGGACGGGCCGTGGCCGGGGGCACTCCGGGAGACGTCCTCACCGCGGAACTCATCGCCGACGTGTACGGAGTGCGCGCCGCCGTCAGCCGCGAAGGCCCCGAGGGGCGGCCGCACGTGCGGTTCCTGGGCACCCTGTCCCGTGACGAGCGGCCGGACCCGCCCCGGGCGCGGTGATCCCGCCACGGCGGCCGGGAAACCCCGAACCTGCCCGCGTGCGACGGCCTTCCCGCCTACGCTCACCTCGTGCTGCGCATCACCGACGCCCGGACCGGCCAGCCGGTCGACGCCGCCCCGGCCCGCCGGGGCCTGACCCGTGTCGAGGTGCACGCGCCCGGTTCCGACACCACGAACCTTCGGGTGCTGCTCGTCGGGGACCTGCTCGTCAGGACCCTGGAACTGGGCGGCACGCCGGTGTGGGCACTGCTGACCGGCGGCCACCGCCAGGCGGAACTGCGCGCGCGGGCCGCGACCCTGAACATCCGCCCCTTCGAGGACAGCCCCGACGTCGGCGCAAGCCTGGGCGAGTCCCAGGCCCTCCACGTCGCCGCCCAGGGCGGGGCGCCGCCCGACGGGGTACTGATCACCGTCGCGCCGGTCCAGACGGACCCGCCCGGACACGGCGACCCCGCCGCCCTGCGCCTCGCCCTGCTCACCCGGCACCACAGCGCCCCCGCCCGGCCGGAGGCGGCCGACGTCGACGGCGCCCGCGCCACCCTCGCCCGCTGGCGCACCGCGGTCGCCCGCTGGGCGCGGCAGCCCTCGCGGCCGATCCCCGACGACGTGCGCGGGAGGCTGCGCGACGCCTGGGAAGACGACCTGGACCTGCCCCGGGTGCTGGACGTGCTGCGCCAGGTCGAGACCCGGCCGGACCTGGCCGACGGCGCCCGCTTCGAGACCTACGCCTACGCCGACCGCCTCCTCGGCCTCGATCTCACCCGCGACCTGGGAGCACCGTCATGATCGAACGAGCCGGAGCGGGCCCGCTGCGCCGCCTCATCGTGCTCCGGCACGCCAAGTCCGCCTGGCCCCTGGACGTCGCCGACCACGAACGACCCCTCGCCCCGCGCGGCCGCCGGGACGCCCCCGCGGCCGGGCGGGCCCTGGCCGACGCCGATCTCCTGCCGGACCTCGCACTGTGCTCCACCGCCCTGCGCGCCCGCGGCACCTGGGACCTGGCCGCCGCCGAGTGGGGCACACCCCCGCCGGTCCGGTACGACCGCCGGCTCTACGCCGCCGGCCCGTCGGGCCTGCTGGCCGTCGTGCACGAGGCGCCCGCCGAGGTGGAGACACTGCTGCTGATCGGCCACAACCCGGGCCTCGAGGAACTGGTCCTGGCCCTCGCCGGCGACGGCCTCGACGACACCCTGGAGCAGGTCCGCACCAAATTCCCCACCTGCGCGATCGCCGTCCTGTCCTGGCGCGGCACGGCCTGGCGGGCCCTCGAGGCCGGCACCGCGCTGCTCACGTCCGTGACCGTGCCCCGGGGCGCGAAGAAGTAGTCCCCGGCCCGCGCATAGGCTGGCCGGATGCAGGACGAATACCGCACGGTCGCCGCCGCCGGCGTGCACGAGACCGAGGTCAACCGCTCCCGCTTCCTGTGCGCCCTCGCCCCGGCGGCCACCGAGCGGGAGGCCCAGGACTTCATCGCCGCGGTCCGCAAGGAGCACGCCGACGCCAGCCACAACTGCTGGGCCTACGTCATCGGCGCGGACGCCTGCGTCCAGAAGGCGAGCGACGACGGCGAACCGGGCGGCACCGCCGGCGTCCCCATGCTCCAGATGCTGCTGCGCCGGGACATGCGGTACGTCGTCGCCGTCGTCACCCGCTACTACGGCGGGGTCAAACTCGGCGCGGGTGGACTCATCCGGGCCTACGGCGGAGCGGTCGGCGAGGCGCTGGACGCCCTCGGCACCCGCACCCGCCGCCGGTACCGGCTCGCCACGGTCACCGTCGACCACCAGCGGGCCGGCAGGCTCGAGAACGACCTGCGGACCACCGGGCGCGAGGTCCGGGACGTGCGCTACGCCGAAGCCGTCACGATCGAGATCGCCCTCCCGGACGCGGACGTCGAGCCCTTCCGGGCCTGGCTCGCCGACGTGACCTCCGGCACGGCCGGCTTCGAGCCGGGCGGCGAGGCGTACGGGGACGCCTGACGTTCCGGACCGAAGCGGTCATAAGGGTCGCTTCCGTGGCGGGAGATGACGGTCGATACGGGAGTAACCGCCCGTGCTGTCAGACCCGGCGGTTAGTCTCGGGGGATCATGAGACTGCTGCACACTTCCGACTGGCACCTCGGCCGGGCGTTCCACCGGGTCAATATGCTCGGGGCCCAGGCCGAGTTCATCGCCCACCTCGTCACGACCGTGCGGGAGCGGGCCGTGGACGCGGTGCTGGTGTCGGGAGACGTGTACGACCGGGCGGTGCCGCCGCTCGCCGCGGTCGAGCTGTTCGACGACGCCCTGCACCGCCTCGCCGACCTCGGTGTGCCGACGGTGATGATCTCCGGGAACCACGACTCCGCCCGCCGTCTCGGCGTCGGCGCGGGCCTGATCGGACGGGCCGGCATCCATCTGCGCACCGAGCCGTCGGCGGCGGGCACCCCGGTGGTGCTGTCCGACACCCACGGGGACGTCGCCTTCTACGGCCTGCCCTACCTCGAACCGGCTCTGGTCAAGGACGAGTTCGGCGTGGAGAAGGCCGGGCACGAAACCGTGCTCGCCGCCGCCATGGACCGGGTCCGCGCCGACCTCGCCGACCGCGCCCCCGGCACCCGCTCCGTGGTCCTCGCGCACGCCTTCGTCACCGGCGGTGAACCCAGCGACAGCGAACGGGACATCACCGTCGGCGGCGTCGCCGCGGTGCCCGCCGGCGTGTTCGACGGCGTCGACTACGTGGCGCTCGGGCATCTGCACGGCTGCCAGACCCTCACCGACCGCGTCCGCTACTCCGGATCCCCCCTGCCCTACTCCTTCTCCGAGGCCGCCCACCGCAAGAGCATGTGGCTGGTCGACCTGGCCGCCGACGGCTCCGTCGACGCCGAGCGCCTCGACTGCCCGGTGCCGCGCGCCCTGGCCCGCATCCGGGGCACGCTGGAGGACCTGCTCGCCGACCCCGGCCTGGCAGGGCACGAGGACGCGTGGGTCGAGGCGACCCTCACCGACCCCGTCCGCCCGGCCGACCCGATGGCCCGGCTCACCGAGCGTTTCCCGCACACACTCAGCCTCGTCTTCGACCCCGACCGCGACGAGGAGGAGTCCGAGGTGTCCTACGCCCGGCGCCTGGCCGGCCGCAGCGACCAGGAGATCGCGGAGGACTTCGTCGCCCATGTGCGCGGCGCCGGACCCGACCCGCACGAACAGGGCGTGCTGCGGGACGCGTTCGACGCGGTGCGGGCCGACGAGAGCGTGCGGGAGGTGGCCCGGTGAGGCTCCACCGGCTCACGGTCACCGCCTTCGGGCCCTTTTCGGGCACCCAGACCGTCGACTTCGACGAGCTGTCGGCGGCCGGTCTCTTCCTGCTGCACGGCCCCACCGGCGCGGGCAAGACCTCCGTGCTCGACGCCGTCTGCTACGCCCTGTACGGCTCGGTGCCGGGCGCCCGGCAGGGCGGCGGCCAGGGCACGGCCCTGCGCAGCGACCACGCCGCGCCCGCGACGCGCACCGAGGTCGCCCTCGAACTCACCGTCGCCGGACGCCGTCTGGAGGTCACCCGGCAGCCGCCCTGGGAGCGCCCCAAGAAACGCGGCACCGGCACGACCCTGGACAAGGCCCAGACCTGGCTGCGCGAGTACGACAGGGCGGCCGGCGCATGGAAGGACCTGAGCCGCTCCCACCAGGAGATCGGTGAGGAGATCACCCAGCTGCTCGGCATGAGCCGTGAGCAGTTCTGCCAGGTCGTGCTGTTGCCGCAGGGCGACTTCGCCCGGTTCCTGCGCGCCGACGCCGAGGCCCGCGGCAAGCTGCTGGGCCGGCTGTTCGACACCCGCCGCTTCGCCGACGTCGAAAAGCGCCTCGCCGAACGCCGCCGCGTCACCGAGGCCCGGGTGCGGGACGGGGACGCCGAGCTGCTGGCCGACGCCCACCGCATGCAGCAGGCCGCGGGCGACGCCATGGAGCTGCCCGAACTCGCCCCCGGCGAACCGGGACTCGCCGAGGCCGTGCTGAGCGCGGCCGCCGTCGCCCGCAGCACCGCCCGCGAACAGCTCACCGTCGCCGCGTGCACGCTCACCGCCGCCGAGTCCGCCCAGGCCGCAGCCGACCGCGTCCTGGACGACGTCCGCGAACTGGACCGGCTCCAGCGCCGGTTCACCCAGGCACGGGAAAGGGCGGCGCGCCTGGAGCAGGGAGCCGAGGCCTACCGGGAGGCGCAGGCGCTCATGGAGCGGGCCCGCAAGGCGGAAACGGTCGCGCCCGCCCTGGAGCTGCGCGATGCCGCGGACGCCGAGCACCGCCGCGCCACCGCCGCCGAGGCCCGCGCCCGCGCCCAGCTGCCGGAGAGCTTCACCGACGCCGGAGCGGCCGGGCTCGCCGCCGCCGCACGCCGGGCCGCCGAGGAACTGGGCGGGCTCGACGCGGCCCGCCGCGCCGAGCGGCGGCTGGCCGAACTCCTCGACGAGCGCACCGGACTGGACCGCCAGGAGCGCGCCGACACGGAGCTGCTCCACGAGGCGCAGGCCTGGCTCGACGGCTGGGAGGAGACCCGCACCGCGCTCCAGAGCCGGGTCGACTCCGCACAACAGGCCGCCGCCCTCGCCGAACAGCTCACCGTACGGCGCGAGCCCGCCCAGCAGCGGCTGAAGGCCGCCCGCATGCGCGACCAGCTCGCCCAGGACACGGACCGGGCGGTCGAGCGGGTGCGCTGCGCGCGGGACGAGGCGCTGCGGGCCAAGCAGCACTGGCTCGACCTCAAGGAACAGCGCCTGAACGGCATCGCGGCGGAACTGGCCGCCCACCTCACCGACGGCGAACCCTGTGCCGTCTGCGGCGCCACCGAACACCCCGCCCCCGCCCGCAAGGTCGCCGGGCACGTCGACCGTGAGGCGGAGGAGCGCGCCCTCACCGCCCACCAGCGCGCCGAGGAACAGCGCGCCGAGGACGAACGGCGGCTCGGCGTCGTCCGGGAGGCGCTCGCCGCCGCCACCGCCGAGGCCGGTGACACGCCCACCGGTGAACTCGCCCGGCAGGCGGCGGAGCTGGAGGAGCAGTACGAGCGGGCCCGTGGCGCCGCCGCCGAGCTGCACGCCGCGCAGGAGCGCCTGCGGCAGGCCGGGCAGGAACACGAACGGCGCCTCGCCGCCCGGCAGGAGGCCGCGGTACGGGCCGCCTCGCGGGTCGGTCACCGGGAGCGCCTGGACCGGGAACGGGCCACTCTGGAGGAGGAACTGGAGCGGGCGCGGGGCTCCCTGGACAGCGTCGCGGCGCGGGCCGCGCAGCTGGAGCGGCGCACCGTGCTGCTCAGCGACGCCGCCGACGCCGTCCGCGTGGCCGAGGACACCGCCCAGCGGCTCAAGGACGCCGACGCCCGGCTCGCCGACGCCGCCTTCCGCGCCGGCTTCGAGACCCCGCAGGCCGCGGCCGCCGCCCTCCTCGACAACGCCGCCCACCGCGAGCTGCAACGCCGGCTCGACGCCTGGCAGCACGAGGAGGCCGCCGTACGGGCCGTCCTCGCCGAGGCCGACACGGCCGCGGCTGCGCAGGTCCCGCGGGCCGACCTGGACGCGGCGCAACGGGCCGCCGACGAGGCGGCCCGGCGGGTACGCGACGCCGCCTCCGCCCACGACGCCGCCGGCCGGCGCTGCGCCGAACTCGACCGGCTGTCCGCCCGGGCGACCGCCTCCGTGCACCGGATCGCGCCGCTGCGCCGGGAGTACGACCGCGTCGCCCGGATGGCCGGCCTCGCCGCCGGCACCTCCGCGGACAACGAACGCCGGATGCGCCTGGAGTCGTACGTGCTGGCGGCCCGGCTGGAGCAGGTCGCCGCCGCCGCGACGGTACGGCTGCGCCGCATGTCCTCCGGCCGCTACACCCTCGTCCACTCCGACGACCGCACCGGACGCGGCCGCAGCGGGCTCGGGCTGCACGTCGTCGACGCCTGGACCGGCCGCGAGCGGGACACGGCCACGCTGTCCGGCGGTGAGACGTTCTTCGCCTCGCTCGCCCTGGCCCTGGGCCTCGCGGACGTCGTCACCGACGAGGCGGGCGGGGTGCGGCTGGACACCCTCTTCATCGACGAGGGCTTCGGCAGCCTCGACGACCAGACCCTCGACGAGGTCCTCGACGTGCTGGACTCGCTGCGCGAACGCGACCGCAGCGTCGGCATCGTCAGCCATGTCGCCGACCTGCGGCGGCGGATCCACGCCCAGCTCGAAGTGGTCAAGGGCCGGTCCGGGTCGGTGCTGCGGCAGCGCGGCGCGGGCTGACTCAGCGGCCCAGGGGGCGCCGGGGGAGGGGCGAGGAGTACACCACGCTCGTCGTCACCGAGCCCAGCGCACCGATCTTCCCCGACACCTCCTCCAGGTGACGCATCGAGCGGGCCGTGACCTTGATGACGAAACAGTCGTCCCCCGTGACATGGTGCGCCTCCAGGATCTCGGGCGTGACGGCGACCAGGTCGTGGAAGGGCTTGTAGTTGCCGTTCGGGTACCGCAGGCGCACGAACGCCAGGATCGGCAGCCCCAGCCGCTCCGGGTCGACCACGGCCGCGTAGCCCTGGATGATCCCTGCCTCCTCCAGGCGGCGCACCCGTTCGGTGACCGCGCTGGCGGACATGGACACGGCGCGGGCCAGCTCGGCGAAACCGGCCCGGCCATCCCGCTGGAGGATGTCGAGGATGCGCCAGTCGGTGGCGTCCGGGGAATACTCGGTCACCGCCGAGGAATAGCAGGGGAATCCCCGGCGGATCAAGCCCAGCGCCGGGGATCGTCCCTTCAGAGGCGGGAGCGCCGGCCGTAGTTTGTGTCGCATGACCACCACCGTGAACCCCGTCCTGCGCGTCGCCCCCGCCGCTCCGGCGGAGGCCGCAGCGCACTTCCGCGCCGGTCTCGCCTTCCACACCGACGTGTCCGATGTCGCCGCCGCGCTCGACGCCGGAGGCGACCCCGGCTTCGTCCTCGTCGACTCGCGCTCCACCGAGGCCTGGGACCAGGGCCACGTCCCTGGCGCGGTCCACCTGCCGACCGCGCTCGTCGCCGAGCAGGCCGCGCGGCTCCTCGACCGGTCGGTGCCGGTCGTGACCTACTGCTGGGGCCCCGGCTGCAACGGCGCCGCCCGCGCGGCCCTCGCCCTCGCCGAGCTCGGCTACCGGGTGAAGGAGATGCTCGGCGGCTTCGAGTACTGGGTGCGCGAGGGCTTCACGTTCGAGACCTGGCAGGGGCCCGAGCGCCGGGTCCCGGACCCCCTGACGGCCCCCGTCGGCGGAGACTGCGGCTGCTGAACCCACGCTCTGGCGCCGCCGGTTGACCCTGTAGGTTCTTGCGCCATGGTGCGATACGCGGAGCCGGGCGCGGTGGAATGGGTCGAGTCGGGCGGCGGGCCGCTGATAGCGGTACCGGAGACCGTTCTGCCGTTCTGGGCGGGTGCCGACGGCGAGGAGACGGCCTCGGACTACGACCGGGCCTGTGAGGTGGACGGCCAGATCGGCCTCCTCCCGGTCGGCGACTGCACCGCCCTGGTCCTGGGCGACGAGCCCGCCTCGACCGCCTATCTGCCCGACCACGGCCTGTTCGTCCGGTGGTGCGCCGGTGACGTGGAGGACGAACTGCTGGCGAGCGTCCCGGCGGCGACCGCCGAGGCGGAGTGGGGACCGCGGACGTCCTGGAAGGTGCCCGGGCCCGTGCGCCTCTTCGACGCGGCCTGGCCCGGGACGGGCCTCGCGGACACCGACCAGGTCCGGGTGGCCCTGGAACCCGGCACCTACACGGTCCGCACCGCACGGGTCCGGCCGGGCCCGGAGACCTGGCTGGACCTCGTCCGGCTCCAGCTGCGAACGCCGCGCTGACGGAAGCCCTCCCGGGGCCGCGCCACCGGCGCCGGGACTACAGCTGCGACAGTTCGTCCACCAGGTCGTCCAGCCCCAGCGACCCCTGCGACAACGCCGCCATGTGCCATGCCTTCGGGTCGAAGGCGTCGCCGTGCCGCTTGCGGGCGTTCTCGCGGCCCAGCAGCCAGGCCCGCTCGCCGAGCTTGTAGCCGATCGCCTGGCCCGGCATGGACAGATAGCGGGTCAGCTCGCTCTCCACGAAGTCCGCGGGGCGGCTGCTGTGCGAGCCGAAGAACTCCTGCGCCAGCTCGGGCGTCCAGCGCTCGCCGGGGTGGAAGGGCGAGTCGTCCGGGATCGTCAGCTCCAGGTGCATGCCGATGTCGATGATGACGCGCACGGCCCGCATCATCTGCGCGTCCAGGTAGCCGAGCCGGCGCTCCGGGTCGGTCAGGAAGCCCAGTTCGTCCATCAGCCGCTCCGCGTACAGCGCCCAGCCCTCGGCGTTGGCGCTCACCATGCCGACGCTCGCCTGGTACCGGGAGAGGTCCCGCGCCACGTGCTTCCACTGGGCCAGCTGGAGGTGGTGGCCGGGCACGCCCTCGTGATACCAGGTCGACACCAGGTCGTAGACCGGGAAGCGCGTCTCTCCCATGGTCGGCAGCCAGGTGCAGCCCGGGCGTGAGAAGTCGTCCGACGGCGGCGTGTAGTAGGGGGCGGCGGCGCTGCCCGGAGGGGCGATGCGCGACTCCACCCGGCGCACCCGCTCGGCCAGGTCGAAGTGGGTGCCGTCGAGCGCGTCCATCGCCTCGTCCATGAGGCTCTGGAGCCAGTCGCGGACCTCGTCGACCCCCTCGATGTGGGTGCCCTGCGCATCCAGGTGGGCCAGCGCCTCCCACGGGGTGGCGGCGCCCGGCAGGATCTTCTCGGCCTCGGTCCTCATCTCGCCGAGGAGGCGGTGGTACTCGGACCAGCCGTAGGCGTAGGCCTCGTCCAGGTCGAGGTCCGTGCCGTTGAAGTAGCGCACCCAGCGCGCGTAGCGCTCCCGGCCCACCACGTCCGGCGCGCCCTCGATCGCCGGCGCGTACACGTCCCGCATCCAGTCACGCAGGCGCACGACGGCCTCGGTGGCCGAGCGGGCGGCGCTGTCCAGCTCCTGGCGCAGGGCCTCGGGACCGGCGGCGGCGTACTGCTCGAACCAGCCGTGGCCTTCGTCGGCGCCGGCCCACTCGCCGAGCTGCCGGAGGAAGGTGGCCGTGGCGCGGGGGCCGCCGTACAGCTTGCGCTCCAGGCCGAGCGCCAGGGAGCGGCGGTAGCCCTCCAGCGCGGCGGGGACCGCGCGCAGCCGCTCCGCGATGGCCGCCCAGTCCTCCTCGGTCCGCGCCGGTGTCACGGTGAACACCTGCCGCACCGAGTGGGCGATGGAACTCAGGTTGCTGACGGACCGCAGGCTCTCGTCGGCCTCGTGCACCGCGAGTTCGGCGCTGAGCCGCTCGCGCAGCAGCCGTGCGCAACGGCGTTCGATGTCGCTGTCCGCGCCGGGCAGCCGCTCGGCCTCGTCCAGCCGGGCCAGCGTCCGGCGCGCCAGCTCCGCGAGCGCCTCCTGGCCCTCCGGCGACGTGTCCGGCAACCTGCTCGAACTCTCCTTGACGCCGAGGAAGGTACCGGTGATCGGATCGAGGGCGACGAGCTCGTCGACGTAGGCGTCGGCGACTTCGCGGGGCAGCTGGCTGTTGATCTCAGGCATGCGGCCATCCTCGTACGAGGGACCGCGCACGTCACGCGGATTGAGCCGTGGGCGAAGGCGGCAGCAGCGGCCCGCACTCCCACTGCTGGAAGATCAGCCGGGTCTCCACCCGCGCCACCTCCCGGCGCGAGGTGAACTCGTCCAGCACCAGCCGCTGGAGATCGGCCATGTCGGCGACGGCGACATGGACCAGGTAGTCGTCGGGCCCGGTCAGATGGAAGACCGTCCGCGATTCCGGCAGAGCGCGGATCCGCTCCACGAACGGCCCCACCAGCTCCCGCCGGTGCGGTCTGACCTGCACCGACAACAAGGCCTCCAGGCCGCGCCCCAGCTTGGCCGGATCCAGTTCCAGCCGGTGCCCGAGGATCACGCCCGAGCGGCGCAGCCGCGTCACCCGGTCCAGACAGGTCGACGGCGCCACCCCGACCTGCGCGGCGAGATCCCGGTACGTCGCCCGGGCGTCGTTCTGCAACAGCCGCAGCAGATGGAGATCCACCGGATCCAGTACGACGGATTCAGCCATGGGCCGAACGTAACACGGGGTTGCGCGCCGAAGGCCCGGTCCATGTTCACCCTTGCCCACCATGGACATGGACACAACGAGCACGCGCGCCCACGACGACGTACGCACCGCACCGCGAGCCCTCGCCACCGAGGCCGTGCACGCCGGGCGGGACGACCTCGCCCGGCAGGGGCTGCACGCCCCGCCGATCGACCTGTCCACCACCTACCCGTCCTATGACAGCCGCGGCGAGGCGGCCCGCATCGACGCGTTCGCCACCACCGGCGCCGAGCCGGACGGCCCGCCGGTCTACGGGCGGCTCGGCAACCCGACCGTCGCCCGCTTCGAGACCGCCCTGGCCCGGCTGGAGGGCACCGAGGCGGCGGTGGCGTTCGCCAGCGGCATGGCGGCACTGAGCGCCGTCCTCCTCGTCCGCGGCGCGATGGGCCTGCGCCACGTCGTGGCCGTACGCCCCCTCTACGGGTGCAGCGACCATCTGCTGACCGCCGGACTGCTCGGCTCGGAGGTGACCTGGACCGACCCGGCCGGTGTCGCCCACGCGCTGCGCCCGGACACCGGCCTGGTCCTGGTCGAGTCCCCGGCCAACCCGACCCTCGCCGAGGTCGACCTGCGGGCCGTCGCCCACGCCTGCGGTTCGGTGCCGCTGCTGGTGGACAACACCTTCGCCACACCCGTTCTGCAGCGTCCCGCCGAGCAGGGCGCCCGGCTGATCCTGCACAGCGCCACCAAGTACCTCGGCGGGCACGGCGACGTGCTCGCCGGCGTGGTCGCCTGTGACGAGGAGTTCGCCGGACGGCTGCGCCAGGTGCGCTTCGCCACGGGCGGTGTCCTGCACCCGCTGGCCGGCTATCTGCTGCTGCGCGGCCTGTCCACCCTGCCGGTCCGGGTCCGGGCGGCCTCCGTAACCGCCGCCGAACTGGTCCGGCGTCTGGCCGCCGACCCGCGGATCGCCCGGGTGCACTACCCGCGCATCGGCGGTGCCATGGTCGCCTTCGAGGTGCACGGCGACCCCCACGAGGTCATCGCCCGGGTGGGCCTCATCACCCCCGCGGTGAGCCTGGGCAGCGTGGACACGCTCATCCAGCACCCGGCCTCCATCAGCCACCGCATCGTCGACGCGGACGACCGCCGGGGAGCCGGGGTCAGCGATCAGCTCCTGCGCATGTCGGTGGGCCTGGAGGACGTGGAGGACCTGTGGAACGATCTCGACCAGGCACTGTCCGGCCCTTTCGGGGGCGCGGGGAACTGCGCGACGAGCCACGGTGAACCCGCACCCGCCCTCTGACGACGGCGCCTACGACGCGGAGGCGCTCCCCAGCCCCTCCGCACCCGTCACCACGGGCTCACCCAGCCGCGCCGTGATGACCAGCGTCCCTTCCTCGACCTGGTAGTCGAGAGGCAGCCCGAGCCCGCGCATCGCGGCGACCATCCCCGTGTTGGACGCCTGCGTCACGGCGTACACGCTCGAGCAGCCGGCCTCGACAGCCATCCCGACCAGCCGCCCGAGCAGCTCCGCCCCGACACCCCGCCGCTGCCACGCGTCCTCGACGAGCAGCGCGACCTCCGTCTCGTCCCCGTCCCACAGGAGGTGGCCCAGCCCGACGATCCGGCCGGAGGCGGTCTGCACGGCCAGAGTGCGGCCGTGGCGCGGCCCGAGCAGGTGGGTCAGGTACCGGTCGGCGTCACCGACGGGCCCGTGATAGCGCTGCTTCAGCGTGTGCGCCGAGCACCGCTCGTGCATCGCCCTGGCCGCTTCGAGGTCGCGCGTGTCGGCCCGCCGCACGGTGATGTCGCTGCCCTCGGCCAGCGTGAGCTCCTCCCGGCCGTGCGGCAGGCGCGGGCCGAGCCGGGCGTCCAGTTCCACCAGGGCCCTGGCCCGGGCGAACTCGGTCGGGGTGAACGGCAGATACGGCCGCTCCACGGTGATCACTCCGCCTTCCGGGGCGCGCAGCCGCATCACCGTGTCGTCCAAGGCGCCTTCCACCGGCGCGCTGCCCGGCACCTGGCCGGCGCCGGCCGGAGCGGGCTGGGAGCGGATCGTGCACCGGCCGAGCAACTGCCGCAGGGCGAGGGGAAGTTCCGCCGAGTCCAGGGCGGTGCGGGCGGCGAGCCCGAGGACCCGGGTCGGCGCGTCCACCAGGTCGTGCGCGTCGGCCCGTTCGATCCAGGTGTCGGCGCCACCGGCCGACTCGACGGCCGTGGTGATCGCGGACGCCGGCAGACCGTCCGGGCCCCGCAGCAGGAACTCGTCGACCGTGCCCGCGCCCAGCGGGTGCGTCTGGAGGCTCAGGATGTCGACGCGCCGTCCCGCCAGGGCCGCGCAGAGGGCCGCCAGCGATCCCGGCTCGTCCTGGACCGTGGTCCGCATCCGCCACAGGGTGTTCGCCCCCGGCACCGCCTGTGGCGCCGGGGACCCGGTATCACCGGTCGGCGGGGCGTGTTCGTGGCGGCGTGTTCGCCACGTCCGGAACGCCTGCGCGATCCGCTGCCACGGTGTGGCGGTGCGGCAGTCGTCGAGGTGGTGCGGCACAGAAGTCACGTCTCGCGTCATGCACCCACTGTGACGGAGTGGTGTTGCACGATCGAGAACGCTTTGTGACCACCGGGTAAAGGGGGGAGCTTCCCCCCTTTACCGTCCTTTCAAACGTTGCGTTCCGTACTACTGGCCGACCCGGCCCGGCTGGAGCACCTGCGTGAACAACACGGTGCCGTCCTGCTCCCGCAGACGGACCGTCAGCTCCCCGCTGTGGCCGTCGATGTCGACCTCGCCGAAGAACTGGAAGCCTCCGGCCGGCGACACGTTGGCGGTCGTCGGGGCCTTCACGAACACGCGGTCCGGGCCGAAGGTGCCGTCGAGCGCGTTCGCCGGGAAGGCACCGGCGTTGAGCGGGCCCGAGACGAACTCCCAGAACGGCTCGAAGTCGGTGAAGGCGGCCCTCGACGGCTGGTAGTGCTGCGCCGAGGTGTGGTGCACATCGGCGGTCAGCCACACCGTGCCCGTGATCCGGCGGTGCTTGACGAACCGCAGCAGTTCGGCGATCTGCAATTCACGGCCGAGCGGCTTGCCGGGGTCGCCCTGAGCGACGGCCTCGATGTTCGGCGCGTCCGGGACGACGAGGCCGATCGGCATGTCGGAGGCGATCACCTTCCACACGGCCCGGGAGCGGGACAGCTCGCGCTTGAGCCACTGGAGTTGCTCGCGGCCGAGGATGCCCTGCGGGTCGGCCGGCTGGTCGTCCGGCGAGTTGGCGTTGCGGTAGGTGCGCATGTCCAGGACGAAGACGTCCAGCAGCGGCCCGTGGTGCTGCACGCGGTAGACGCGGCCGTCGGGGCGGCGCAGCGTGGAGATCGGGAAGTACTCCGAGAAGGCCCGGCGGGCGCGGGCGGCGAGCACGTCGACGCGCTTCTCGGTGTAGCGGGCGTCGGTGAGGATCTCACCCGGGTACCAGTTGTTGGTGACCTCGTGGTCGTCCCACTGGATGATGGACGGGACCCGGGCGTTGAAGGCGCGCAGGTTCTCGTCGAGCAGGTTGTAGCGGAAGTTGCCGCGGAACTCCCCGAGCGTCTCGGCGACCTTCGCCTTCTCCTCGGTGGTGATGTTCCGCCAGGTCCGGCCGTCGGGCAGGGACACGGCCTGGGTGATCGGGCCGTCGGCGTAGATGTTGTCGCCGCTGCACAGGAAGAAGTCCGGGTCGAGGGCGGCCATCGCGTTGTAGATCGTGTAGCCGCCGAACTCCGGGTTGATGCCCCAGCCCTGCCCGGCCAGGTCGCCGGACCAGACGAACCGCACGCCGTCGCGGCGCTTGGCGGACGCGGTCCGGAAGGTGCCGCTGACCGGTTCGCCGGTGCGGCGCGGGTCGTCCGGGTCGGCGAGCAGCACGCGGTAGTGGATCTGCTCGCCGGACGGCAGGCCGCGCAGCCGGGTCGTGCCGGTGAAGTCGGTGCCCGGGCCCAGCAGCGGGCCGTGCCATCTGCGGGCGTTGCGGAACGACTCGGTGGCCGAGGTCTCGACGACCATCCGGGCCGGCCGGTCGGAGCGCACCCACACCAGCCCGGAGTCGCAGGTCACGTCTCCCGCCTGCACACCCCACCCCGCCGTCGGGCGCCCCGAGCGTGCGAAGGCGGGTGCCGCGCCGAGAGCGGTGGGCAAGGACAGGGCCGCCGACGCGGCGAGGGAGCCACGCAGGACGCTACGGCGCCCGGGCAACGGACGGTGGGACATGGATGCGCCTCCAGGGACGGGATCCGGCCAAGTGTGCACAGCCACTCCTACTGGCCCGCCGCGGCGCGCACACGAACCCCAAGTGAACAACCGGCCGCGGGGCGAGGGAACCGGCGAACCGGCCGCCTCACCCGGCCGCGGCCTCCGCCATCAGGCGCACGCCCTCGGCGATCCGCGCCGGGGACACATGGGCATAGCCCAGGACGAGCCGGATCCTCTCGGTTTCCCCGGACCCGGTGCCGGGGTGGCGGTACGCCGACAGCGGGCGCACCGCAACCCCCGCCGCCGCCACCCGTGCGAGGAAGCGCTCCTCGGGTCCGGACCGCGCCGGCAGCGTGACGATCACATGCAGGCCGGCGGCGATCCCGGACACCTGCGCGCCGGGGAAGTGCGTGTCCAGGGCGGCGACCAGCGCGTCACGCCGCTCGCGGTAGGCGCGCTGGCAGCGGCGCAGCTGGCGGTCGTAGTCGCCGCGCTCCAGGAAACGCGCGAACAGCGCCTGGTCCAGGGCCGGGTGGCCGAGATCCATGGCGCGTTTGCGCTCGACGATCTCCTGCGCCCAGGACTCCGGCACCAGGAGCCAGCCCAGCCGCAGGCCCGGGGCGAGGGACTTGCTGACCGAGCCCGTGTAGGCCACGTGGTCCGGGTCGAGGCCCTGGAGCGCGCCGACGGGTGCGCGGTCGTAGCGGAAGTCGCCGTCGTAGTCGTCCTCCAGGACGATGCCGTCGACGGACCGCGCCCAGTCCAGCAACGCGGCACGGCGCCGGGCCGAGTAGGCGATGCCGGTGGGGAACTGGTGGGCCGGAGTGGTCACCACGGCCCGTACGCCCGACGCCCACAGAGACTTCGGGGTGACCCCCTCCTCGTCCACCGGCAGCGGTACGGCGGTGACTCCGGCCGCGCCGTACAGCGCGTCGTGCTGGGGGCTGCCCGGGTTCTCCACGCCCACCGTGGTCATCCCGCGCGCGTGCAGCGCGAAACCGAGCAGGGTCGTCGCCTGGGTCACCCCCGAGACGACCACGATCCGCTCGGGGTCGGCCACCACGCCCCGCCGCCGGGCGAGCAGTTCGGCCAGTGCGGTACGCAACCGCGGGAGTCCGCGCGGATCGGGATACCCGAGCTCCTGGTGGGGCAGTTCGGCCAGCACACCGCGGTGCGCCGCGGCCCACGCCGCACGGGGGAAGAGGGCCGGGTCCGGTGTCCCGGGCACGAAGTCCGCCCGCGAGCCGGGCGACCGGGGAGCGAGGTCGTGCGCCCGCGGCTGCGCGGCCCGGACCGCCGCGCCCACCCAGGTCCCGGCGCCCCGGCCGCTGCGCAGATAACCCTCCGCCGTCAGCTGCTCGTACGCCTCCGTGACCAGACCGCGCGACACCCCGAGGTCGGCGGCGAGGTCCCGGCTCGAGGGCAGCCGAGTGCCCGGGGCGAGGCGGCCCGAGCGGACCGCCTCACGCAGTGCCGCCTGGAGGGACCGGCCCCGGGTGCGTGCCGGTGCGGACGCGGCGGGGAGCAGCAGTTCCCAGGCGGCGGACGCCTCGCCCTCGCCCGGGGCGCTCTGCGGTGACCTCATGGGGGCAGACCTTAGACGCAGCGCCGCCCCCTGGGCGGCTCAGCGGCTGCCGTCGAGCAGGACCCGGGCCACCAGCGCCGGGTCGTCGTTCATCGGGACGTGCCCGCAGCCGGGCAGGCGCACCAGCCGGGCCCCGGGGATGACGCCCTTGGCGCGCACGCCCTGGCGGGGGATGAGCAGCCGGTCCCGGTTGCCCCACGCCACCGTGACCGGCGTGCCCACGATGTCGTGGGTGAACCGCACGGTCCGGCCGGAGCGGAGCGTCTCGGAGAACCCCTGGGCCCGGGCCAGTGCCAGCGTCTCGGCGACCACGGCCTCGGGGGAACGGCGGCCCGGGCGGGCGTAGATGGTGCTCGTCAGCAGGGTGCGGCCCAGGGCCGGGCGGGCCAGCCGTTCCACCAGGGGCGGCGGCATGCGCCGGGCGATCTGCCGCATCGTCGCCAGCACCGTGAAGGCGTAGCGGCGCTCGGCGTCGTTCCAGAACCCGGCGGGGGACAGGGCGGTGACCGAGCGGACGCGTTGCGTCCGGGCCAGGTCCAGCGCCAGCAGGCCGCCCAGGGAGTTGCCGGCGACGTGCGGCCGTTCGATCTCCAGCGCCTCGCACAGTGCCGTGAGGACCGTGCTCATCGTGGGCAGGTCGTGCGCCATGCCGTCCGGCAGGGCCGGTGACTCACCGCAGCCGGGCAGGTCCACGGCGATCACGTCGCGCTCGGCCGCGAGCGCCGGGATCACCGGTTCCCACGCCTGCCGGTGGTGGCCGATCCCGTGCAGCAGGAGCAGCGGCTCGCCGCTGCCCCGGCGGGTGTAGGACAGGGTCACGCTCTGCTCGCCCCGCGGGGAGGCGACTTTGAAGGAGACGCTGGCGGACATGGGGTGCTCCTCGGCTGTGCTCGCTGACGGACGCCGTAGACAGCTTGTCAGCAATTGCTACTCACCGGTAGCCCCATGGTGTCCCGGGCCGCACGGCGCCGCGCCGCTCAACGGGCCCGGCGCAGCTCCAGGTTGAACTCGCCGTGCCCGAACTTCTGGAACAGGCCGACCCACAGGGGCAGCCACATCTCCACGGCGCGGGCCGCCCGGATGCCGCCGAGGTCGAGCACCCGGTCCGCCGGCCAGCCGAACTCCCCGAGCAGTGCCGTCACCCGCTCTTTGGCGCCCGGGTCGTCCCCGCACACGAAGACGTTGTGCTCGCCCGGCACACGGTCCGGTTCCACCATCACCCGGCAGTTGACCGTGTTGAGCGTCTTCACCACGCGCGCCCGGGGAAACGCCCGCTGGATCTGCTCACCCACGCTGTCCGACCCGACCGGGGACAGCCGCGGCTCCCCCTCCTCGAACGCCAGTGGATTGGAGACGTCCACGAGGACCTTCCCCTCGACGTTCTCCGCCCCGGCCGCCTCCAGCACGGTGAGGGCCACCCGCCCGCCGACCGCGTTCACCACGACCTCGCCGAACCCGGCCGCCTCGGCGAACGTCCCCACACCCGCCCGCGGCCCGGCGGCGGCCGCCCACTGCACGGCGGCGGTGTTGTCCCGCGTGCGCGAGCCGAGCCGCACCTCGTGCCCCAGCTCCACCAGCCGCCCGCCGAGCGTGCGTCCGACCTGTCCCGTGCCCAGCACCGCGTACCGCATCGCCACCTCCGCAGCCGTGCGCCGGTCACCGGCGCCCTGTCGGCCATTCTGTCCGGGAAGGGGCGGTTCCGCCTGGACAGGGCCGCAGTGGTGGGCTGGGATGGAGCCGTGACCACCGAGACCGCGACCGACGTGTTCGAAGCACACCGCCCGGTCCTGCTGGGCGTCGCCTACCGCATGCTGGGCCGCGTGGCCGACGCGGAGGACGTGGTCCAGGAGGCCTGGCTGCGCTGGTCCGGCGCGGCCCGCGACGACGTGCGCGAACCACGCGGCTACCTCGTGCGGATCACCACCCGGCTCGCCATCGACCGCCTGCGCCAGATCAAGGCCCGCGGCGAGACGTACGTCGGCCCCTGGCTGCCCGAGCCCTACGTCACCGACTTCGGCGACACGGTGCCCGACACCGCCGAGCGGGCCGTGCTCGCCGACTCCGTCTCGCTCGCCGTCCTCGTCGTCCTGGAGTCGCTGTCACCGCTGGAGCGGGCCGTGTTCGTGCTGCGCGAGGCCTTCGGCTTCCCCCACGCCGACATCGCCGCCATGCTCGACCGCGGTGAACCGGCGGTGCGCCAGCTGGCGGGGCGGGCCCGCAGGCACGTCGACGAGCGGCGCCCGCGCTACGAGGTCGACCCCGCCCAGCGCCGGAACGTCACCGAACGGTTCCTCGCCGCCGCTGCCGAGGGTGACCTCGAAGGGCTGATGGCGCTGCTCGCCCCGGAGGTCCGGCTGGTCGGCGACAGCGGCGGCAAGGCGCAGGCGCCGCTGCGGGTGCTGGAGTCCGCCGACAAGGTGGGCCGCTTCCTGGTCGGCGTCGCTCAGAAGAGCCTCCCCGGGCTGTCCGTGCGGTTCGTGGAACTCAACGCGGGCCCGGCCGCGCTGATCCTTTCCGACGGCAAGCCCGACTCCGTCTTCCAGGTCGACGTCGCCGACGGCCGCGTCCAAGCCGTCTACATCATCCGCAACCCCGACAAACTGCGGTCGCTGGCCGCCGGGTGACCGGACCTCCCGGACCCGCTCGGGAGGCCTTGTTGCGGGGCCGTGAACGTTCCCGGCCATTGGTCTTGACCAAGGATCAGGGCCGCCCTATGGTCGCAGAGAAGTGCAACAACCTTTAATAAACAAGGCGCTGAAACGCTGCCGACCACGGCGATTGCGGAGGACAGGGTGGGGACCACGCAGCTGGAATCGGTGCAGGAACCGAAGTACTGGCATCTCAAGACCGTGCTCAGTCAGGCGCTCGACTCGGAGTTCTCGGTGGGGGAGATCCTTCCGAACGAGCGCGACCTCGCGGCCCGCTTCGGCGTCGCCCGCGCCACGCTCCGCCAGGCCCTGGAGCAGCTCGAACTCGAGGGCAGGCTCCAGCGCCGCCGGGGGGTGGGTACGACCGTCGCGCCGCCGCGCGTGGGCGTCTCCCTCGGCACCGGACCGCACACCTGGCCGGGCGGTCCCGAGGACGCCTGGCAGCCCGTCGACTGCACGGCGGCGGCGCCCCCGGCGGCCGTCGCCGAGACGCTGGGGACCGGCAAGGAGGAGTCCGTGCACATCGTGCGCCGCTCCCGCGTCTCGCACGGCCGGCCGGTGGCCGCGGAGCTGCTCTACATCCCGCAGCCCTCGGTGCCCGACCTCTCCGGCATCGACGCGCCGTCCGGAGCGGCCCGCGCCCGTGCGGTGCTGCGCGAGTTGCAGCGGCTTGACCTGGAGCGGCAGGAGAACGCGGTGGAGCTCGGGTCCGCCGGAGCCGACGAGGCGAAGGAGCTGGACCGGCTGCCCGGGGCGCCCGTGCTGGTGGTGACCACGCGGTTCGTCGCCGGGGGCCGGACGGCGGCCTTGTCGGTGGCGACGTATCGCGCCGACACCTGCCGGCTCACCTTCGGTGACTCGGGGGGTGTGGAGATCCACGCCGGACCCCAGAAGCAGGCGTCCTGACCCGAGGCCGTGAGGTGCGGTGGGTGGCGCCGCCCGGGGAGGTCGTCCTGAGGCGGCGCGGCGCGATGGGGAGCGCTGCCCGGCGCGCCCGTCCCTGGCGTCACGGCCCGCTTCACCGGGGCCACGCGTCCGGTGTGGCCGATCGCGTGGTTCCCGGCGCCCTTAAAGGGAGCGCGGTTCCACCGTGAACAGCTGCTCCTCCACGTGGTCCAGGGCCAGGCGCAGGGCGCCGGTGGCCACCGCCGCGTCCCCCAGACCCGAGAGGGTCACCTTCGGGGGGCGCAGGCAGTAGCGGGCGAGTTCCTCGCGGAGGGGGGCCAGGACGCCGTCCAGGCCCGCCGCCCAGCCGCCGATGACGACCAGCTCCGGGTCCAGGGCGAGGACGAGGGCCGCCACGTCGTGGACCAGGCGCTGGAGGAAGCGGTCGACGGCCGCCCGGGCCTGCCGGTCGCCGTCGCGGGCCTGTGCGAAGACCTCGGCGACGGCCTGCTCGTCGAGCGGGTGCAAAGGCTCGTCCGTGGTCGAGAGCAGGGTCTCGGGCGTCACCCCCCGGCCCAGCAGATGCAGCGCGCCGATCTCGCCGGCCGCTCCGCCGTAGCCCCGGTGCAGCCGCCCCCCGATCAGCGAACCGGCGCCCGGACTGAGCCCCGCCAGCACGAACACCACGTCCTCCGACTCGGTGGCCGCGCCCTTCCAGTGCTCGGCGACCACCGCGGCGTTGGCGTCGTTCTCGACCAGCACCGGGCACTTGAACGACCGGCTCAGCCGCTCGCCCAGCCGCAGCCCCGTCCACCCCGGCAGCGCCGTACCCAGCCGTACCGTGCCGTCGGCCTCGACGATCCCGGGCGTCGCCACACCCACGGCCCGCAGCGAACCGCGCGCGACCCCGGCCCGCCGCAGCAGCTCGGCGACGGCCCCGCGCAGGCGCTCCAGCCGCTCGTCCGCCCCCGCCGTCTCGGGAACCTCCTTGGCCTGGGCGCCGATGACCCGGCCGTCCAGGTCGGACAGCAGCGCGGCCACCCGGTGCGCCCCGATCTCCAGCCCCAGCAGATGCCCGGCCTCCGCCCGGAAACGGAACCGCCGCGCCGGACGCCCCTGCCGCCGGGCAGCGCCCTCCTCGGCCGCTTTCTCCACGACGAGCCCGGCCTCGATGAGCCCTTCGACGACACCCTCGACCGTCGGCCGGGACAGCCCCGTCACCCGGGTGATCTCGGTCAGCGTCGCGCAGTCCGTGGCACGCAGCGCGTGCAGCACCACCGCGGAGTTGATCCTTCGCAGCAGCGAGGGGTCCCCGCCGGTCAGCCGCCCCACCGTCCGTCCTCCCAGGTCGTGCGCGTGATGGCCGGATCGTACTTCGGCACGGCACACCCCGGCGAGGGGCGGGGCACCGGTCCTCGGCGCTCAGCCGGGCGCCACGAAGCCCGACTCGTACGCCACGATCACCGCCTGGGTGCGATCACGCGCCCCCACCTTCGCCAGCACCGAGCTGACATGCGACTTCACGGTCTCGGTCCCCACGACCAGCCGGGCGGCGATCTCCGCGTTCGACAGACCCCGCGCCATCAGGCGCAGCACCTCGGCCTCACGCTCGGTCAGCCGGGCCCGCTCCAGCACGGCCCGGGCCGCGCGGTTGCCGCCGGTGTCGCCGTACTCGGCGGCGAGCTGCCGCACCGAGGCCGGGAACAGCAGTGACTCGCCCTCGGCGATCAGCCGCACCGCGTGCACGATCTCGGCGGGCCGGGCCCGCTTGAGGAGGAACCCGTCGGCTCCCGCCCGCAGCGCTTCGTACACGTACTCGTCGTTCTCGAAGGTCGTCACCACGAGGATCCGGGGCGGCTCGTCGACCGTCCGCAGCAGCGCCCGGGTGGCTTCGATGCCGTCCATCAGCGGCATCCGGACGTCCATGGCGACCACGTCCGGCCGCAGCCGCCGCACGAGCGGGATCACCGCCGCCCCGTCCGCTGCCTCACCGACGACCTCGATGTCGGGCTGTGCCTCCAGCACGGCCCGAAGCCCCGCGCGCACGAGGGGCTCGTCGTCGACGAGGAGAACGGTGACCGGCATCGGACCAGCGTAGATCAACTCAACGGCAGTTCGGCATGAACCTGCCAGTCGCCCGCGTCGGGTCCGGTCCTGGCCCGCCCGCCCAGCAGCGCCGCGCGCTCCCGTATGCCGCGCAGGCCGCTGCCGCGCCCGGAACCGGACGTCCCGGCCGGCAGCGGATTGCGTACCGCGAGGACGACCGAGTCGCCGGCCACCTGCACCCGGACGCGCACCGGGACCGCCCCGGCGTGCCGCAGGACGTTGGTCAGCGACTCCTGGAGGATCCGGTAGCCCTCCCGGGAGACCGGTCCGGGCACGCTCTCCACCGGGCCGCTCACCTCGGCGTCGACCTTCGCCCCCGCCGCCCGGGCCGACTCCAGCAGGCGGTCGGCGTCCGCGAGGGTCGGCCGGGCGCTCACCGGCTTCTCCGACTCGCGCAGGACGCCGAGCACCCGCTCCAGGTCCTCCAGCGCCGCCCGGCCCGTCTCCTCGATGGCGCTGAGGGCGCGCTCGGTGAAGGCGGGATCGCCCGCCGCCCGGGCGGCTCCCGCCTGCACGACGGCGACGGTGAGCGCGTGACCGATGGAGTCGTGCAACTCGCGGGCGATACGGGTGCGTTCGAGGAGCTGCTCCGTGCGCTCCTCCAGTGCGGCGAGCCGCTCGTCGGGGGAGGGGCCGAGCAGACGCAGGGCGATGCGGGTGATGAGGTGCCCCGAACCGACCACGACACCGGCCGCCACGGCCAGGGGCAGGGGCGCGAGCAGGGCGTGCCACCGGTGAGGGCCTTCCACGGCGAGCCAGGCGTCGCCCGCGCGCTCATCGCCGAACGACGTCGACACCAGGTCCAGCGTGAGCAGGAGGAGCTGCACGCACAGTTGGGTCACCAGGACCCCGAGGAACAACCGCGCCTGAAGCCACACCACCATCCGCCCCCGGTCGCCCCAGGTGGACGAGGAGGCGACCACGATTTCCGGGCCCTCGCCGCCGTCCCGATGGCCGGTCAGCAGCAGCCGGGCCTGGAGTCCTTCCACCACCCGCATGGCGGGGACGAGGCCCGCGAGAGCGAGCAGCACGGTCGCCGAGCCCACGGTCCACCACGCCTCGTCGATGAACAGCCACAGGGCGGGCCACACGATGGCCATGGCGAGGTGCAGCCACCGGGTGTACGTCACCGCCCGGGTGAAGGGACGCAGCATGCGGACCATGGCGTCATCGTGCCAGCCCCCACCGGCGGCGAGCCTCCCCCGCACGGGGGAGACGACCGCCACCGCGGGGGGAGGCCCGCGGTCCGGTCCGTCGGCCACGCTGCTGCCATGACCAGCATCGACGTCCAGGACCTCACCAAGGAGTTCGGCAGCCGGCGAGCCGTGGACCGGCTCACCTTCCGCGTGCTGCCCGGCCGCGTCACGGGCTTCCTCGGCCCGAACGGCGCCGGGAAGTCCACCACCATGCGGCTGGTGCTCGGCCTCGACCGGCCGACCTCCGGTTCGGCCACGATCGGCGGCCGCCCCTACCCGGTGCTCCGTGAACCCCTGCGCCACGTGGGCGCCCTGCTCGACGCCCAGGCCGCGCACGGCTCCCGCACCGCCCGCGACCACCTCCGTGTCCTGGCGGCGAGCAACCGCGTCCCGGAGCGACGGGTCGACGAGCTGCTGGAGGAGACGGGACTGGCGTCGGTGGCCCGGCGCCGTGTGCGGACGTACTCCCTGGGCATGCGCCAGCGGCTCGGCATCGCCGCCGCCCTGCTGGGCGACCCCGAGGTGGTCATGCTCGACGAGCCGTCCAACGGCCTGGACCCCGAAGGCATCGTGTGGATCCGGACGTTGCTGCGGCGGCTCGCCGGCGAGGGCCGCACGGTCCTGGTCTCCAGCCACCTGATGAACGAGACCGCGTCCTTCGCCGACCACCTCGTCGTCCTCGGCCGGGGCCGGCTGCTCGCCGACACCCCGATGCGGGACTTCATCCACGCGCGCGTGCAGCCCCGCGTACGGATCCGCACGAGCGACCCCGTCGCCCTTCGGTCGGTCCTCGCCCGGCACGGCCACGCCGCCGAGGAACACGCGGACGGGCACTGGAGCGTGCACGACGCCCGCGTGGACGACATCGGTCGCATCACCTCGGCCGCCGGCGTCCCGGTCCTGGAACTGGCCGCCCAGGAGGGCACCTTGGAGCAGGCCTATTTCGACCTCACCGGTGCCGAGACCGAGTTCGCCGCACAGCCCCAGGAGGCCTGACCATGCACTTCACCCCCCTGCTGCGCTCCGAGTGGCTGAAGATCCGCACGCTGCGCTCGCTGCCGGGCGCGCTGCTGGCCCTGTTCGCGGCCACCACGGCCTTCTCCGCGATCGCCGGGGTCTCCGACGCCTCCGACCCGGGGTTCGATCCGCTGTTCATGGCCCTGTCCGGTGTTCTGCCGGGCCAGATCGCGGCCATCGCCTTCGGGGCCATGGCCGTGTCGTCGGAATTCCACCCGGGGGCGCTGCGGCTGACGCTGGCCGCGGTGCCGCGGCGCGGCCGGTGGTTCGCGGCCAAGGCGGCCGTCGTCGCCGTACCGGCGCTCCTCGTGGGGCTGGTGACCGCCCTCGCCGCGCTCCTCGCCGGCCGGGCGGGCCTCGGCGCCGCGGCCGGCGGACTCGGCGCCGGTGAGCAGGTGCGCGGTGTCGTGGGCTGCGGCGTCTACCTCATGCTGATGGCGTTGTTCGCCGCCGGGATCGCCGCCCTGCTGCGCAGCGGCGTGGCGACTCTCGCCCTGCTGGTGCCGTTCGTCCTCGTCGTGTCGTTCGTGATCGGCGACGCGACGGGCACGGTCGCCGACTTCCTGCCCGACAAGGCGGGGCAACTGGTGCTGAGACAGACCCCCGAGGGCACCCTCGGCCCCTGGTCGGGGCTGGCGGTGACCGCGCTGTGGACGGCCGCCGCCCTGCTGGCGGGAGCCTGGAGCGTGCGCCGCAGGGACGCCTGACGGAGGGCCGGATGATGCCCCGCCAACTGTCAGTGGCGGGCGGTTTACTGGACCCATGAACATCGCACAGCACATCGCGCTCATCGACGAGCTGTGCTACCGCCCCTTTCCGGCGGAGCACGGCCCGTCGGACGTCGGCGTCTCGGGACCCGGTCACCACCTCGCGGTGTTAGAGGCCGCGACCGACGACCCGGCGGCCCGCGCGGTGACGATCGACCAGTACGAGAAGGACCGGGACGCCGTCTACGAGCTCCTCGCCTCCCGCTGGGGCGACACCGACCCGTACAACCTGCGGACCGTTCTGCTGCGCACCGAGCGGGAGGAGATACCCGCGCCGTGGGCCGAGCTGAGCGCCCGGGCGGGCGTCGCGCACCTGTGGGAGGTGGAGGGCACGGGCCGCTGGGTCGCCGTGGCGGTCGCCGACCGGGACCCGGCGCGGGAGGTCCAGCTGCTGGCCCTGGTCACGGAGACGGACCCGCCGTAGCGGATCAGTCCTCGGCGGCTTCCCGCAGCCGCCCGAACTCCTGCGCCATCGTCTCCAGCGTCCAGTGCGCGTTCAGTCCGCTCGGATTGGGCAGCACCCACACGCGCGTGTCCCCGATCGTCCGCGCCTGGGGTCCCACCCGCGCCTTGCGGTCGTCGAACGCGGCGCGGTAGGCGGTCACTCCCACCACGGCCAGCCAGCGCGGACGCAGCTGTTCCACCTTCGCCGCGAGCAGTCGCCCGCCCTCCCGGTACTCCTCGGCGCTCAGCTCGTCGGCCCGGGCCGAGGCCCGCGCGACGACATTGGTGATGCCGAGCCCGTACGACAGCAACTCCCGCTGCTCGGCCGGCTTCAGCAGCCGCGGTGTGAATCCGGACCGGTGCAGCGCCGGCCAGAAGCGGTTGCCCGGGCGGGCAAAGTGATGGCCCGTCGCGGCCGTCATCAGCCCGGGGTTGATCCCGCAGAACAGCACACGCAGCCCCTCCGCGACCACGTCGGGCACGACGCGGTCGCGGGCGGCCTGAAGCTCCTCGGGCGTGAAACGCGGCACCGTCGGCTACCCCGTCGGCGTGTCAGAGGATCGCCCCGGGCGTGTAGCCCGCGGCCTGGGGGTGCTGCTTGACGATCTCCTCGACCCGGGCCACGACGGCGGCGACCTGGTCGCCCGCTGCACCGGTGAAGGACAGCTTGTCGGCCATCAGCGCGTCCAGCCGGTCACGGTCCAGCGGGATGCGCGCGTCGGCCGCCAGCTTGTCCAGCAGCTCGTTGCGCTCGGCGCCCCGCTCACGCATGGCGAGCGCGGAGGCGACGGCGTTCTCCTTGATCGCCTCGTGCGCCAGCTCCCTGCCGACGCCCGCGCGCACGGCGCCCATCAGCACCTTGGTGGTGGCGAGGAACGGCAGGTAGCGGTCCAGCTCCCGGGCGACGACCGCCGGGAACGCGCCGAACTCGTCGAGCACCGTCAGGAACGTCTCCAACAGGCCGTCCAGCGCGAAGAACGCGTCCGGCAGCGCGACCCGGCGCACCACCGAGCAGGACACGTCGCCCTCGTTCCACTGGTCGCCCGCCAGCTCGCCGGTCATCGAGGCGTAGCCGCGCAGGATCACCATCAGGCCGTTGACGCGCTCGCAGGAGCGGGTGTTCATCTTGTGCGGCATCGCCGAGGAGCCGACCTGGCCGGGCTTGAAGCCCTCGGTGACCAGCTCGTGCCCGGCCATCAGTCGGATCGTCTTGGCCAGCGACGACGGGGCCGACGCCAGCTGCACCAGCGCGGTGACGACCTCGTAGTCCAGCGAGCGCGGGTAGACCTGGCCGACCGAGGTGAAGGCCTGCGAGAAGCCCAGGTGCGTCGCGATCCGCTGCTCCAGGTCCGCGAGCTTGGCCGCGTCCCCGCCCAGCAGGTCCAGCATGTCCTGAGCGGTGCCGACCGGGCCCTTGATGCCGCGCAGCGGGTAGCGGCCCAGCAGCTCCTCGACGCGGCCGAAGGCGACCAGCAGCTCGTCGGCGGCGGTGGCAAAACGCTTGCCCAGGGTGGTGGCCTGGGCGGCCACGTTGTGCGAACGGCCGGCCATGACGAGCTCGCCGTACTCGCCGGCGAGCTTGCCGAGCCGGGCCAGGACGGCGACCGTGCGGTCGCGCACCAGTTCCAGCGAGAGGCGGATCTGGAGCTGCTCGACGTTCTCGGTGAGGTCGCGGGAGGTCATGCCCTTGTGCACGTGCTCGTGCCCGGCGAGGTCGTTGAACTCCTCGATCCGCGCCTTCACGTCGTGCCGCGTGACCTTCTCGCGCTCGGCGATCGAGGCCAGGTCGACGGTGTCGAGGACACGCTCGTAATCGGCGAGCGCCGCGTCCGGCACCTCGATCCCGAGGTCCTTCTGGGCCCGCAGCACGGCGAGCCAGAGCTGCCGCTCCAGCTTCACCTTCTGCTCGGGCGACCAGAGCGTGGCGAGCTCGGCGGAGGCGTAGCGTCCGGCGAGGACGTTCGGGATGCGGGGCTTGGCGGGAGCGGAAGTCACGTGCACGGATTCTACTGGCGATTCGTGCAGGCCAGCGCCGCGGGTGTCCTTGTCGGAACCTACGAAAGCGCCGGGGCCGTCTCCACCTGCGGCTACGCCAGGTCCTCGTACGGCAGCAGCTCCGGCCGCTTCGGGGGCAGGCCGTCGCCCGAGGAGCGGCCCGTCAGGCGGCGGCCTATCCACGGCAGCAGGTGCTGCCGGGCGAAGCGCGCGTCCGCCACACGGCGCATGACCCAGCCCGGCGGCGGCGCCGCGGGCATCGGCGTGTGCCAGTCGGCGTCCTCGGGGTCGTAGCCCAGCGTCTGCCACACCGCCTCCGCGACCCGGCGGTGGCCCTCGGCCGTCAGGTGCAGCCGGTCCACGTCCCACATCCGCGGGTCGCTGAGGGAGGGCGCGCCGTACAGGTCGACGACGATCGCGCCGTGCCGGGCGGCCAGCTCGTCGACGCAGGCGAACAGCTCCTCCATGCGCGGCCGGAACCGCTCCAGGACGGGACCCTGCCGGCCCGGGCTGCGCATCAGGACCAGCTGCCGGCACGCGGGGGCCAGCTTCTCCACGGCCTCCTCCAGCAGCCCGCGCACCCGGCCCATGTCGCACTTGGGCCGCAGGGTGTCGTTGAGGCCGCCGACCAGGGTGATCACGTCGGCGCCCATGGCCGCCGCGACGTCGACCTGTTCGTCGACGATCTGCCGGATCAGCTTGCCGCGCACCGCGAGGTTGGCGTACCGGAAGCCGGGTGTGAGGGCCGCCATCCGCGCGGCGAGCAGGTCGGCCCAGCCCCGGTAGGTGCCGTCGGGCATCAGATCCGACATGCCCTCGGTGAAGGAGTCGCCGACGGCGACAAGGCTGCTGTAGGTGGGGTTCTTCTGCATGGCGACGGAAAGGGTATCCCGTGCACATACCCAGCAGTCGGTCGGTCCCCTCCGGACCAGTCCTTCACGCCCGCTGGCCGAACAGCTCCCGCAGCACGTCCTCCATGGTCACCAGCCCGGCCATCCGCCCGTCGGCCCCGAGGACGGCGGCGAGGTGCGTCCGGCTGCCCCGCATCGCCGTCAGGACGTCGTCCAGCGGGGTGCGCTCCACCACGCGCGCGATGGGCCGCATGTCACGCAGCCGGAACGGCACGTTCCGTCCGACGGCGTCCAGGGCGTCCTTCACATGGAGGTAGCCCACGATCCGCCGGCCCTCGTCCACCACCGGGAAGCGGGAGAACCCGGACTCCGCCGACAGCCGCTCCAGCCCCTCCGGGGTGATCCCCACGCTCGCGTACACCACGCGCTCCAGCGGCAGCACCACGTCCCGCACCGGACGGCGGCCGAGCTCCAGCGCGTCGCGCAGCCGCTCCTGGGCCCGGTCGTCGATCAGGCCGGCCTCGCTGGAGTCCTTCACGATCTGCGCGATCTCCGCGTCCGAGTAGGAGGCGGTGACCTCCTCCCGGGCTTCCACCCGCAGCAGCTTCAGCAGGGCGTTGGCGAAGGCGTTCACCGTGAAGATCACCGGGCGCAGCGCCCGGGACAGCGCCACCAGGGGCGGACCGAGCGCCAGGGCGCTGCGCACCGGCTCGGCCAGCGCGATGTTCTTCGGCACCATCTCGCCGAGCAGCATGTGCAGATAGGTCGCCAGGGCCAGCGCGATCACGAACGACACCGCGTGCCCCGCGCCCTCGGGCACGCCCACCGCGTGGAACACCGGCTCCAGCAGATGCGCGATCGCCGGCTCGGCCACCACGCCCAGCACCAGCGTGCACAGAGTGATGCCGAGCTGGGCCGCGGCCATCAGCGCGGACACGTGCTCCAGACCCCACAGCACGCTCTTCGCGCGCCGGTCGCCCCGGTCGACGTGGGGCTCGATCTGGCTGCGGCGTACCGAGATCAGCGCGAACTCGGCGCCCACGAAGAAGGCGTTGACGACCAGCGTCGCCAGTCCGATCAGCAGCTGGACGGCGGTCACAGCTCCACCCCCTTCTCCTCGGGCCTGTGGTCGTCGAGGGGGGCGCGCAGCCGGACCCGGGCGGCGCGGCGGCCCGTCGCGTCGAGGACCTCCAGGTGCCAGCCGGCGACCTCGAGGGTGTCACCGGCGGCCGGTATCCGGCCGAGCACGGTGGCCACCAGCCCGGCGAGCGTCTCGTAGGGCCCGTCCGGCGCGCGCAGTCCGACGCGCTCCAGGTGATCCACGCGCGCGGAGCCGTCGGCCGAGTACAGCGGGTGTCCGGCCTCGTCGGTGCCGGCCGGGGCGAGGTCCGGGGTCTCGTGCGGGTCGTGTTCGTCACGGACCTCGCCGACGACCTCCTCCACGATGTCCTCCAGGGTGGCGACACCCGCCGTGCCGCCGTACTCGTCGATCACGACGGCCATCGTGCGCTTGCCGGAGAGCCGGTCCAGGAGCCGGTCGACGGTGAGCGTCTCCGGGACCAGCAGCGGCTCGCGCATCAGCTCGGAGACGTAGATCCGGGTCCGGCGCTCGGCCGGCACCGCCAGTACGTCCTTGACGTGGGCCGTTCCGACGACCGAGTCGAGGGTCCCGCGGTAGACGGGGAACCGGGACAGACCGGTCGCCCGGGTCGCGTTCGCCACGTCCTCCAGGGTCGCCTGCACCTCCAGCGCGACGACCTGCACCCGGGGCGTCATCACGTTCTCCGCGGTCAGGTCGGCGAGGTTCAGCGTCCGTACGAACAACTCGGCGGTGTCGGCCTCCAGGGCGCCCTCCTTCGCGGAGTGCCGGGCCAGGGCCGCCAGCTCCTGGGGACCGCGCGCCGAGGCCAGTTCCTCGGCGGGCTCGACACCGATCCGCCGCACGACCCGGTTCGCCGTGTTGTTGAGATGGGTGATGAAGGGCCGGAACGCGGCGCTGAACCCGCGCTGCGCGTTGCCCACGGTCTTGGCGACCGCGAGCGGCGAGGAGATGGCCCAGTTCTTCGGCACCAGCTCGCCCACCACCATCAGGAACACCGTCGACACCGCCGTGCCCAGCACCAGCGCGACGCTGTGCGACGCCGAGCGCGAGATGCCGAGGCCCTCCAGCGGCCCGGCGATCAGGGCGGCGATCGACGGCTCGGCGAGCATGCCGACCACCAGGTTGGTGACCGTGATGCCGAGCTGCGCGCCGGAAAGCTGGAACGTCAGATTCCGTACGGCCTTCAGGGCGCCCTGCGCACCCCGCTCGCCGCGCTCGACGGCCCGCTCCAGCTCGGCGCGCTCGACCGTGGTCAGCGAGAACTCGGCCGCCACGAAGGCGCCGCAGGCGAGCGAGAGCAGGATCGCCGCCAGGAGGAGAAGCACTTCGGTCATCGGTTCACCCCCGTTCCATGGTTGTCCAGGACGGGACGGAACGCGCGGTGTCGCGCACGGGGAGGCTCGCCCATGGGCGGACGCTCACAACCTTTCATGCAGGACCGAGTGGCCCATCAAGAGTAAAGGATGGGCAAAGTCCTTTCCGGGTCGATCACGAGGCCGGATGCGCCCCCTGGCCGGCGAGCGGCTTCACCCAGCGCCGCCACTGCTCCTCGGGCCCGTAACCGGAGGCGTCCCACGCCCGGTGCGCGGTCTCGTTGCGGGTGAGCACCATCGCGTCCGCGCGCCGCCCGCCGAGCCGTACGAAGCGCTCCTCCGCGGCGGCGAGCAGCGCGGACGCGATGCCCCGGCGGCGCCGCTCCGGGTGCACGGCCAGCCGGTACAGGTGGCAGCGCCAGCCGTCGAACCCGGCGATCACCGTGCCCACCAGCTCGTCGCCGAGCTCCGCCAGCAGCAAGGCTTCGGGGTCACGCGCGACCAGCCGCTCCACCCCGCCGCGGTCGTCACTGATGCTCGTGCCCTCGGCCGCCGCCTTCCAGAAGGCCAGCACGGCGTCGAGGTCCTCGGGCGTCGCGGCCCGGATGCGCAGATCGGTCATCTCTTGATCACATCACTCGTGCCGAACCGCGTCAGACCGTTTCACCATCCGGACATCACTCGTGCGCGATGGCCGCCAGCACGTTCATACGGGAGGCGCGCAGCGCCGGAAGCAGCGCCGCCACCACCCCGACCACCGCCGAACCGACCACCACCAGCGCGATCGTCGGCCACGGCACGGCCAGCGCCGTCATGCCCTGGAGCGCCAGCACCTGCTGCGTGCACACCCCCCACACCAGGCCCAGCACCAGCCCGAGGACCGCCCCGAACACGGCGATCACCACCGACTCCAGCCGGATCATCCGCCGCAACTGGCGCCGGGCCAGCCCGATGGCCCGCAGCAGCCCGATCTCCCGGGTGCGCTCGACGACCGACAGCGCGAGGGTGTTCACCACGCCCAGCACCGCGATGATGATCGCCAGCCCCAGCAGCGCGTACACCAGGTACAGCAGCACGGCGATCTGGTCGTGGACCAGCCGCTTGTAGTCGGCCAGGTCCCGCACCTGTACCTGCGGATACGGGTCCAGGGTCGCCTCCAGGCGCGCGCGCAACTCGTCGTCGCCCGTACCGCCCGAGCCGTTGACGTACAGCGCGGAGTCCTGCCCGCCCGGCGCGTACCGCTCCAGGGTGTCCAGCCCGAAGTACAGCCCGCCCTGGGTGCCGAACCCCTCGGCGGCGTCCTGGTCGGTGAGCGCGCCGACCGTCAGCCGGGCCGAGCGTCCGCCCTGGAACTCCACCGGGACCGTACCGCCCACCCGCACGCCGTGGTCGCGTGCGAAGTCCCGGTCCATGGCGAGGTGCCCGCTCGCGAGGGCGGCCGCGGTGTCCCCTTGCGCGTAGGTGATGTTGGCGACCTCGTCGAGCCGCGGATCGTAGCCCGCGGCGGTCGTCTCCACCCGGTCACCGTCCGGGAGCCGCACCGCGACCGGGGTGAACCGTCCCCGCACGACGAGGCCCACCCCCTGCGTGCCGCGCACCTTGTCGGTGACCTCGCGCGGGAACGGCTGGAAGTTGCCGTTCTGGAGGACGAAGTCGGCGCCCAGCGTCTTGTCGATCTGCCGGTCGAACGACGCCGTCATCGACTCGCTCGCCACCGACATCCCCGCGACCAGGGCGATCCCCACCATCAGGGCCGCGGCGGTGGCCCCGGTACGACGGGGATTGCGCAGGGCGTTGCGCTGGCTCATCCGGCCGATCGAACCGAACAGCGCGGGAAACGCCGCGCCGAGGACCCGGATCACCGGCCGCACCAGCAACGGCCCGGCGATCACCGTCGCGATCAGGGTGAGCACCACCCCGAGCCCCAGCAGGGACGCCGCCGACGCCGTCCGCTCCGCCAGCGCGCAGCCCACGAGCGCCGCCGCACCGGCCGCGCCGGTGATCCCGCCCGCCACCGCGCGCACCCGCAACGGCCGCCCCACCCCGGCGACCTCGGCGTCCGAGAGGGCGGCCATCGGCGAGACACCCGCCGCCCGCCGCGCCGGGAGGTACGCGGCGACGAAGGTGACACCGAGCCCGACGGCGTACGCCGCCACCGGGGTCACCCAGCGGATCTCCATCTCGTCGGCGTCGATGTTCATGCCGAGCAGGCCCATCAGCCCGATCAGTCCGGCCGCGAGCCCGATGCCCGCGGCGAGCCCCAGCGTGGAGCCGACCAGGCCGAGCAGCAGGGCCTCGGTGAGCACCGAGCGCCGGACCTGGCGCCGGTCGGCGCCGAGCGCGCGCAGCAGCCCCAGCTCCCGGGTGCGCTGGGCGATGAGCATGGAGAACGTGTTGACGATCAGGAACACGCCCACCAGCACGGCGATCCCGGCGAAGCCGAGCATCACGTACTTGATGACGTCGAGGAACCCGCCCAGCTGTTCCACATCCGACTCGGCCTGCTCGCCGGCCGTCCTGAACTCGTAGGTGTGCGCTCCGAGCGCGGCCGCCACACGCTGCTTGAGCCGCTCGTCGTCGACGCCCCGCGCCGCGTCGACCGAGATGGCGGTGGCGCTCCCCGGCCGGCCGAGCAGCCTCGTCTGCGCGGTGGGGGTGTCGAAGTACACCAGAGCGGAGCCTGGGTTGGTGGTGGTGAACGTGACGATGCCGACCACCCGGACCCGGAACGACCCGGGAGGCGCGATGACGGTGAGCGCGTCGCCGACGCGCACGTCCTTGCGGCCGGCGGTCTCGGAGTCGAGCAGCGCCTCGGCGGGGCCGTGCGGGGCGTGGCCCGAGGTCAGCCTGACGGGGCTGCGCCCGTGCGGGTTCCAGGCGCGGCCGAGCGTCGGCGCGCCGGTGGTCGGGCCCACCGGCCGGTTCTCCTCGTCGACGACGGTGAGGCCGTTCACCTTGACGTCGGCGCGGGCCGCCGCGACCCCGTCGACCCGCCGGACCCGGTCGGCGAGCGCGGCCGGCAGGGTGGCCGTCCGGCCGGAGGGCACCGCCTCGTCGAGGCCTTCCTTCGGGCTGACCGTGACATCGGCCGCGGTGGAGGCGAACAGCCGGTCGAAGGTGCGGCTGACGGTGTCCGAGAAGATCAGGCTCCCCGTGACGAACGCGACGGACAGCAGGACGGCGAGCGCGGAGAGCAGCAGCCGCCCCTTGTGCGCGAGGAAGCTCCTCAGCGTCGCCTTCAGCACGGGCTCAGTTCTCCTCGGGTGGGGCCGGGACGTCCTCGTACCGGGTGCGGACCACGTCGAACCTCTTCATCCGTTCCAGTACCGCCTCTGCCGTCGGGCGCCGCATCTCGTCCACGATCCGGCCGTCCCCGAGGAAGAGCACCAGGTCCGAGTGCGCGGCGGCGCCCGGGTCGTGGGTGACCATGACGACGGTCTGCCCGAGCCGGTCGACCGCCTCGCGCAGGAAGCCGAGCACCTCCAGGCCGGCACGCGAGTCCAGGTTGCCGGTCGGTTCGTCCGCGAAGATCAGCTCGGGCCGGGAGGCCAGGGCCCGCGCGCAGGCCACGCGCTGCTGCTGTCCGCCGGAGAGCTGCGCGGGGCGGTGCCCGAGCCGGTCCCGCAGACCCAGGGTGTCGATCACCTGGTCCAGCCACTTCCGGTCGGGCTCGCGGCCCGCGATGTCCATGGGCAGGGTGATGTTCTCCAGGGCGTTCAGGGTCGGGATGAGGTTGAACGACTGGAACATGAACCCGATCCGGTCGCGGCGCAACCGTGTCAGCTCGCGCTCCTTCAGCCCCGTGATCTCCGTGTCACCCAGCCACACCTGTCCGGCGGAGACGGTGTCGAGGCCCGCCAGGCAGTGCATCAGCGTGGACTTCCCGGAGCCCGAGGGGCCCATCACGGCGGTGAACCGGCCGCGGACGACGTCCACGTCCACGGCATCGAGCGCGAGCACGGTCGTCTCGCCCGAGCCGTACGCCTTGGTCAGACCGCGGGCGCGCGCCGCGATCCCGTCGGCCGGCGCGAGGCCGGGTGCGTGCTCCGCAGCAGGTGTGGGCAAGGCCGTCTCCTCGGGGTGGACGTCAGGGCACTCCGACCCTGCCCGAGGGTAATGTGACCCGGCCCACACTCGGTATCCTCCGCGCGTCGGAGCCCCGCCTCACCGGCGCCGGCGCGGGAAGCCCGTGATCACGCGCCGACCGGACGCCAGGCCGTCCCGAGCACGCAGTACGAGGTGGGCAGCTTGGGCCCTTCAGCCGGCATCAGCACCCGCCGGTAGGGGCCGAGTTCGAACCCGGCGTCCCGCAGCGCCCGCACCGGATCACGCGCCACATGGCAGCCCCCGCTCAGCAGCGGCCACACCGTCCGGTCCAGGGCGTGCTGCGTGCAGCCCATCACCCGGCCGCCGCCCCGGCCGTGCTCGAAGAACCGCACCTCGCCGCCCGGCCGCAGCACCCGCCGCAGCTCCGCGAGCGCCCGCGGCACGTCCCGCACACTGCACAGCACCAGCGACAGCACGGCCGCGTCGAAGGCGTCGCTCTTGACCGGCAGCGCCTCGGCCGCACCCGGCGCCACGTCCACGGGCACCTCGGCGCGCAGCGCGGCCTCCACGGCCAGCTGCCGCAGCCGCCGCTCCGGTTCGATCGCCACGACCTCCGCGACGGTGCCCGGGTAGTGGGCGAAGTTCAGCCCGTTGCCCGCGCCGATCTCGATCACCCGCCCGGACAGCCCACCGAGCAGTCTCCCGCGCATCCGGCCCATGCCCATCCGGGTCTCGGCGGCCACACTGGCCCGGGCGTAGCAGCGGGCGAACAGCGGATGGTGCACGGCGTCCCGTGGCACCTTTCCGGAGCGCAGCGGCATGGGGACCTCCCTGACGGTGCGGGGCCTACCACGATTCTCCCCGCGACGAGCCCGGCGCACCCCTGCCGCCCGCGAGGACGTACACGGCCGGGCGCCGGACGTGGTCGCTCACGGCCACGTCCGGCGCCACCACCCGTGTCACCGCGGCCCCTCTTCCCGGCACCGGGCGGGGCCCGGCTCACCTGCCACGGGCCGCGCCGTCGGTTCCTCCTGGACCATCAGCCCTCTACGGGCCGTCCCACGAGGACTCGCCGCGGTCGGTCACGCTAGGCGAGTTCGGCCGCCAGCAGCGCCGCCGTCCGGGCCACCAGCGCGTTGTCGGCCTCGGCGTCCTCCTCCGGCTGGGTGGTCAGGACGGACAGCACGATCGGCGGGCCGTCCGGCGGCCAGGTGATGCCCACGTCGTTGTTGCTGCCGTACCGTCCGCCGCCGGTCTTGTCGGCGAGCAGCCAGTCGGCGGGCAGGCCCTTGCGGAACCTGTCGACGCTGGTCGTGTTGCGCAGCAGCCAGTCCGTCAGCCGCGCCCGGTCCCGCGGCTTCAGTGCGGTGCCGAGCACCAGCCGGGCGTAGGTCGTGCCGACGGCACGCGGGGAGGTCGTGTCGGTCGGCCGCCACGGCTCCGCCGAGTTGAGCTCGGGCTCCCACCGGTCGAGGCGGGTGACCCGGTCACCGACCGAGCGGCAGAAACGCGTGACGGCGGTCGGCCCGCCCAGCTCCTTCAGAAGCAGGTTGCCGGCGGTGTTGTCGCTGAAGCGGATGGTGGCGTCGCACAGCTCGCCGACGGTCATGCCGGTTGCCACGTGCTTCTCGGTGACCGGTGAGAACCCGGACCTTCCGACGTAGGCCTCGGTGTAGTGGACGCGCCGGGCCAGGAACTCGCCGTCGCGGTCGAGGTCGCGCAGGACGGCCGCGGCGGCCAGCGTCTTGAACACCGAGGCCATCGGGAAGCGTTCGTCGGCCCGGTACACCACTGTCCGGCCCGTGCGCAGATTGCGGGCGTACACACCCAGCCGGGCGGTGTGCTCCCGCTCCAGCTGCCGCAGCCGCGCGGTCGTCCCGCCGGTGGCGGTCGAGGCGTGTGCCGTGCCGCCGCCCAGCGAGAGGGCGGCGGCCGCGCCCATCGTGAGGGCCGTGCGGCGGGACGGGCGTAATCCGTTCGTGTGCAAGATGGTCCCTTCGGAGGCGATCACGTACATGGTTCACCACGCGATCACGTCCGCGCCGGTTGCACCGCCCGTCCGCCGGGTCCCTAGAACGCCTCGGGCGCCTGCCGTACCCGGAAGGCCTCGGCGTCCCAGGAACCGTCCAGCCGGGGCGCCAGCCATTGCGGCGCCGCCGTGCGGAAGGCGATGGGCTCCAGGGCGCCCGAACCCGCCGGAACAGAGCCCAGCAGCGGCGCTCCGGCCACGTCCGGCAGGTCCGCCAGATTGCAGCGCGCCGCTAGATCCGGCGCCTCGGGCCAGCTCCCGATGACGAGACCGGCCGGGTCCAGCCCCCGGGAGCGCAGTTCCCGGGCCGTCAGCTCCGTCGTGTTCAGCGTGCCGAGCCCGGCCGCCACCACGACCAGCACCGGCGCCGACAGCAGCCGGGCCGCGTCCGCCAGGGTCCCTCCGGCCGCGTCGAAGCGCACGAGCAGTCCGCCCGCCCCTTCGACCAGCACCAGGTCGTGCTCGGTGGCCAGCTTGGCGGCGGCCTCCGCGACCTCGTGCGGATGCACCGGGGCCCGGCCGGCCCGGCGTGCCGCGGTGGCCGGGGCCAGCGGCTCGGGAAAGCGGGCCAGTTCGGCCGTCGTCACCGGACCCGCCAGGCGCGCCACCTCGGCCGCGTCCCCCGGCTCGTCCGGCCGTACGCCCGTCTGGGCGGCCTTCAGCACGGCCACCGAACGGCCCGCCGCCAGCGCCGTCGCGGCGACGGCGGCGGTCACGACCGTCTTGCCGACCTCCGTGCCCGTGCCCGTGATCACCAGTACCGGCATGTCATCCCTCTCGTGCCGCCGCGCACACGGCCCGCGCGATCCGCGCCAGGTCCGTGTCGCCCGTGACGTACGGCGGCATGGTGTAGATCAGATCGCGGAACGGCCGCAGCCACACGCCCTCGCGCACGGCCGCCTCCGTCGCCGCCCGCATGTCCACGGAGTGGTCCAGCTGCACCACCCCGATGGCGCCGAGGACCCGTACGTCCTTCACCCCCGGCAGGTCCGCGGCCGCCGCGAGCCCGTCCCGCAGCCCCGCCTCGATCCGCTGGACCTCCGCCTTCCAGTCCTGCCCGAGCAGCAGCTCGATCGAGGCGCAGGCCACGGCGGCCGCCAGCGGGTTGCCCATGAAGGTGGGGCCGTGCGCGAGCACCGGCACCTCGCCCCGCGAGATGCCGTCGGCCACCCGCGCGGTGCACAGCGCCGCCGCCATGGTCAGGTAACCGCCGGTCAGCGCCTTGCCCACGCACATCACGTCGGGAGTCACCCCCGCGTGCTCCGCCGCGAACATCGCGCCCGTACGGCCGAACCCGGTCGCGATCTCGTCGAACACCAGCAGCACGTCGTGCGCGTCGCACGCCTCGCGCAGCACCCGCAGATACGCGGGGGAGTGGAACCGCATCCCGCCCGCGCCCTGCACCACCGGTTCGACGATCACCGCGGCCAGTTCGCCGGCGTGCCGCTCGATCAGCGACCGCAGGTGCCCGGCGTACGCCTCGTCGTACTCCGCGGGGGGCGGGTCGGCGAACACCTGGCGTGGCAGCACCCCGGTCCACAGGTCGTGCATCCCGCCCTCGGGGTCGCACACGGACATCGGCTGCCAGGTGTCGCCGTGGTAGCCGCCGCGCCAGGTGAGCAGCCGCTGCTTGCCGGGGCGGCCCAGCGAACGCCAGTACTGAAGGCACATCTTGACCGCGACCTCGACCGACACCGACCCGGAGTCGGCGAGGAAGACGTGCTCCAGACCATCGGGCGACATGTCGACAAGGAGCTTCGCCAGGCGCACGGCGGGCTCATGGGTGAGCCCGCCGAACATCACGTGGCTCATCCGCCCGAGCTGCTCGCGCGCGGCCTCGTTGAGCACCGGGTGGTTGTAGCCGTGGATCGCCGACCACCAGGACGACATCCCGTCGATCAGCTCTCCCGAGCCGTCGGCGAGCCGCAGCCGCACCCCGCTCGCCGACTCCACGACGAGCGGTTCCTGTCGTCCGGGCATCGGGCCGTACGGATGCCACACGTGCCGCCGGTCGAGCTCCAGCAGCTCGGCGACCGCCGGCTCAGGCATTGGGCGCGAGGTCCGTCCCGGCGCCCCGGCGGCGCACGGCGACCAGGTCGGTCCGCGGTTCTGCGCCGGTCCGGGCATCGGCGACCTGCGGCTCCTCCTCGGTGGAGCCGCAGCCTGTGCCGCCGGAACCGCAGACGCCGCCCCCGTCGTGGCAGCCCCCGGCGGCCCGGTGTTCCGGAAGGGTCACCTGGCCGGTTCCCTCCACCTCGAACCCGGCGTCCGCGATCATCTCCAGATCGGCCTTGCCGGCCTGGCCCTCACTGGTGAGGTAGTCCCCGAGGAAGATCGAGTTGGCCAGGTGCAGGGCGAGCGGCTGCATGGTGCGCAGATGGACCTCGCGCCCGCCGGCGATGCGCACCTCGACGTCCGGGCAGACGAACCGCGTCATCGCCAGGATCCTCAGGCACCGCTGCGGGGTCAGGTTCCACTCCTTGCCGAGCGGGGTGCCCTCGAACGGGATCAGGAAGTTGACCGGAACCGAGTCCGGGTCCAGCTCACGCAGCGAGAAGACCACGTCCACGAGGTCCTCGTCCGTCTCGCCCATGCCGGCGATCAGCCCGGAGCAGGCGGACAGACCGGCCGCGTGCGCCTTGTGCACGGTGTCGACGCGGTCCTTGTAGGTGTGCGTCGTGGTGATCTCCCCGTACGTCGCCTCCGACGTGTTGAGGTTGTGGTTGTAGGCGTCGGCGCCCGCCTCGCGCAGCCGCTCGGCCTGGCCGTCGGAGAGCAGCCCGAGGCAGGCGCACACCTCGACGCCCTCGTTGTTCTCCTTGATCGCCTTGATCGTCTCGGAGACCCGGTCCACGTCCCGGTCCGTCGGACCGCGCCCGCTGGCCACCAGGCACACCCGCTTGGCCCCTCCGGCCACCCCGGCCGCCGCCGCGTCGGACGCCTGGTCGGGCTTCAGCCAGGTGTACTTCAGAATCCCGGCCGTCGAGCCCAGCCGCTGCGAACAGTACGAGCAGTCCTCGGGGCACAGGCCGGACTTGAGATTGACGAGATAGTTCAGTTTCACCCGTCGGCCGAACCAGTGCCGCCGCACCTTTCCGGCCGCGGCCACCACATCGAGCAGGTCGTCGTCGGACGTCGCGAGGACGGCCAGTGCCTCGTCGCGGGTCGGCAGCTCGCGCCGAAGCCCCTTGTCCACCAGCGTGTTCAGCAGGTCCATGGAAGCCGATCCTGTCCTACGGAGGCGCCCGGGGCAAAGGAGACTTCGTACAACAGAGTCGCTTCGAGGTGTGGGTATTGCCACACACTGACCTGCTGGTCGTCCCGCTAGTGTCTGTGCACTGCCTACAAATTCCCCCGGAGGACCACCCATGGCGTTCGGCTGGATCGACGAGCAGGCGGAGCTGCGTGCCCGCGCCGGACTCGTACGGACTCTGCGCCCCCGTCCGGCCGCCTCACCGCTCCTCGACCTGGCGAGCAACGACTACCTGGGGCTGGCCCGCCATCCCGAGGTCACCGAGGGCGCGGCCCGGGCCGCGCGGACCTGGGGCGCCGGCTCGACCGGCTCCCGGCTGGTCACCGGCACCACCGAACTGCACACGGAACTCGAACGGGAACTGGCCGAATTCTGCGGCTTCGAGGCCGCCCTCGTCTTCTCCTCCGGGTACGCCGCCAACCTCGCCGCCGTCACCGCGCTGGCGCCGCACGGCTCGCTGATCGTCTCCGACGCGGGCAACCACGCCTCGCTCATCGACGGCTGCCGACTGGCCCGGGGCACCACCCAGGTCGTGGCGCACGCCGAACCCGACGCCGTGCGCAAGGCCCTGTCGACGCACGAGGGCACCGCGATCGCCGTGTCCGACACGGTCTTCTCGGTCGACGGCGACGCGGCCCCCCTCGCCGCGCTGGCGCAGGCATGCCGGGAACGCGGTGCCGGGCTGGTCGTCGACGACGCCCACGGCCTGGGCGTCCTGGGCGACGGCGGCCGCGGAGCTCCGCACGCGGCCGGACTCGCGGGCGCCGGGGACGTCGTCGCGACGGTCACGCTGTCCAAGTCGCTCGGCAGCCAGGGCGGAGCCGTCCTCGGCCCCGCCCGGGTGGTCGAGCACCTGGTCAACGCGGCCCGGACGTTCATCTTCGACACCGGACTCGCCCCGGCCGCGGCGGGGGCGGCCCTGTCGGCCCTCCGGCTGCTGCGCCGGGAACCGGAACGGGCGGCGCGGGCCCGTGCGGTGGCGGCCGAACTGCACGCACGCCTGACCGCCGCGGGCCTGGAGGCCGTACGTCCGGACGCCGCGGTGGTCTCGGTGCGCGCGCCCTCCGCGCAGGACGCGGTGAACTGGGCGGCACGGTGCCGCGCGGCGGGCCTGGCCGTGGGGTGTTTCCGTCCTCCCTCCGTGCCCGACGGCATCTCACGGCTCAGGCTGACCGCTCGCGCCGACCTGACCGGTCAGCAGATCGAAGGCGCGGTACGGCTGATCGGCGAGACGCGGCCATGAGTCGGCGTGACACGGCCGTGCGTCGCACGATGACGTATCGATCGAACGCGGTCAGATTCGGTCCATCCCGGCCGTGAACGCCGTCCAGCTCTCCGGCGAGAAGAGCAACGCGGGTCCGGCCGGGTCCTTGGAGTCGCGCACGGCGAGCAGTCCGGCCCACGGCGGGGCGTCCGGACACGCGGTCTCGACGCAGTTGTTCGCGCCGGTGCTGTAGCTGCTGCGCAACCACCGCACACCGTGCAGTTCGCTGCTTGAGGGGACGTGACGAGGCAGTGCACGCATGGTGCCTCCTTACGCGCCGGTGGCTGTCCCGGCGATGAAATCCAACGAGTCCTCGGGCGAAAGGGCGTGGATCTGAAGGGCGTTGAAGGCCTCCGTATAGGCCTGGAGGTCTTCTTTCCGTTCGAGGTAGAGGCTACTCGTCAAGTGGTCGAGAACAACCACATCCAGATCAGAAGTGCTCGAAAATGAGAAGATAACGAAAGGGCCGGTGACGCCGATGTGCGCCCCGGCGGCGAACGGCAGGACCTGGAGGCGCACTTGGGGCAGCCGGGCGGCCTCGACCAGCCGCTCCAGCTGGCGGGTCATGACCCCGGGTCCGCCCACCTCCCGGCGCAGCACCGCCTCGTCCAGGACGGCGCTCAGTTCCAGCGGGGGGTTCGCGCGCAGCACGTCCTGCCGGGCCAGGCGCACCTCGACCAGCGCGTCGACCCGGTCCTCCGCGAGCCCCTCCACCGCCGCCCGCGTCACCGCGCGCGCGTACTCGGGCGTCTGGAGCAGGCCCGGGACCACCGTGGTCTCCAGCGTGCGCATCGTGCCGGCCTGCGACTCCAGGCTGATGAAGTCCCGGTAGGTCGGCGGCAGCACCCCACGGTAGGCGTGCCACCAGTGATGGCGTCCGTCGCTCGCGTCGCCGCCGGCCAACACCAGCAGCAGGTCGCGCAGTTGGGTGTCGGCTACGCCGTAGGCGTCGAGGAGTAACCGAACATCGGCCGGTTTCACCCCGCTCGTGCCCGTCTCGATCCGGCTGACCTTGGACTGGTGCCAGCCCACCAGCCGGGCCGCCTCACCGCTCGTGAGCCCCGCAGAGGTGCGCAGCGCACGCAGTTCGGCGCCCAGTTTGCGGCGGCGTACCGCGGGACCGTGCTGCATGGGCTCCTCCTTACTCCTTCCGAGCCACCCAAATACGGTCTCGCGTCGCAGAGTTCACCGCTTCGAGCGACAGATATATGCATATCTTGGTGGATCGCCGTCCTTCACGGGCGTTCTGGTGGCAGTCTGGCGATGAAGCACCAGTCCGGGACCGTACTCGAACCATCCGCTCCGTGTCGGACCGCGGTCCCGTGGGAAAGGGACGACGTCGCCATGGCAGACCATTTGGAAGCATCCGTCACTCTGCCGAGCGATCCCGCCTCGGTCTCCGCAGCGCGTTCCTACGTCGTGGACACGCTGGCGGAGTGGGGCCTGCCGGCGGGCACGGAAGTGTCCGACACCGTCCGGCTCATCGTCTCCGAACTCGCCACCAACGCCGTCCAGCACACCTTCGGCCAGTCGCCCACGTTCACCGTGGACGTCGCACTCGAGCGCGACGAACGGCTGCGCATCGGCGTCACGGACAGCCACCCGCGCTTCCCCAGACGCCTGCCGGCCGCCGTGCAGCAGGACAACGGCCGCGGACTGGTCATCATCCGCTGGCTGACCGCGGAGTGCGGCGGCCGGCTCCGCATCCGCCCCACCCGCGAGGGCGGCAAGACCATCTCGATCGAGCTCCCGTGGGCCGTCCCGGTCCGGCCGGCGACCACGGCGGTCCGGCAGGAGCCGTAGCTCCCCCCGCGCGCGCCCCGGACCGCGCGACCGTCACCGCTGCCGTGCCGACGCCTCCCGGTGCGCTGCGGCTCCCCGGAGCCCTGACGGCTGCCTGACGGTGTGCCGCAGCGGTGCGGGGATCCCGCCGACGTCCTCGCGCTCCGGCTCCTGCCCGGCGGTCTCCCCGGTGCCCTCCGCCCCGGTCCGCAGTCCTGCCCGCCGCACCAGCCGCGGCAGCACCCCCCACAGGCCGACGCAGACCAGGAACGTCGCGACGCCCGCCGCGACGCTTCGAGAACCTCGGAACGGTCCAGCGCGTCACCAGCGCGAGGTGAAGGCGAGCGAGAGCAGGAAGGCGAAGAGGATCTGCACGCCCGTTTGGGTGACACGCAGTTCCTGGAGCAGCTCGACGAAGTTGCGGTCGGCGCGTTGCGGCGGAGTCTCGCGTGCATTGCGAGGAGGGTGCTCGGCCATGGAGTGACCGGTATCCCCGCGGGCCCTGTCAAGCGCCGGCGTGCGGCGGCGCGTCAGGGCGCCGCCGCACGCCGGGCGGATCACTTCACGCGCCCGTACCAGACGCTCTTGGTCCAGATCTTCTGGAGCCGCACCACGTCCCCGCTCTTCGGGGAGTGCCAGAGCTTGTTCTTACCCGCGTAGATACCGACGTGGTACACGTTGCTGCCCGAGTGGAAGAACACCAGGTCTCCCGCCTTGCGGTTCTTGGCGGAGATGTGGCGGGTCTTGTTGTACTGCTGGGCAGCCGTGCGGGGGAGCTTCTTGCCGGCCTTCTTGAACGAGTAGAGCGTGAGCCCGGAGCAGTCGAACCGGTGCGGACCGGTGGCCCCGTACTTGTAAGGTGCACCCTTCTTCGAGGCCGCGATCTGGAGTGCCTTGGTCGCCGGCGTGGCTGCCGCGGCGTCGGAGGCGAAGCCGGGCGCCACTATCGAACCGCCGACGGCGGCGATGGTGAGCGCCGAGGCCGTGCCGGCCCGGGCCATGAGCGACGGGACACGATTGAGCGCAGTCATGCGCAACCCTTCGTCAGCCGCCTGTGAAGGATGACCTGTCGGATTCGGGCTGGCGAAGTTGCCCGGCCGCTGACGCGGCTTCACCCCAAGGGCTGCTCGGCTCCGGTCATGGCGTGACCGTGCCGGCGACCCGTCGTGCTTGGGTCCTCCACTCCTGCCGATCCACTCCTGTCGACCGGTCATCCGGGCGGCGGCAGGACTCGGCGTCCGCCCGGATCGCCCCGCCACAGCGGCGGGGGCTTGTCGTCAGACAGGGATCTTGGCTCATGCCTGTCCGGATTTCCCAACGGAACCACGGTTTTGTGTTGTTACTCACCACTCACCCGTTCGGGTGGACACGTGTGCGTTCGGGCCACTGTCCACGGGTTCGTGGAGCGCCGGACCAGCGATGGAATGCCCCATTCCGTCACGTGGCCAGGCGCGTTGCGCAACTGGGGCGGTCCCGAAATCGGTCTTCCGTCTACTCCGAACAGGGGTACGTCATCTGGTCCGTTTCGACTCAGCTCCGGACGCCCCTCGGCCGGGTCGGGCGTCCGGGATCGACGGTTTCGCATCAACTGGCGGACTCCGGCGGGAGGCTGAGCCGTGCCGTGCGCCGCTCGCCGTCCAGCACCCGCAGGGCCCGGGCCAGTGTGCGGGCGTGCAGCTCCCTCTCGCCCCGCTGGTGCATCAGGGCCAGCGCGTCGCGCAGGGCGGTGGCCTTGCCGACCAGGGCTGGGCGGCGCGCAGGCCGCGGTAGGTGTCGCCGTCCTGTGCGGGGTTGATGCGGCCCAGCAGGTCGACGACATCGAGGTAACGGTCGATCAGTTCCGCCTCGGCGCGTGTCAGGGCGGGCAGCGGCGGCAGTTCGGGCGGGAGCACCGGGACGTCACCGTCCGGCCGGCGGGATGGGGGCGGCCTTGCGGCTGGGGATGATCCCGTCCACCAGGCCGTACTCCACCGCTTCCTGGGCGGTGAGGGTCTCCTCCCGTTCGATGTCCCTGCTCACCTGCTCCCGGCTGCGGCCCGTGTGCCGCGCGAGCATCTCCTCCATGCGGAGCCGGATGCGCGTCAACTCGTCGGCCTGGATCGCCAGATCGCTCGCCTGCCCCCGGACCGGCTCGGGCAGGGCGGGCTGACGGATCACCACACGGGCGTCGGGCAACGCGAATCGCTTGCCGGGGGTTCCTCCCGCCAGCAGCACCGAGGAGACGGCGCCGGCCCGGCCCAGGCAGATCGTCTCCACGTCGCAGGAGACGTACCGCATCGTGTCGTAGACGGCCGCCATCGCGTGGAACGGCGAACGCGTCGTCGTCACCCGGCACGGCAAGCCCCTCGTCGCTCTCGTCTCGGCCGATGACCTGCGCGACTCGACGAGCTCCAGGAGCACCCGGAGTCCGCCGAGGAGTCGGTCTTCAGCGCGGTCTCCACGGTCCGCGAGGTCGCGTCCGCCCCTGGAGAACCCCAGCGGTTCGGCATCGCGGCGGAACACCGCGGAGCCGGCCGCGCTTGAGCCGTGTTCGCGGAGTCCCCGCTGCCTCCGGGCGGACGGAGGGACTGTGCGGACAGGCTGGCCGCGGCCGGGCACAGGACCGTGCGCCCCCGCCCGGCACAGGACCGTGCGCCCCCGCCCGGCACGGTTGGGGACGCACGGTCGATTCCGGGGTGGTGGTCAGGCGACGGCCGACAGCTCCCGTCGGTCGTCCGCGGACTCGCCGCCCGCTTTCCGCGTCCGGAGCGTGTTGCCGAGCAGGACGGCCCCCAGGCCCAGCGCCGCCCACCAGGTCAGGGTCAGGGCGGGCCCGGTCCCGGCCGCGCCGTCGAAGAACGACACCGAGCGCAGCAGGGACGTGCCCGCGCCCGGCGGCAGCCACTGGCCGATCGCGCCGACCGGTTCCGGCAGCATCTGCGGGGCCGAGGCGGCGCCGGAGAAGGGATTGCCGAGCAGCATCACCACGGCGGCGCCGATCCCCGTCCCGGCGGGGCCGATCAGGGCGGCGAGTCCGGCGACGGCTCCGCCCACGGCCAGCGTGGACAGGCCCAGTACCGACGCCTCCGCCCACCAGTCGCCGCCGAGCACCCCCAGCCAGCTGTGCGCGATCAGGGCCGCGATCACACCCACCAGGGCGGACGCGCCGAGCAGTGCGATCATGGCCCGGATGCCGCGCAGCCCCAGCAGGGTGACCACCGCCCCCGCCGCGATCCCGGCCAGGGCGAGCGGCAGCACCGCGGCGCTCAGCGCCCCTCCGCGCGGATCGGCGGCCGGGGTGGGCACGACATCGACCGTCTTGACCTGTGCGCCCCCGGCGGCGGCCTGCCGGGCCACGGCCTGCTGGAGGAACTGCGCGACGGCCGGCCCGGCCGCGGACGCGGTGAGCAGTTCGGGGCCCTGCGGCGTGACCACGACCGCGCCGTACACACTCCGGTCCTCGACGGCGTCCCGGGCGGCGGCCTCGTCGGCGTAGCGGTGGAGCTCGAAGGCGCCCTCATGGCTCTCCAGTCGCTGCTCGACCTCGGTCACGGCGGAGGGCGGTCCGGCCACGCCCAGCGGCAGGTCGCGCGGCGCGATGCGGGAGGCCGGCCAGGCGAAGGCCCACAGGGCGAGTGCCGCCAGGACCGGCACGAGGACGACGACCGCGATCACTTGGCGGTTGCGGGAAGGCATGAGGTCTCCTGAGGTGAGCCGGAAGGGCCGGAGCAGGCCGGCCGCTGCAAAAAGAAGGATCGTTCGTTTTGCTCTGCTCTCACCGTGCTCCAGCTCGTCACCTCTTGTCAAGAATGAATATTCGTTTTACGTTGGGGATCATGGCTCGCGTTTCTCAGGAACATCTCGACGCCCGCCGCCGCCAGATCCTGGACGGCGCCGCGCTCTGCTTCGCCCGCAACGGCTTCCACGCCACGTCCATGCAGGACGTGCTGAAGGAGGTGGACCTCTCGGCGGGCGCCGTGTACCGCTACTTCAGCGGCAAGGAGGAGCTGATCGGCGCGATCGTGGCCGAGGTGCTCGGCTCGGTGCGCAATGCCTTCGAGGAGGCGGCGCGGCAGACTCCGCCCCCGCCGCCGGACGAACTCGTCACCTCCGTCCTCGGCAGGACGCACAGCGCTCGCGAGTCCCTGGTCGTCGACGGACGGCCGGCCTTCCCGCGGCTCGTGATCCAGGTGTGGACGGAGACGCTGCGCAACGAGGAGCTGGCGGCCCTCCTGCGAGAGGGCTACGGTTCGGTGCGCGCGGCCTGGGCGACGATCGTCGAGAGCTACCAGGAGGCCGGGATGATGCGGACGGACGTGGCGCCGGACCATGTCGCCCGCACGATGATCGCGGCCGTGCTCGGGTTCATCGCACAGCAGTCCCTCTTCGGGCCCGCCCCGGTCGAGGTGCTCCGCGACGGACTGCGGGCGCTGATGAGCATGCCGGGTGAGGCGCCCGCTCCGGCCTGAGAGATCACAGCTCGGTTAACGTGCCCGAAACGCGGTCCAACTAGCCTGCCGATCCACGCCACCTGGCACTTTGCCCGGTGGCCGCGGCAGCCGGGCCCCGCACGGCCCGGAGCGAGGACTGTGAGGTGGGACGTGCAACTGACCCCGCACGAGCAAGAACGACTGCTGATCCACGTGGCGGCCGACGTGGCCGAGAGGCGCCGGGCCCGCGGGCTGAAGCTCAATCACCCCGAGGCGGTCGCGCTCATCACCTCGCACATCCTCGAGGGCGCACGCGACGGCCGGACCGTCGCGGAACTCATGGCCTCCGGACGCACCCTCCTGACCAGGGACGACGTCATGGAGGGCATCCCGGAGATGATCCACGACGTGCAGGTCGAGGCGACCTTCCCGGACGGCACCAAGCTCGTCACCGTCCATGAGCCGATCGTCTGAGGGGGAGGCGCCGTGATTCCCGGAGAGATCCTGTTCGCCGAGGACCCGATCGTCTACAACCAGGGACGCGAGGTCACCCGCCTCACCGTCCTCAACGCCGCCGACCGGCCCGTGCAGGTCGGCTCCCACTACCACTTCGCCGAGGCCAACCCCGGCCTGGAGTTCGACCGCTCCGCCGCGCGCGGCAAGCGGCTGAACGTCGCCGCCGGCACGGCCGTGCGCTTCGAGCCCGGGATCCCCGTCGACGTCGAACTCGTCGCGCTGTCCGGGGCCCGGGTGGTGCCCGGTCTGCGCGGGGAGACCGGAGGTGCCCTCGATGCCTGAGATCTCACGAGCCGCGTACGCCGACCTGTTCGGCCCCACGACCGGCGACCGGATCCGCCTCGCCGACACCGACCTGCTGGTCGAGATCGAGGAGGACCGCTCCGGCGGCCCCGGGCTCGCCGGTGACGAGGCGGTGTTCGGCGGCGGCAAGGTCATCCGCGAGTCCATGGGCCAGTCACGCGCCACACGCGCGGAAGGAACCCCCGACACCGTCATCACCGGCGCGGTGATCATCGACCACTGGGGCGTCGTCAAGGCCGACGTCGGCATCCGCGACGGCCGGATCACCGGCATCGGCAAGGCCGGCAACCCCGACACCATGGACGGCGTCCACCCGGACCTGGTGATCGGCCCGGAGACCGAGATCATCGCCGGCAACGGGCGGATCCTCACGGCGGGCGCGATCGACGCCCACGTGCACTTCATCTGCCCCCAGATCGCCGACGAGGCGCTCTCCTCGGGCATCACGACCCTCGTCGGCGGCGGCACGGGACCGGCCGAGGGCTCCAAGGCCACCACCGTGACCCCCGGACCCTGGCACCTCGCGCGGATGCTGGAGGCGATGGAGGCCCACCCCCTCAACATCGGGCTGCTCGGCAAGGGCAACACCGTCTCCCACGAGGCGATGCTGTCGCAGATCCGCGGCGGCGCGCTCGGCCTGAAACTGCACGAGGACTGGGGCTCGACCCCCGCCGTCATCGACGCCGCGCTGAGCGTCGCCGACCGCACCGGCATCCAGGTCGCCATCCACACCGACACCCTCAACGAGGCCGGGTTCGTCGGTGACACCCTCGCCGCCATCGCCGGACGGGGCATCCACGCCTACCACACCGAGGGCGCGGGCGGCGGGCACGCGCCGGACATCATGACCGTGGTCTCCGAGTCGTACGTGCTGCCCAGCTCCACGAACCCCACCCGGCCGTTCACCGTCAACACCGCCGAGGAACACCTCGACATGCTGATGGTGTGCCACCACCTCAACCCGGCCGTGCCGGAGGACCTGGCCTTCGCCGAGTCCCGGATCCGGCCGTCCACGATCGGGGCGGAGGACGTACTGCACGACCTCGGCGCCATCTCGATCATCTCCTCCGACTCCCAGGCCATGGGACGTGTCGGCGAGGTCGTCATGCGCACCTGGCAGACCGCCCACGTGATGAAGCGGCGGCGGGGCGCCCTGCCCGGTGACGGCCGGGCCGACAACCACCGGGTACGTCGCTATGTCGCCAAGTACACGATCAACCCCGCGCTCGCCCAGGGCCTGGCCCGGGAGATCGGCTCGGTGGAGAGCGGCAAGCTGGCCGACCTGGTGCTGTGGGAGCCGGCGTTCTTCGGCGTGAAGCCGCAACTCGTCATCAAGGGCGGCCAGATCGCGTACGCGCAGATGGGCGACGCGAACGCCTCCATCCCCACACCGCAGCCGATCCTGCCGCGCCCGATGTACGGGGCGATCGGGCGGGCGCCGGCCGCCAACTCCCTCAACTTCGTGGCGCCCCTGGCCGTCGAGGCCGGGCTGCCGGAGCGGCTGGGGCTCGGGAAGCGGTTCGTGGCGATCGAGTCGACACGCGCCGTCACCAAGGCCGACATGCGTGAGAACGACGCACGGCCCGAGGTCCGGGTCGATCCCGACAGCTTCGCCGTGCACATCGACGGGGAACTGGTCGAGGCGACGCCCGCGGCCGAACTCCCCATGGCCCAGCGGTACTTCCTGTTCTGAGGGTGGTCTGATGTCGCGTGCGGCGCTTCTCGTCCTGGCCGACGGACGGTTCCCGGCCGGGGGACACGCGCACTCCGGCGGAGCCGAGGCGGCGGTCAAGGCCGGCCGGATCAGCGGGGCGGCGAGCCTGGGCGAGTTCTGCCGGGGCCGGCTGCACACCGCGGGGCTGACGGCGGCGGGGCTGTGCGCGGCCGCGGCCCTCGGGATCGATCCCGTGGCGCTGGACCGCGCCGCCGACGCGCGCACACCGTCGCCCGCCCTGCGGGCGGCCGGGCGCAAACTGGGGCGGCAACTGATGAGGGCCGCTCGGGCGACCTGGCCCTCCGCCGAGCTGGACGCGCTCGGGAGGGAGTTCCCCAGGGGTGCGCACCAGCCGGTGGTGCTCGGGCTGGCGGCCCGGGCGGCCGGGCTGGGCCCGGTGGACGCGGCCTACTGCGCGGCGTACGAGAGTGTGAGCGGGCCCGCGTCGGCGACGGTACGGCTGCTGAGCCTGGACCCGTTCGACGCGACGCGGGTGCTGGCCCGGCTGGCGCCGGAGGTCGACCGGGTCGTGGACCGGGCCGTGGAGGCGGCCCGGAAGGTGGTCGACGAGGGGGTCGACGCCCTGCCGGCGGGGTCGGCGCCGCTGCTGGAGATCGGGGCGGAGGTGCATGCCGCGTGGCCGGTACGCCTGTTCGCCTCTTAAGGGCGCTCAGCAGCCCACCCGGGGGCCCGGGGCTGTGCCCGTCGTGCGGCCTGGCCGTCTGAACGCCCCCGGCCGTCATCCACCGCATCCGACCACGAGCCTCAGGAGCCGTACATGCACCTCGACCACCACCACGACACCCCCACCGCCCTCGGTGCGGACGCCCACCGCCCCGACGGCACCCGCAGAGCACTCCGCATCGGGCTCGGCGGCCCCGTGGGATCCGGGAAGACCGCCACCGTCGCCGCGCTCTGCCGGGCGCTCAGGGACGAACTGTCGCTCGCCGTCGTCACCAACGACATCTACACGCGTGAGGACGCCGAGTTCCTGCTGCGTGAGGCGGTGCTGCCGCCCGAGCGGATCACCGCCGTGGAGACGGGGGCCTGCCCGCACACCGCGATCCGGGACGACATCTCCGCGAACCTGGAGGCGGTGGAGGACCTGGAGGACGCGGTCGGGCCGCTGGACCTGGTGCTCGTGGAGTCCGGCGGGGACAACCTCACCGCGACCTTCTCCAAGGGGCTCGTCGACGCGCAGATCTTCGTGATCGACGTGGCCGGGGGCGACGACATCCCGCGCAAGGGCGGCCCGGGCGTGACCACCGCCGACCTGCTCGTCGTCAACAAGACCGACCTCGCCCCGTACGTCGGCTCCGACCTGGCCCGGATGGCCGCCGACGCCAAGGCGCAGCGCGCCGAACTGCCGGTGGTCTTCCAGTCGCTGCGCAGCGAGGCCGCAGTGGCGGACGTCGCCGCGTGGGTGCGTGCCCAGCTCGCCGCGTGGACGGCGTGAGCGGCCCCGGCGCCGGGGTGCGGTCCCTCGCCCGGATCGTCGCCCGTGACGACGGACGGGGCGGGACCTCGCTGCCCGTGCTGGAGAGCGACGGCCCCCTGGCACTGCGGCGCACCCGTGCCGCCGGTGCCGAGGCGCGGGTCATGCTGGTCGGTGCGATGAGCGGACCGCTCGGCGGGGACCACTTCACGGTGCGGGCCCGGGTGGAGGAGGGGGCGCGGCTGTCCGTCGGTTCCGCCGCCGCCACCATCGCGCTGCCCGGACAGGCCAAGGGCGAGGCCCGCTACGACGTCCGGATCGAGGTCGCCGAGCAGGCGGAACTGCGATGGCTGCCCGAGCAGTTGATCTGCGCCCAGGGCAGCGACCTGTACGTCACCACCCGCGTCGAACTCGCCGGCACGGCCCGGCTCGTGCTGCGCGAGGAGCAGGTGCTCGGGCGGGCCGGTGAGCAACCCGGGCGGCTCACGAGCCGTCTGACCGTGCGGGTCGCCGGACAGGCCGTGCTCGACCAGGAACTGTCCTGCGGACCGGGCGCGCCGGGCGGCTGGGACGGGCCCGCGGTGCTGGCGGGACACCGGGCGGTCGGACAACTGGTCGTCGTGCGCCCCGAGTTCGCGGCCGAGCCGGTGACCGCCGCAGTGCTGGGGGAGGGGGCGTCGGTGGTGCCGCTCGCCGGGCCCGCCGCGCTGGTGACCGCCGTGGCGCCGGACGGCCTGCGGCTGCGGCGAGTGCTCGACGCGAGCCTGTCGTCCCTGACGCCACGACCGTAGCCGTCCGTAGAACAGAATCGGCTCTCCGTTTATCGGATTGGCAAAGAAGGGCGCCCGCCCCTGTTGTCAGGGACCTCACAACCGGGAGGATCCCCGTACTGATCGCAACGAGGTACGGGGAGGTCCCCCTTGAGGGGTTCGATACCGAAGAGCCGGGTGACGGTGCTCGGTTCGGCCGGCGCGCTCGTCACGGCCACGCTGATGGCCGGCGCCGTCGTGGCGCCCACCGCGAGCGCGAGCGCGGGCGGCGGCCACGGACAGGACCGGGAGGCCCGCGGCACCGCGATCGCCGCCGCCCGGGCCGCGAAGACCGGCATCGACTGGCAGGACTGCCCCGCCGACTGGAACCTGGCCAAGCCGATCCAGTGCGGGTACGTCACCGTGCCGCTCGACTACGCCAAGCCCCACGGCAAGCAGATCAAGCTCGCCGTCGACCGCATCGGCAACACCGGCACCAAGGCCGAGCGGCAGGGCGCGCTCCTGTACAACCCCGGCGGCCCCGGAGGCTCCGGACTGCGCTTCCCGACCCGGGTCACCAACAAGAACCCCGTCTGGGCCAACGCGGCCAAGGCCTATGACTTCGTGGGCTTCGACCCGCGCGGTGTCGGCAGGTCCACGCCCATCTCCTGTGTCGACCCGCAGGAGTTCGTCAAGGCGCCCAAGGCCGACCCGGTGCCCGACTCCGAGGCCGACAAGCGCGCCCAGCGCAAGCTGGCCCGCGAGTACGCCGAAGGCTGCCAGGAGCGCAGCGGCTGGATGCTGCCGCACATGACCACGCCGAACACCGCGCGCGACCTCGACGTCATCCGCGCCGCCCTCGGCGAGAAGAAGCTCAACTTCCTCGGCGTCTCCTACGGCACCTACCTGGGCGCCGTCTACGGCACCCTCTTCCCGGGCCACGTGCGCCGGATGGTCGTCGACAGCGTCGTCAACCCGTCCCGCGAGAAGGTCTGGTACCAGGCCAACCTGGACCAGGACGTCGCGTTCGAGGGCCGCTGGAAGGACTGGCAGGACTGGGTCGCGAAGAACGACGCGACCTACCACCTCGGTGACACCCGCGCCGAGGTCCAGGAGCAGTGGCTGAAGCTGCGCGCCACCGCGAAGAAGAACCCGATCGGCGGGGTCGTCGGCCCGGCCGAGCTGATCTCCTTCTTCCAGAGCGCCCCGTACTACGACTCCGCCTGGGCGCCGACCGCCTCGGTCTTCGGCAAGTACGTCGCCGGGGACACCCAGGCGCTCGTCGACGCCGCCGCCCCGGACCTGTCCGACACGGCCGGCAACGCGTCCTCCGAGAACGGCAACGCCGTCTACACGGCCGTGGAGTGCGCCGACGCCAAGTGGCCCACCAGCTGGCAGCGGTGGGACCGCGACAACACGCGGCTCCACAAGGACCACCCGTTCATGACCTGGGCCAACGCCTGGATGAACCTGCCGTGCGCCACCTGGCCGGCCAAGCAGCAGACGCCGGTGAACGTCAAGACCGGCAAGGGCCTGCCCGGCGTGCTCATCGTCCAGTCCGAGCGGGACGCCGCCACCCCGTACGAGGGCGCCGTGGAGCTGCACAAGCGGTTCAAGGGCTCCCGTCTGATCACGGAGAAGGACGCGGGCTCCCACGGAGTCACCGGCCTGGTCAACCCGTGCATCAACCCCCGGGTCGACAGCTACCTGCTCACCGGCAAGCTGGACGGCGCCGACGTAACCTGCGCGCCGCACGCCACGCCGAAGCCGTAACCGTCGTCCGTACGGCGGTGAGGGGCGGCCGGGACACCGGCCGCCCCTTCCTCATGCCGGCCGGGCCCCGAACCAGGCGTCCTCCGCCGCGTAGTCGAAGAGGTCCGGGTAGGCGCGGGCGAGGGTGGGGAACGCCTCCCGCCAGTCCTCCTCGGACAGCCGGCGCACGAGCCATTCGACCGTCTCCGGGAGGGCTTGTGGACAGGACACCACCGGCCGGTACCCGAGCTCCCGCTCAGCGGCGGACATGTCGCACACCAGCGGCAGTTCCACCGACCAGGGGGAGCTGCCCACGGACCCATGCGCCGGCCCGTCCAGCAGGACGGTCTCCGTCTCCACCCCCATGACCGCGTCCACGGCGGAGCCGATCTCCGACACGGTCGGTGGCAGCGGATCGCAGGCGTTGAGCACCCGGGAGCCCGGCCGTGCCGCCGCCAGTCGGACGAGTTCGGCGATGTTGCGCGCGGCCGAGGCGTGGAAGACGCTCTCGCCCCGGAAGGCGAGCACCCGCCTGCGCCGGCCGTCGAGGTTCCGCTTGACGAAGTACAGCTCCCGGGGGAGTGGGCTGCCCGGTCCGTGGATCGCCCCGGGACGCAGCACGGTGGTCGGCAACCGGTCGCCCGCCGCCAGGAGTTCGTGTTCCAGGGCCGCCTTGCGCGTGCTGTACGTGGCCTCTCCGGGCGGGACGGTGGCCTGGTCCTCCCGGATCGGCACGGGGTAGCGCGGCAGACCGTCCGGAGCGGCCATGGTGTCGAAGCCGCGGCCTTGGCCGTCCTCGTACACCGACACGCTCGACACCACCACGGCCGAGCCGATCCGGTCGGCCAGGCCGGTCAACTGCCGCGCGTGGCGGGCCCCGTAGGCGACGAGGTCGACCACGAGGTCGCAGCCGTCGCCGATCAGCGCGCCCAGCGCCGCGTCGTCCTCGCGGTCCAGCCGCCGCGTGCGCACCTCACCGGGCCAGTCCGGGTGCCGGCCGCCGCCGCGCGAGAGGGCCGTCACCTCCCAGCCGTCCCTGGCCAGGGCCTCCACCGCGGGCTTCCCGATCTGCCCGCCCGCCCCGATCACCACAGCTCGTCTCATGCCGCGACCGTAGATCGCCCGGAGCGCGGGGGGAACGGGCCTCTGCCGACAGCAGAGCTCAACCGAGCGGCATCCGCCGGAACTTGCGCTCCTTGGTGGCGGCTTCCTCGGCCTTCACCACGGCCGCGTAGCGGTCGACGTACTCCTGCTCGGACAGGGAGAGGATCGCGTACATGATCTCGTCGGTGATGGCGCGCAGGATCGCCTTCTCGTTCTCCATGCCCTCGTAGCGGGAGAAGTCGAGGGGCTCGCCGAAGCGGATCACGACGGGGTGGAGGTTCGGGATGACCTTGCCGGGGGGCTGCGCCTCGAAGGTGCCGATCATCGCGCAGGGGATCACCGGGACGCCGGCCTTCAGGGCCATCACCGCGACCCCGACCTTGCCCTTGTAGAGGCGGCCGTCGTGGGAGCGGGTGCCCTCGGGGTAGATGCCGAGCAGCTCGTCCTTGCTCAGCACGCCGAGGCCCTCGCGGATCGCGGCCTGTCCCGCGTCCTTGCCGGAGCGGTCGACCGGGATCTGGCCCGCGCTGCGGAAGAAGAAGGCGGTCAGGCGGCCCTTGAGGTCCGGGCCGGTGAAGTACTCGGCCTTCGCGAGGAAGGTGATGCGCCGCTTGAGGATCGCCGGCATCAGGAAGTGGTCCGAGAACGACAGGTGGTTGCCGGCGATGATGGCGGCGCCCTCCGCGGGAACGTGCTCCAGGCCTTCTATTCGGGGCCGGAAGACCAGTCGCAGCAGCGGACCCAGCAGGACGTATTTCAGCAGGTAGTAGAACAAAGCGGGCGCTCCTCGACTCTCGCGGTGTACTCAACCGCCGCGTTCCAGCAGGTCAACCGGCATGTCGTGGGGTGCCAGTGTAGGTGCAGGGGCGGGCACCGGGCACCTCGTGCGGGCGGACCGCACAGTTCCTCCGCCAATTGACTGATGGTCAGTCAGGCGGTGGGTGTCCGATGGTGCTCATGCGGCCGGGGAGAACCGCGGGACCAGTGTGCTGCGCCGCCCGGGTGACCGCCAGGCCGAACGGGTGGTCCGGCGCGATGGTGAGGGTGCGTGGCGGGCCGGTGGTCCTTGACGGCCGGCGGCGGTCGTGGGCCGGTGGCGGGTGCCGCGGGGGCGAGTAATCTGCCGGACATGCGGATCTCTGTTTCCTCGGACATGGACGAACCCGTGGCCCGGTCCCTCGTGGCCGCCCTGCGCGAGCGGGGGCACGAGGTGCGCCCGCACGGCGCACTGCGCCCGGGGGACGACCCGCAGTGGGCGGTGTGCTCCGAGGCGGCGGCCCGCGAGGTCGCCGACGGTACGGCCGACCAGGCGGTGGTGTGCTGCTGGACCGGCACGGGCGCCTCGATCGCGGCGAACAAGGTGCCCGGCGTGCGCGCCGCCCTGTGCACGGACGCCTATACGGCCGACGGGGCGCGCCGCTGGAACGACGCCAACGTGCTCGCGCTCAGCCTGCGGCTGACGTCGGAGCCGCTGCTGACGGAGATCCTGGACGCGTGGTTCGCCGGCGAGCCCAGCACGGACACCGAGGACCGGCAGAACGTCGACCGGGTCCGGCTGCTCGACCACGGCAAGACCCGTCTGTAGATCACGGACACACGCTGCCGGGCACCGCATTCACAGACGCACGATGATCAGCGCCGTGTCGTCGGTGGCGCCGCCGGGCGGCAGCAACTGCGCCAGAACCGTGTCGGCCAGATCCTCGGGGTCCTGGTCCCGATGGTCGCGCAGGGCGGCGGCGAGCCGGTCCAGACCCGTGTCGATGTCCTCGCGCCGCCGTTCGATCAGGCCGTCGGTGTAGAGCACGAGCGTGGCCCCGGGCGAGAACGTGGTCGCGGCCTGGGGCCTGCGGATCGGGTCCGGGCGGGCGTCGAGCGGTGTGTCCGTGGCCTGGTCGAGGAACTCCGTGCGGCCGTCGGCGTGCACCAGCACGGGCGGGAGATGGCCGGCGCTGCTGTAGGTGATGACGTGGCGGTCGCAGTCGATGAAGGTCGTCACCGCGGTCGCCGACTCGGCCCCGTCGATCACGTGGGCGTACCGCCCCAGCACGTCCAGCGCCTGGGCCGGGCCCGCGGCGACCCGGGAGGCCGCGCTGAGCGCGCTGCGCAGCTGCCCCATCACGCCGGCGGCCTCCAGCCCGTGCCCGACCACGTCGCCCACCGACACGCCGATGCGGTCACCGCCCACCAGATCGACCAGGTCGTACCAGTCCCCGCACACGTTGAGCGCGCCCACGGCGGGCCGGTACCGCACGGCGGCCCGGTGGAGACCGACCTGCCGGGGCGCGGGCAGCATCGCCTCCTGCAACGCCAGCGCCACCTCCCGCTCCCGGGAGTGCGCCTGGCGCAGCCGCTCGTTGAGCTCCTGAAGCTCACGGGCGCGGGTGTACAGCTCCGCCTCCAGCACCCGGGCCCGGCCGCCCCGGTTCCCCTCGGAGCCGCCCCGGGCCCTGATCAGCTCCGTGACCTCCTCCACGCGGTGCACGACCAGCACGACCTTGCCGTCCGGGCCGAGCAGCGGGGCGTTCACCGGGCTCCAGTAGCGCTTGTGCCATTCGCCAGGCCGCTCGGGGTCCTCGACGTCGTAGCGTTGCAGGGCCATGGTGTCGCGCTCCCCGGTGGCCAGGACGCGGTACAGCGAGGCCTCCAGATTGCGCATGCCCGAGGCGGCCGGGTCGTGCGGGTTGTCCGGGAAGACGTCGAAGAGGTACTTGCCCACCAGCTGCTCGCGCGTGCGGCCCGAGACGCGGACGAACTCCTCGTTCACGTCGGCGTAGACCAGCTCGGGTGTCAGGAGGGCCACCATGCCGGGCAGGGCCTGGAAGACCGCCCTGTAGTCGATCGCCGAATCCGCCATGGCTGCCGCCTCACCGCTGCCGGGATCACACCAGTTTCGCACGGTACGGGCGAACCTCGACCGGCCTCATTCCGAGAGGTCGGTCAGCGACTGCTCGGCCCAGATGATCTTCCCCTCGGGGACGAACCGCGTGCCCCAGCGCTGCGTGAGCTGGGAGACCAGCAGCAGCCCGCGTCCGCCCTCGTCCGTCGTACGGGGATGGCGCAGGTGGGGCGCGGTGGCGCCGCCGTCGAGGACCTCGCAGACCAGGGCGCGCTCCCGGATCAGCCGGAGCCGGATGGACCCGGTGGCGTACCGGATGGCGTTGGTGACCAGCTCGCTCACCACCAGCTCCGTGGTGAAGGCGAGCTCCTCCAGGCCCCAGTGCGCCAGCTGCGCGGTGGCGGTGCGCCGGGCGTCGGCGACCACCACCGGATCCGAGGGCAGGTCCCAGGCCGCGACCTGCTCGGTGCCGAGACGTTTCGTCCGGGCCAGCAGCAGGGCCACGTCGTCGTACGGGCGGGCCGGGACCAGCGCGTCGACCACGGCCCGGCAGTAGGAGTCGAGCGGACCAGTCCGCTCCAGCACCCGGCGCAGCCGCTCCCGGCTCGCGTCGACGGCCCAGGTCTCGCCGCGGGCCAGCAGTCCGTCGGTGTGCAGCGCGAGCGTGCTGCCCTCCGCCAGGGTCAGTTCGACCGCCTCGAAGGGCGGGCCGCCCACGCCGAGCGGCGGGCCCTGCGGCAGATCGACGAAGACGACAGAACGGTCGGGCAGCACCACCGCCGGGGCGGGATGCCCCGCCGCGGCCATCGCACAGCCACCGTCGACCGGGTCGTAGACGACGTACAGGCACCCGGAGCCCACCCCCTGCGTGCCCGCGGACCCCACGGTGCCGGGCTCGGCGCCCTCCTCCCGTGCCGAGCGCGCCACGAGGTCGTCCAGATGCGCCAGCACCTCCTCGGGCGGCAGATCCAGAGCCGCCAGCGTCCGTACGGCCGTCCGCAGCTGCCCCATGGCCGCCGCGGCGTCGATGCCGTGCCCGGGCACCTCGCCCACGACCAGCGCGACCCGCGCCCCGGACAGCGGGATGAGGTCGTACCAGTCGCCGCCCAGGCCGGTCAGCTCGTCGGCCGGCCGGTAGCACGCGGCGACCTCGACGGCGTCCTGCTCGGGCAGCCGGTGGGGGAGCAGACTGCGCTGGAGGACGAGCGCGGCGTCCCGTTCCCGGGTGTAGCGGCGGGCGTTGTCCACGCAGACGGCCGCGCGGGCGACGACGTCCTCGGCCAGCCGCAGGTCCTCCTCGTCGAACGGCTCCCGGCCGTCGCGGCGGTAGAAGGTCGTGATGCCCAGCGTGGTGCCGCGCGAGCGGATCGGCACGGCCATCACGCTGTGCAGGCCCAGCTCCCGGAACGTGGCCCGGCGGCCGCTCGGGGTGTCCGTCGTCCAGTCCCGGGTCAGCGGGTCGAGCCGCTCCCGGCGCCAGGACCGCCCGGTGGCCAGACAGCGGAAGGGGGGCGTCCCGGGGCGGAAGGCGACCGCCTCACCGATCGCGATGACGGCTTCCGTCAGGTCGTCCTGCGCGGACCGGTAACCGGCCCGGCGCAGTTCCACCGGCTCCTCGGAGTCCTCCAGCGGCCCGGGAGCCGGTTCGCCGCCCCGCAGCACCGACTCCAGCAGGTCCACCGTGACGAAATCGGCCAGGCCCGGCGCGACCACGTCCGCCAGCTCCTGCGCCGTGCGGGTGAGGTCCAGACTGCGGCCGATGCTCTGACCGGCCCGGTCCAGCAGCGCCAGCCGCTGCCGCGCCCGGTGCCGCTCGGTCATGTCCACGACCGTGTAGTACACGCCGATCGGATGGCCCCGGTCGTCCTCCAGCCGGGTGAACGACAGCATGTGGGCCGTCTCGCGCAGCGGGGCCGAGCGCACATGGCCCACGTGCTCGTAGCCGACCACCGGTTCGCCGGTCTCCAGCACGTGCCGCATCTGCGCCTCGACCGCCTGGGCGTCCATGCCCGGCTGGACGTCCGCGAAGCGCAGCCCGAGCCGTCGCGCCGCCGGACCGCCGCCGAACTGTTCCAGGGCGGCGTTCGACCACACGAAGCGCAGGTCCGTGTCCACGATCGCGATGCCGACCGGGGCGGCCGCCGCCATCTGTTCCAGGACCGTACGGCTCATGTCCCAGCCGGGCGCGTCGGCCAGCTCCGACAGCAGCATCAGCCAGCGCGACCCGCCGTGCGCCTCCTCGGCCGAGGCGATCCGGGCCGCGACCCTCACCGGCTGCCCGTCCCTGCGGCGGGCCGTCAGCAGCCCCGTCCAGCCGCCGTCCCTGCGGCACCGCTCGACCAGGTCGGGTACCCTCTGCGCGTCCTCGGCGGCCAGCAGGTCGGCCAGCTTCCTGCCGACCGCCTCGGCGGCCGGGTACGCCAGCAGCCGCCGGGCAGCGCTGGTCCAGCCCGTCACCACGCCCTGTGGATCGAGCAACAGGGGCGCCGCGTCGGCCACATCGAACCGCTGCCGGGCAACGCCGTACTCCTCGTCTGCGCCCACGGCCGACCTCTCTGTCGCTGAGAGTGGTCTACCACCTCTTGCCCCAATCTTCACCCTTCCGGCGCCGGGAGGCGGCCCGGGCGGGGCCGCGCGTGGTGGCGACCGGCACTCCGCCCGCGGCCCCGGCCGCGGAACCGGCGTCGCCGGCGCCGGTTCCGCCCGGCCGGACCCGCCCGGGTGCCGAGGGGCACCGATCGCCAGCCCGGTGGGCCGGCGGAGTGCCTACCCCAGCGCCTTCTCCAGCGCCGCGAGCGCCTCCCGCAGCTCTTCGCCCGTGATGGTCAGCGGCGGGGCCAGGCGGATCGTCGAGCCGTGGGTGTCCTTCGCCAGGACGCCCTCCCGCATGAGCCGCTCGCTGATCTCACGGCCCGTGCCGAGCGCCGGGTCGACGTCCACGCCCGCCCACAGGCCGCGTGAGCGGAAGCCGACGACGCCCTTGCCGACCAGGCCGGTCAGACCGTCACGCAGGATCACGCCCAGCTCGGCCGCCCGACGCTGGAACTCGCCCGTCTCCAGCAGCTCCACCACCGCCGTGCCGACCGCGGCCGCCAGCGGATTGCCGCCGAACGTGGAGCCGTGCTCGCCGGGGTGCAGCACCCCGAGCACCTCCCGCCGCCCGACCACCGCCGACACCGGCACGATGCCCCCGCCCAGCGCCTTGCCCAGCAGCAGCACGTCCGGCACCACCGGCTCGTGCTCCACCGCCAGGGTGCGGCCCGTGCGGCCGAGCCCGGACTGGATCTCGTCGGCGATGAACAGACAGCCCTCGCGGCGGGTCAGCTCCCGCACACCGGCCAGATAGCCGTCGTCGGGGATGATCACCCCCGCCTCGCCCTGGATCGGCTCGATCAGCACCGCCGCCGTCGTCTCGTCGACCGCCGCCTCCAGCGCGGCCAGGTCGTTGTAGGGCACCACCCGGAATCCCGGGGTGAAGGGCCCGAAGCCCGCCCGTGCCGTCTCGTCCGTGGAGAAACTCACGATCGTCGTCGTACGGCCGTGGAAGTTGTCCGCCGCGACCACGATCGTCGCCCGGCCCTCCGGTACGCCCTTGACGTCGTAGGCCCACTTGCGGGCCACCTTCACCCCGCTCTCCACCGCCTCCGCGCCGGTGTTCATGGGCAGCACCATGTCCATGCCGGTGAGCGCGGCCAGCCGCTCCGCGAACCCGGCGAGCCGGTCGTTGTGGAACGCGCGCGAGGTCAGGGTCAGCCGGTCCAGCTGACGATGGGCCGCCTCGATCAGCGCGGGATGCCGGTGGCCGAAGTTGAGGGCCGAGTAGCCGGCCAGCATGTCGAGGTAGCGCCGCCCCTCCACGTCCTCCACCCAGGTGCCCTCGGCCCGGGCCACGACCACCGGCAGCGGGTGGTAGTTGTGCGCGAGGACCGGCTCCTCCGCGCGGATCAGCTCCTGCGAGCCACGGCTCTCCCGCCCCTCACGGGCGCTTGGCGAGTCGTCGGTGCGGACGGGTGCGGTCATGAGCGGATCTCCCGGATCTCCTGGGTGCAGCACTTGATGCCGCCACCGGCCTTGTGGAACTCGGACAGGTCGACGGGGACGGGGACGTACCCCCGGCCGGCCAGTTGCCCGGCCAGGCCCGTCGCCCCCGGCGAGATGAAGACATGACGCCCGTCGGAGACGGAGTTGAGCCCGAACGCCATCGCGTCCTCGCGGGTGGCGAGCACCGCGTCCGGGTACAGCCGGGCCAGCACCTCGCGGCTGCCCGGCGAGAACGCCTCGGGGTAGTAGGCGATGTTCCCGTCGCGCTCGTCGTCGAGGACGAACAACGCCGTGTCCAGGTGGTAGAAGTACGGATCCACCAGCGTCAGGCCGATCACCGGCGTCCCGAAGTACTCCTGCGCCTCGCTGTGGGCCGCCCGGGTCGTACGAAAGCCCGTCCCGGCCAGGATCCAGCGCCCGGCCGGCACGAGATCGCCCTCGCCCTCGCACACCGACTCGGGGTGGTACACCTCGTAGCCCTCCGTCTTGAACCACGCCTCGTACGGCACGGACTCGGGACGGCGCTCGGGCGCGTGGAAGAGGGAGCCGAAGACGCGGCCGTCGACGACGACCGCCGCGTTCGCGGCGAAGACCATGTCGGGCAGACCGGGAACGGGTTTCACACTGTCCACGGTATGGCCGTGGACACGGTAGGCGTCGACCAGCGCCTGCCACTGGTCCAGGGCGCGGATCACGTCGACGGGCTCGCCGGGACGCATCCACGGGTTGATCGCGTACTGCACGGCGAAGTGTCTGGGTTCGCAGACGAGGTAGCGCCGCCGGCGCGGCACACGGGAGTCGGGCACAGAGGGGTCCCTCCGCTTCCTCACGGTGTGTGACGGGATGTTGACACAACGGTAGGAACTAACGGTGGTGCCCGACAAGGAACAAAGATTGCGCGTCCGCGCAGGAACGCTGCGTCTTGCGGCCGCTCAGCGCACGTGTGCTGCGCCGCTCGGCGCGCCCTCGGGAGCCGGATGGCTCGCCCCGGCCTCCGGACTCTCCGGAAGCAGATGCGACAGCACCATCACGCTGATCGTCTTCCGGATGAACGGCTCCTGCCGGATCCGCTCCAGCACCTCCTCGAAGTGCTCCACGTCCCGGGCCCGCACATGCAGCAGCGCGTCCGCGCCACCGGTCACCGTCATCCCGGCGGTGATCTCCGGGTAGTCGCGCACGACCTCAGCCAGCCGCCGCGGCGGGGCGGCGCCCTCGCAGTACACCTCGACATAGGCCTCCGTGCGCCAGCCCAGCGCCGACGGCTTCACCGTCGCGGAGAACCCGGTGATCACACCCGTCTCACGCAGCCGGTCGACCCGCCGCTTGACCGCCGTGGCCGACAGCCCGATCGCCGTGCCGATCTCCGCGAACGACGTCCTCGCGTTCGCCATCAGCGCGGTGATGATCTTCCGGTCGAGTTCGTCGGACGGCGTGGACGACCTGCTGTTCATGCGGGCACTGTATCCACGTGTCCGCACGGCGGGGATCGCCCCTACACTCCACGTTCATGCTGCGCGCCCTGGCTGTCGACGACGAACGCCCCTCCCTGGAGGAGCTGCTCTACCTCCTGCACGCCGACCCCCGCATCGCCAGCGCCGAGGGCGCCGGCGACGCCACCGAGGCGCTGCGCCGCATGAACCGCGCCCTGGAGTCCGGCCCGGACGGGCCCGAGACCATCGACGTCGTCTTCCTCGACATCCAGATGCCCGGCCTCGACGGCCTCGACCTCGCCCGGCTGCTCACCGGCTTCGCCCGGCCGCCGCTCATCGTGTTCGTCACCGCCCACGAGGACTTCGCCGTGCAGGCCTTCGACCTCAAGGCCGTCGACTACGTCCTCAAGCCCGTCCGCAAGGAGCGCCTGGCCGAGGCCGTACGCCGGGCCGCCGAACTGCGCGGCGCCGCCCCGCGCATCCCCGTGCACGAACCGGACCCGGACCACATACCCGTCGAGCTCGGCGGCGTGACCCGTTTCGTCGCCGTCGACGACATCACCCACGTCGAGGCCCAGGGCGACTACGCCCGCCTGCACACCGACAAGGGCAGCCACCTGGTGCGCATCCCGCTGTCCACCCTGGAGGAGCGCTGGCGCATCCGCGGCTTCGTCCGCATCCACCGCCGCCACCTCGTCGCCCTGCGCCACATCGGCGAACTCCGCCTCGACGCGGGCACCGTCAGCGTCCTCGTCGGCTCCGAGGAACTCCAGGTCAGCCGGCGCCACACGCGCGAACTGCGCGACCTGCTCATGAGGAGGCCCTGACGGTGCCCCAGGACCACACCGAACGCCGCGTCGTCGTCACCGGCCCGCCCCGCCGCACCGTCCCCCACACTCGGCTCCGCTCGCGCGGGAGGTACCCCCAGGCCTCCGGCCACTACCGTCCGCGCACCGAGATCGACGAGCAGACCACCCTCGGCCACACCTATGTCCGCTCCCTGATGCGCACCCAACTGCGCGCCGCCCTCACCGTGTTCGCCGTCCTCGGCCTGCTGGTCGGCCCGCTCCCGCTGCTGTTCGCGGCGATGCCCGACGCCCGCCGCCTGGAGTGGGCCGTCCTCGGCTTCGGCCTCTACGCCCCCCTGGTCCTGCTCGCCCGCTGGTACGTCCGCCGCGCCGAGCGCAACGAACGCGACTTCGTACGCCTCGTGGAAGACCGCTGAAACCGCGCCCATGAACTCCGGCTACGCCATCCCCGCCGTCGCCCTGGTCGTCGTCGCGACGATCCTCGTCGGCGCCTTCGGCCTGCGCATCTCCCGCACCACCTCCGACTTCTACGTCGCCTCCCGCACCGTCGGCCCGCGCCTGAACGCCGCCGCCATCAGCGGGGAGTACCTCTCCGCCGCCTCCTTCCTCGGCATAGCGGGCCTCGTCCTGGTCCAGGGCCCCGACATGCTCTGGTACCCGGTCGGTTACACCGCCGGCTACCTGGTCCTGCTGCTGTTCGTCGCCGCCCCGCTGCGCCGCTCCGGCGCCTACACCCTCCCCGACTTCGCCGAGGCCCGCCTCGCCTCCGCGGCCGTGCGGCGACTGGCCGGCGCCTTCGTCGTCGGGGTCGGCTGGCTGTACCTGCTGCCCCAGCTCCAGGGCGCCGGACTGACCCTGACCGTGCTGACCGGGGCACCCGACTGGCTCGGCGGGGTGATCGTCGCCGTCGTCGTCACCGCCATCGTCGCCGCCGGAGGCATGCGCAGCATCACCTTCGTGCAGGCCTTCCAGTACTGGCTCAAGCTCACCGCCCTGCTCGTCCCCGCCCTCTTCCTGGTCCTCACCTGGCAGGGCGACGGCGCCCCGCGGCACGCCTTCGACGAACCGGCCACCTTCCGCGAGCAGCGCGCCGTCCACGTGGACGACGGCATCGACCTGAAGCTGGACCGGCCCCTGACGGTCACCGTGACCGGCACCGTCGACGGCCGGACGCACACCGGCACCCGTCTCCACCTCCCGGCCGGCACCCACCACATCGAAGGCGGCACCCGTCTCACCTTCGCCGCGGGCGCCCCCGTCCCCGGGGCCGAGCGCAGCGGCGGCGGCGACCTGTCCCCGTCCCAGGCCGAGAGCCGTGAGGAGCGCCCGCTGTACGCCACGTACGGGCTGATCCTCGCCACGTTCCTCGGCACCATGGGCCTGCCGCACGTCGTGGTCCGCTTCTACACCAGCCCGCACGGCGTGGCCGCCCGCCGCACCACCGTCGCGGTCCTCGGCCTGATCGGCGCCTTCTACCTCCTGCCGCCCCTCTACGGCGCGCTCGGCCGCCTCTACGCCCCCGAGCTCACCCTCACCGGCGACCCGGACGCCGCCGTGCTGCTGCTGCCCGACCGGATGATCGGGGGAGTGGGCGGCGACCTGCTGGGCGCCCTGGTCGCCGGGGGCGCCTTCGCCGCGTTCCTGTCCACGGCCTCGGGCCTGACCATGGCGGTCGCGGGCGTCCTCACCCAGGACGTCCTGCCCTCCCGGGGCGTACGGCACTTCCGGCTCGGGACGGTTCTCGCCATGGCCGTGCCACTCGCGGCGAGCGTCCTGGTCGGCGGGCTCCCGGTCGCCGACGCCGTCGGGCTCGCCTTCGCCGTCTCGGCGTCCTCGTTCTGCCCGCTGCTCGTCCTCGGCATCTGGTGGCGCCGCCTCACCCCACCCGGAGCCGCCGCCGGGATGCTGGTCGGCGGCGGCTCGGCCCTGCTCGCCGTGGCCGCCACCATGGCGGGCTACCCCGGCGAAGGCGCCGCCGCGCACGCCCTGCTCGCCTGGCCCGCCCTGTGGTCGGTGCCGCTGGGCTTCCTGACCATGATCCTGGTCTCCCTGGCCACCCCGGGCCGGGTCCCGCCCGGCACCGCCGCCGTCCTGGCCCGCTTCCACCTGCCCGAGGAACTGCGCACGGAGGTGACGGCATGAGCGGCTTCCTGGCGGGCCTGTGCGTCGCCGTGCTCCCGGTGCTGGCCCTGGGGGTCTGGATCGGCCGCCGCACCGCCCGCGCCAAGAGCCTCGCCGGACTGGGCACCCCCGTCGAGCACGCCACCTTCGAGACCCTGCACACCGCCTCCCTGGCCGCGCCCCCGCTGCGGGCCGGCCTGACCGAGGAGACCGCCCGCAAATCGGCCCGCAAGCTGCGCTCGCTGCTCGGCACGGACGCCCTCTGCCTCACCGACCGCGAGCAGGTGCTCGTCTGGGACGGCGACGGCGCCCACCACCGCACCGAGATCATGGAGCGCCTCGCCGGCTCCCTGGAGACCGGCCGCGGCGAGGCCTTCCGGCTCACCTGCGACAGCCTCGACTGCTCCGTGCGCTGGGCGGTCGTCGCACCGCTCACCGTCGACGACCGGGTGCACGGCGCCCTCGTCGCCTGCGCGCCCCGCGAGTCGGCCGTCCTCGTCCGGGCCGCCGGCGAGGTCGCCCGCTGGGTCTCCGTCCAGCTGGAACTGGCCGATCTCGACCAGTCCCGCACCCGGCTGATCGAGGCCGAGATCAAGGCCCTGCGTGCGCAGATCTCCCCGCACTTCATCTTCAACTCGCTCGCGGTGATCGCCTCGTTCGTCCGCACCGACCCCGAGCGCGCCCGCGAGCTGCTGCTGGAGTTCGCCGACTTCACCCGCTACTCGTTCCGCCGGCACGGCGACTTCACCACGCTCGCCGAGGAACTGCACGCCATCGACCACTACCTGGCCCTGGTGCGGGCACGCTTCGGCGACCGCCTGTCCGTGACCCTCCAGATAGCGCCGGAGGTGCTGCCGGTGACCCTGCCCTTCCTGTGCCTTCAGCCGCTCGTCGAGAACGCCGTCAAGCACGGCCTGGAGGGCAAGGCCGTGCCCTCCGGCAAGTGCCACATCCAGATCACCGCCCAGGACACGGGCGCCGAGGCGCTCGTCGTCATCGAGGACGACGGCGCCGGCATGGACCCCGGACTGCTGCGCCGCATCCTCGCCCGCGAGGTCAGCCCCTCGGGCGGCATCGGCCTGTCCAACGTCGACGACCGGCTGCGCCAGGTCTACGGCGACGACCACGGCCTCGTCATCGAGACGGCCGCGGGCGCGGGCATGAAGATCACCGTGAGGCTCCCGAAGTACCAGCCGGGTGTGCACTCGGCGGGCCGGCTGCCCCGGGAGTGAGCCCTCAGGTGCTGCGCGTGGTGACCACCAGTCCCAGCGTGATCAGACCCAGCACGACCCAGCCGAACCACAGCCAGCCGTTGCTGCCGAGCGCCACCGTGTAGGCCGTCACCGCGACCAGCCCGCCCACGGTGAGCACTCCCATGGTCTTCGTCGAGTTGGAACCGTTCGTGGAACCGGGCATCGCAACACCCTCCTCATGGTTCGGTCCCTCCATGGTGCCCGGCGGACGCCCGGCGCGCACGGCCCGTACCCGGGCGGTGTTCAGCGCCCCTGCGTGTTCAGTGAGGCCAGATAGGCGTTGTACGCCTCGAGTTCCTTGTCCCCGTCGCGGTCGGCGGCCCGGTCCTCACGCCTGGCCTGGCGCTGGTCGGAGGCGTACCACTGGAACAGCAGGGCGACCAGCACCAGCACGGAGGGGATCTCGCTGAACGCCCAGGCGATGCCGCCCGCCGCGTTCTGATCCGACAGCGCCTCGATGCCGAGCGAGCCGGGCGGGTTCTTGAACGTCTCGACCATCGGCTCGGACGCCATCATCAAGGCGATCCCGAAGAACGCGTGGAACGGCATGCCCGCGAACAGCTCCAGCATCCGCATCAGATAGCCCGGGCGGTGCGGCCCCGGGTCCACGCCCATGATCGGCCAGAAGAACACCAGGCCGACGGCGAGGAAGTGCACCATCATCGCGATGTGGCCCGCCTTGGACCCCATCAGGGTGTCGAAGATCGGGGTGAAGTACAGCCCGTACAGGCTCGCGATGAACAGCGGGATCGTGAACGCCGGGTGCGTGATGACCCGCATGTAGCGGCTGTGCAGGAACATCAGCAGCAGCTCCCGGGGACCCTTGCGGCCCCGCCCGGCGGTCGGCAGCGCCCGGAGCGCCAGCGTGATCGGCGCCCCGAGCAGGACGAGGATGGGCGACACCATGCTGATGACCATGTGCTGCACCATGTGCACACTGAACATGACCATGCCGTAGTCGTTCAGCTGGGTGCACATCATGAGCATGACGCTCAGCACACCCAGGACGTAGGCGACCGTCCGCCCCACGGGCCACTTGTCCCCGCGCCGGACGAGCCGCACGACACCCCACCCGTACAGGGCCAGCCCCACCAGGCAGGCGACGAGGAAGAACGGGTCCGCCGACCACTGAAGACCTCGTCCCAGCGTGAACGCCGGCAGATCCATGGTCATGCCGTGCCCGCTGTGATCCATTCCGCCGGCTCCTGTTTCGTGGGGGTGTGCAGCCATCTGTCCGCCCACAAGAGTAGAACCGCCCCCGGCCGCACAAGTGACCGGGGGCGAACTTCAGGGGCGCGGGGCTGTGTTTGATCTGCGGCTGTGCCGCGTGGGCGTGAACGGCCGCACATCTCCCGCACCCGGCCGACTACGGCGACGCAACCTCAGAGAACGGTCTCCGCCTCGGCGTATCGCTCATCCGGCACCGTCTTCAGCGTCTCCACGGCCTCAGCCAACGGCACCATCACGATGTCCGTGCCGCGCAGTGCCGTCATCTGCCCGAACTCCCCCCGGTGCACCGCCTCCACCGCGTGCCACCCGAAGCGCGTCGCCAGCACCCGGTCGTAGGCGGTCGGCGTCCCGCCCCGCTGCACATGTCCGAGGATCACCGGCCGGGCTTCCTTCCCGAGCCGCCCCTCCAGCTCCACGGACAGCTGCCGGGCGATCCCGGCGAACCGCTCGTGCCCGTAGATGTCCTTGCCGCCCTCGTCGAACTCCATGGTCCCGGCCTTGGGCTTCGCCCCCTCGGCCGCCACGACGATCGCGAAGCGCTTGCCCGCCGCGAACCGCTCACCGACCCGGCGGGTCAGCTCCTCTATGTCGAAGGGCCGCTCGGGCACGACGATGGCGTGCGCACCGGCCGCCATCCCGGAGTGCAGCGCGATCCAGCCGGTGTGCCGGCCCATGACCTCGACCACCAGGACCCGCTGGTGGGACTCGGCCGTGGTCTTCAGACGGTCCAGCGCCTCGGTCGCCACCCCGACGGCCGTGTCGAAGCCGAAGGTCACGTCCGTGACCGCGATGTCGTTGTCGATGGTCTTCGGCACGCCCACGACGGGCAGGCCGCTGTCCGACATCAGCCGCGCCGCCTTGAGCGTGCCCTCGCCGCCGATCGGGATGATCGCGTCGAGGCCGAGCTCCTCGACATGGCCCCTGGCCCGCTCCACACCGTCCCGCAGATGGGAGGGCTGGACCCGGGAGGACCCGAGGATCGTGCCGCCGCGGGCGAGGATGCCGCCCACCGCGTCGAGGTCGAGCTTGAGGTAGTCGCACTCCAGGAGGCCCTTCCAGCCGTCCCGGAAGCCGATGACCTCGTCGCCGTGGTCGACGACGGCGCGGTGCACGACGGACCGGATGACGGCGTTCAGGCCGGGGCAGTCGCCGCCGGACGTGAGGACACCAATGCGCATAGCCCGAATACCTTCTCCACGTGGGCCGGGGGCCGGACCACCTTGTCCGGCTGGAATCCCCGCCACCCTAGCGGCACCGAGGGGCCGGACCGAAGCACGCGTCCGCCTGCTGGACGACCCCGCTCACCTGTGCGGATGTGCCGTCAGACGGGCTGTTGACCAGCAGGTTGACGCGTGCCGCGCACATGCTGCGGCGCTGCGCTCACGCAGGCTGCTGAGCAGCGGCGATGCGTTCGTTGCGCAGGGCCTCGTACCAGCGGTCGTCGGTCGGCGGCAGCGCGTTGACGTCGAGGGCCAGCTTCAGCATCAGGTCCGCGATCAGCGGGTTGCGGGCGAGCACCGGTCCGTGCATGTACGTGCCGAAGACGGTGTCGTTGTACGCGCCCTCCGTGCCGTCGCCCGTGCCGTTGCCGTTGCCGAAGCGCACCCGGGCGAGCGGGCGGGCGGTGGGGCCGAGGTGGGTGACGCCCTGGTGGTTCTCGAAGCCGGTCAGCGGGGGCAGGCCGAGCCGCGCGTCGACGTCGCCCAGCACGTCACCGACACAGCGGGCACCCTCGCCGCGCGTCGACACCACGTCCAGCAGCCCGAGGCCGGGCTCGCGCTGGCCGAGGTCGTTGATGAACTCGTGGCCGAGGATCTGGTAGCCGGCGCACACGGAGAACACGATCGCGCCGTTCTCCACGGCCCGGGTCAGTCCGCCGTCCCGGCGCAGCCGCTCGGCGGCGAGCCGCTGCGGCCGGTCCTCACCGCCGCCGATCAGGTAGATGTCGCCGGAGGTCGGGATCGGCTGGTCGCTGCGCACGTCCAGCCGGGCCACGTCCAGGCGGCGCTGCCGGGCGCGGCGCTCCACGACGAGCACGTTGCCCTGGTCGCCGTAGGTGCTGAGCAGGTCGGGATAGATCCAGACGATGCGCAGTTGGTTGTCGCTCACAAAAGTCCCCTGACGTCTCGTGCTCAGTTGCCGACGCGGCGGCGCAGGTCCTGGAACGCCGTGTAGTTGGCGATGACCTCGATGCGGCCGGGCGGGCACGCGGCCACGGCCTGGTCGAGGTTCTCGTAGACCTGGAAGTGCTGGTCGGCGACCTCCAGGCGCACCGCCAGGTCCAGCCGGCGGTCGCCCACCACGCAGATCGGGTGGCCGGTCAGGCGCGTGTAGTCGACGTCCCACAGCCAGGAGGTGTCGGTGCCGTCGGCTCCGCGGGCGTTCACGGAGAGGATGACCGGGGTGGGCGGCGGGTCGATGAGCGAGAACGTCTCCAGCCAGCCGGCCGGGTTCTTCGCGAGCAGCAGCCTGAGGTCGCGGCCCTGGAACTGGACGACGTCGTAGCGTCCGGCCACCGCCTGCACCTGGTACATGCGCTCCAGCGCGACCTGCGGCGGCACCCCGAACACGGCGGCCACGGCGGCCGAGGAGGCGGCGTTGGCCTTGTTGGCACGGCCGGGCAGCTGGAGGTGGATCGGCCAGGCCGAGCCGTGCGGGTCGAGGACGTGGTCGCCCGAGAGGGCCCAACTGGGCGTGGGACGGCGGAAGCCGCACTCGCCGCAGAACCAGTCGTCGCCGGGGCGCTGCATCACGCCGCCGCAGGACGGGCAGGACCAGGCGTCGTCCTTCCACATCTGCCCGGCCGCGACCCAGATCACATTGGGGGAGGACGACGCCGCCCACACCACCAGCGGGTCGTCGCAGTTGGCCACGACCACGGCCTTGGAGCCCGCGAGCCCCTCCCGCCAGTTCTCGGCGAGCATGCGGGTCTCGGCGGCACGGTCGAGCTGGTCGCGCGAGAGGTTGAGCAGGGCGATGCACTTCGGGGCGGTGTCCCGGGCCACGCCCGCGAGGTACTTCTCGTCGACCTCGATGACGCCGTAGCGGGCGTCCGAGCTGCCCGCGAGGGCCGAGGTGATGCCGGCCGGCATGTTGGCGCCGAGCGCGTTGGAGACGACCGGCCCCGCCGCGCGCAGGGCCTCGGCGATGAGCCGGGTGGTGGTGGTCTTGCCGTTCGTCGCGGAGACCAGGGTCACGTCCAGGTTCTGCGCGAGCCGGGCCAGGAGGTCGGGGTCGAGTTTGAGCGCGACCCGGCCGCCGATCACCGATCCGCTGCCGCGCCCTGCGGCGCGCGATGCCGCCGCGACCGCCTTGCCCGCGGTCACGGCCAGCTTGGCCCGCGGCGAGAGCGGGTCCGAGTTGCCTGCCATCAGTTCTCGATCCTCCTTGCGTACGCGCCGCGCCTTGAAGCCTGACGGCCACGTGGTGTGGACCTCAGCCTATCGAGATCCATTCGCACTCCCGAACCGCGGCACTGTGGCGAACTCGTGTGGAAGGCGCGGACCGACAGGACCTTACTCTTGCCGCCATGCGACACAGCTCCATCCCCGGCGCCCACGGCCGCGTGAGACCCCTCACTCTGCACGGCGACCCGCTCCTGCACGCACCCTGTGCCGAGGTCACCGACTTTGGCCCCGAACTGGCCCGGCTCGTCGAGGACTTGTTCGCCACCATGTACGCCGCCCGGGGCGTCGGGCTGGCCGCGAACCAGGTCGGCGAGCCGCTGCGGGTCTTCGTCTACGACTGCCCGGACGACGAGGACGTCCGCCACGTGGGGCATGTGATCAACCCCCGGCTGACCGAAAAGGACGGCGTGGTGATCCGGGGCCCGGAGGGCTGCCTGTCCCTGCCGGGCCTGGAAGCGGGCACGGAGCGGTACGACCACGCGGTGGTGGAGGGTTTCACGATGACGGGAGAACCCGTCACCGTCCACGGCACGGGCTTCTTCGCCCGCTGCCTGCAACACGAATGCGACCACGTGGAGGGCCGCATCTACGCGGACCACCTGAGCGGCTGGCGCCACCGCAGACTGATGCGGCAAGTGGCCAGGGCCTCATGGCGCCCGGTGGGGTGACTCCTCAGGGGCGCGGGGAACTGCGCGAACAACCCCCACCGGCGGTCAGTCGGACCGCAACGGTCAGAACCCCGGGCCCCCCACCCGATCCCCCGCAGCCGCAAGCCGCCCCCACAACAGGTCGGCCAAACTCCGCACCAACTCCACCCGAGAACACGGCCGTTCCCCCAACCACCAGTCCCCGGCGGCATGCATCATGCCGACGATCCCGTGCCCCCACACCCGCGCCAGCTGCTGCCCGCCCGGACCGAGGTCCAGCCGCTCCTCGATGACCTGCGCCAGTTCCTCGCCCATCCGCCGCAGCAATGGCGCACTGTGCTTGCCGACGTCGAATCCCTGATCCCCCGGCTGGCTCCCCTCCGCCGGGTGCATCAGGAACCGGTACACCTGGGGCCGCGCCTCGATCGCCGCGAGGTACGTCCCCAGCGTCGCCTCGACCCGTTCCCGCCGGTCCGCCGGTGCGTCCAGTGCCGCCCGCAGCGAATCCAGCAGCGCGTCCGTGTGCCGTTTGGCAAGGGCCGCGTAAAGTCCGCCCTTGTCGCCGAAGTGCCGGTAGAGGATCGGCTTGGTGATGCCGGCCTCCGCCGCGATCGCGTTCATGGAGGCCTGCGGGCCGTCACGCAGCACCACTCGGTCGGCGGCTTCCAGCAGCTCACGCCGACGGCGGTCGGCGGACCTTTGCTGATCGGTCCGCTGTGTGGTGTCCATGTGCTCTCCCCACCCGTGGTGTTTCGCTGACGCCTGCGCAAACTAACACTGAAGCATGCTCAGGACACCGAACGGGTGCCGACCGGTCGGTAGGAGTTGACTTCTCCTACCCGCCGGTAACAGACTGGTGTTACCGCAAGTAACATGCACGTGCGCCGCTGGAGGGGACGACATGGCCGAGTTCACCATGGAGCTCAACGACGAACAGAAGGAGGTCCGCGACTGGCTCCACGGCTTCGCCGCCGACGTGATCCGGCCCGCGGCCGCCGAATGGGACGAGCGTGAGGAGACTCCCTGGCCGGTCATCCAGGAGGCCGCCAAGGTCGGCATCTACTCTCTGGACTTCTACGCCCAGCAGTACTTCGACTCCACCGGCCTCGGCATCCCCATGGCGATGGAGGAGCTCTTCTGGGGCGACGCGGGCATCGCCCTGTCGATCGTCGGCACCGGCCTCGCCGCCGTGGGCGTCCTCGCCAACGGCACCGAGGAGCAGATCGGCACCTGGATCCCGCAGATGTACGGCGACGCCAACGATGTCAAGGTCGCGGCCTTCTGCTCCTCCGAGCCCGACGCCGGCTCCGACGTGGCCTCCATGCGCACCCGGGCCGTCTACGACGAGGCCAAGGACGAATGGGTGCTCAACGGCACCAAGACCTGGGCGACCAACGGCGGCATCGCCAACGTCCACGTCGTCGTCGCGGTCGTCGACCCCGAGCTGGGCTCCAAGGGCCACGCCTCCTTCATCGTGCCGCCGGGCACCGAGGGACTGTCCCAGGGCCAGAAGTTCAAGAAGCACGGCATCCGCGCCTCCCACACCGCCGAGGTCGTCCTCGACAACGTGCGCGTCCCCGGCTCCTGCCTGCTCGGCGGCAAGGAGAAGCTGGACGAACGCCTGGCCCGCGCGCGGGAGAAGGCCAGGCAGGGCGGGGAGCGCGTGAAGAACGCCGCCATGGCCACCTTCGAGGCCTCCCGCCCGGCCGTCGGCGCCATGGCGGTCGGCACCGCCCGCGCCGCCTACGAGGTCGCCCTCGACTACGCCACGACCCGGCAGCAGTTCGGACGGCCGATCATCGACAACCAGGGCGTGGCGTTCCAGCTCGCGGACATGCGCACCTCGATCGACGCGGCCCGGCTGCTGGTCTGGCGCGCCTCCTGGATGGCCATCAACGGCAAGCCGTTCACCGCGGCCGAGGGCTCGATGTCCAAGCTGTTCGCGAGCGAGACGGCCAAGAAGGTCACGGCCCAGGCGATACAGATCCTCGGCGGCAACGGCTACACCCGCGAGTACCCGGTCGAGCGGATGCACAGGGACGCGGCCATCTACACCATCTTCGAGGGCACGAGCGAGATCCAGCGCCTGGTCATCGCCCGCACCCTGGCCGGTGTGCCGATCCGCTAACGGTGCCTGAGCGGCGTCAGCTGCTCGATGTCGTACCGCGCCCGCAGTTCCTCGATCGCGGCGTGGTCCGGCGGGCCCCCGCCGCCGAGGATCTCCAGCAGCTCCTCGAAGTACCGCTCGTGGTCCGGCGGCGGGCTCGCCTGGAAGAACATCTTCGCGGGCTCGTCCGTCGGGTTGGCGAACGCGTGCGGACAACCCGGCGGCACGGCGATCACCGTGCCCGGTGTCGCCCGCACCACGCGGTCCCCCGACCGGGACTCCCACCGCTGCCAGTGGTCGGGAGTGCGCACCCGCGGCTCGAAGGCGAGGACGTCCAGCTCGCCCTCGAGGACGTAGAACAACTCCTCGCTGCGGGTGTGCACATGGGCGCCGACGTCGAAGCCCGGCGGCACCACCACCTCGAAGGTGGACGCCGTCCGGGAGTGCGCGCCGGTCACCTTGAAGGTGACGTGGTGGGCGGGGGCCGCCATCACCCGGCCGTGGCCCGGCGGGACGAACAACCCGTCGGTCGCCGTCATCGCCCGCTCACCACGTCACGGGCAGGGCCTCGGGCCCGCCGACCGGAGTGTTCCTCCCGGGGGACACCGCCTCGGCCGGGACCGCGAGCCGCAGGCCCGGCACCCCGTCGAGGAGCGCGTCGGCCAGGAGCTCCAGCTCCATCCGGGCCAACGCGCCGCCGGGGCAGTGGTGCGGGCCGGAGCCGAAGGTGAGGTGCGGGTTCGGGGCGCGATCGACGTCGAGCGCCTCCGGGTCCGGGAAGACGACCGGGTCGTGGTTCGCGGCCGCGTACGACACCTGGACCACCTCGCCGGCTCGGACGCGGACACCGCCGATCTCCACGTCCTCCAGGGCGATCCGTCTCGGCCCGTTCGGGTCGTCCCGGCAGATCCGGCGCAGCAGTTCGTCGACGGCCCGGGGACGGATCCCCGGCTCGGCGCGCAGGCGTTCGGCCAGCTCGGGGCGGCTCAGCAGCAGGCGGAACAGCCGACTGCTCATGTGGGTGACCGCCTCGCCGCCGACCTGGAGGCCCACCGCGCATCCGGTCGCCTCGTCCAGGGTGAGCTCCGCGCGGCCGAGGGCGGCGCCCAGCAGGGAGGCGACGTCCTCGCCGGTGCTGCCCTCCCGCAGACCGATCAGATCGGAGAAGTAGGCGGCCATCTCCTTCCTGGCCCGCTCGCCCGCGTCGGCGCCGTGCGAGGAGGACAGGATCTGCCGCGTCCAGGCGTGCATGCCCTGCCGGTCGGCCGGCGGGACACCCATCAGCTCGCAGATCACCGCGACGGGGAACGGGCCCAGCACGGCCTCCGTCAGATCGGCCGGCGGGCCGTCCTGGAGCATCTCCTCCACCAGCTCGCCCAGCATGCGGCCGCACCGCTCACGCCTGCGCTCCACCCCGCTCGCACTGAACACGGCGGCCACCCCGCGCCGCAGACGGATGTGGTCCGGCGTGTCCGGGAAGCCCGCCGCGCCACCTGCCCCTACAGGGTGCGGGGCCGGCCGGCCGGCCCGTCGGCCGGTGACGGCCACGCGGCTGAAGCGCGGGTCGTCGGCCACCGCCCGCACATCGTCGTGCCGGGTGACCAGCCATGCCCAGCCGTCGCCGTCGGGCAGCCCAACGCGAGTGGGCGGGCCCGCGTCCCCCGGCTCGCACAGCGGGCCGACGTCCGCGCCGGGCGGGGCGGACGCCGGCCGCTCCCGGGCCGGGGGACGGTTCCCGCTGATCGTCTCTTCGCTCATGTCACATCGTCTCGTCCGCGCTGCGCCAGCGGCCCAGGGCCATCTCGGCGGTGATGCCGGGTCCGAACCCGGCGAGCAGTCCGCGCGCCCGGTCCTCGGGGCGGCCCTCGTCGAACAGCCGGCGCAGGGCGTCCAGGACCACGGCGCTGGCGATGTTGCCGTACTCGGTGAGCGTGGCCCGGCTGAAGCGGAAGGCGTGCGGGTCGACGTGCAGGAAGGTGCTGAGGTCGTCCAGGATGCGCGGCCCGCCCGCGTGGACGATGTAGAAGTCCAGGTCGGTGGCGTCCCAGCCGTGGTCACCGGCCAAGTCCTTCAGCACCGGGGCGAGCGGCTCCATCGTGCCCGGCACCCGCTTGTCCAGCAGGAAGTGGAAGCCGGTCGCCCGCACGTCGTACATGATCCACTCCTCGGTCTTGGGGATCAGGTACGAGCCGTTGCGCTCCAGGAGGACTCCTTCACCGCCCCGGCCGCGGACCACGGCTGCGGCGATGCCGTCACCGAACAGCCCGTTCGACAGCAGCGAGCCGACACCGATGTCGGTGGGCTGGTAGCACAGCGAGCAGAACTCGCACGCCACGATCAGCACGTTGGCCTCGGGATACGCCGTGCAGAAGTCGTGGGCCCGGTTGATCGCCGCACCGCCGGCCGCGCATCCCAGCTGGGCCACCGGCAGCTGACGGGTGGTCGGTTCGAAACCCATCTCGTTGATCAGCCAGGCCGTGAGCGAGGGCATCATGAAGCCCGTGCACGACACGTAGATGATCAGGTCCACCTCGGTGGTGAGCAGCTCGGCGTCGTCGAGTGCCCGCTGCACGACCGCGGGCACGCGGGCCTTGGCCTCGGCCTCGTAGAGCTTGTTGCGGTCCTCGAACCCGGGGTGCTTCAGCGTTTCCTCGATGGGCTGCACGATGTGTCGCGTGCGCACACCGGTGTTCTCGATCAGCCGGAGGGCGAGCGGCAGTTGCGGGTGGTCGGCGTGGCGCCGGCGCGCCAGCTCCAGCGTCTCCTCCATCGTGATCACGTACTCCGGGACGGACACCGCGGGTCTGCACAAAGTCGCCATGAACCATGCCTGCTTTCGCCTTCCGGAAGGCGCTCGCCCCCCGGCCAGAAGGTGGTTCACCACTAGGGCCTGTCGTTTGGATCATGCCGGCGTCGCGGGGCGTGGCACGCGCATCTGCCGCGTTGTCGTCGGTTGTCAACGCTCCGCGTTGACGCCCTCCTCCGCCTTGCATCTGCACGCACCACACCCCGCTCGGGTCGGCCGAGAGGCGCAGTCACTCCCGGCCGACCTGATCCAAACCACAGGCCCTAGGGGTGGTCACCCCACGATCACCCGTCGGCACCGCGACTTCGCGCCGGGCTACTCCGTACCGGGGAGGACGTGCAAGGCTCGTTGCGACACTTGGATGACGGAGGACGCGATGACGCACCCGGCCCGGGACCTGCTGACGAAGACCACCGCCCGCCTCGCCCCCGATCCGCGGTCCAACCCCCTCGTGCCGCGGATCGCCGACGGCACGGCGCCCCGCTCGGTCCTCGCCGCCCTCGCCCTGGAGCAGACCCGGGTGATTCCCGCGGACCGCCGCGCGTTCGAGCACCTGGCGGAGCGTTCCGCGATGACGGACCCGCAGGCCGCGGCGTTCTTCACGGCGCTCGCCCAGGGCGAAGTCCTGGCGGGGGAGCGGCTGACCGCCTTCGCCCGGGCATGCGGCGTGGACCAGGCAAGGGAGGCGTCCTACGTTCCGCTGCCCGGCTGTCAGACCTACCCGGCCTACGTGGCCTGGCTGGCCCTGAACGCCTCACCGGCGGACGTGGTCCTGGCCCTCACGGCCAACTTCTCCGCGTGGGGCGGCTATTGCGCGACCATCGCGACCGCGCTGCGCGAGCGGTACGGCTTCACGGACGAGGCCTGCGCCTTCTTCGACTTCTTCGCCGAGCCGTCGCCGGACCTCGACCGGCTGGCGACGGAGGCGGTGCGGGCGGGGCTGGACGCCGGCCGCCTCGACGAGACACGAGCCCACGCATACGGCCGCCTGCTGCAGACGTACGAGGCGAGGTTCTGGTCGACGCTGGGGGAGCCGACCGCCTAGGGGCGCGGGGAACCGCGCCGCACAGCACGGCGCGCCGCACGCGCGGCACCTACGTGGCCGTCCCACTGCTGTGCGCGATGCAGGCCACATCGATGCGATCGGCCAGCTTCGCCAGCTCGATGGCCAGCTCGGCGACCGTGTCCTCGTCCAGCCCCGACTCCCCGCCTTCCACGAGCCGCACCCACCGACCCCCCACCGTCCGCAAGAGCTTGCTCACATCCGCCGCGGCCACCTGCAAGGTCCCGCGGTCGTCGACGATCAGAGGCAGAGTCACTTCGCGGTTCACAGACGCGATCGTAGCCCCGCAACACTCACGCACCATGCCAAACAGTGGTGATGTTGCAGAACTCGCGGATTCCGTGCCCGGACAGCTCACGCCCGTACCCGGACCGCTTCACACCGCCGAACGGGAACGCCGGGTGGGACGCCGTCATGCCGTTGAAGAACACTCCGCCGGCCTCCAGATCGCGTGTGAACCGGTCGACCTCTTCGTCGTCGCGTGTCCACACGTTCGAACTCAGTCCGAAGGGCGAGTCGTTCGCGATCAGCACCGCCTCGTCCAGGTCGGCCGCCCGGTACAGCGTCGCGACCGGACCGAACGCCTCCTCCCGGTGGATGCGCATCTCGCGGGTGATGCCGGCGAGGATCGTCGGCGTGTAGTACCAGCCCGGGCCGTCCGGCCGTTCGCCACCGCACAGCACCTCGGCCCCGCTGCGCACCGCGTCGTCGACCAGTTCCTCCAGGTCACGCAGTCCCTGCTCGCTGGAGAGCGGCCCGACCTCGGTGTCGTCGGACAGGGGGTCGCCGACCTTCAGCGCCCTCATGCCCGCGGCGAACCGCTCGGCGAAGGCGTCGTAGACGTCCGTGTGCACGATGAACCGCTTCGCGGCGATGCAGGACTGCCCGGTGTTCTGCACCCGGGCGGTCACCGCGACCTTCGCGGCCCGGTCGATGTCGGCGGACGGCATGACGACGAACGGGTCGCTGCCGCCCAGCTCCAGCACCGTCTTCTTGATCATCTCTCCGGCGGTGGAGGCGACCGCGCGGCCCGCGGGTTCGCTGCCGGTGAGCGTGGCCGCCTTGACCCGCTCGTCGCGCAGGATCTCGTCGACCGCGGCGGAGCCGATCAGCAGGGTCTGGAAGGTGCCTTCGGTGAAGCCCGCCCGGTGGAAGAGGTCCTCGATGTACAGGGCGGTCTGCGGGACGTTCGAGGAGTGCTTGAGCAGGCCCACGTTGCCCGCCATCAGCGCGGGCGCGGCGAAGCGGATCACCTGCCACAGCGGGAAGTTCCACGGCATCACCGCCAGCACCGGGCCGAGCGGCCGGTAGCGGACCCGCACGCGGGAGGCGCCGGAGTCCTTGACGTCGGCGTCGGCGGGTTCCTCGTCGGCGAGCAGCTCCTCGGCGTGGTCGGCGTACCAGCGCATCGCCTTGGCGCACTTCGCCGCCTCGGCCCGGGCCTGCTGGATCGGCTTGCCCATCTCGGTGGTCATCACGCGGGCGATGTCCTGCTGGTCCTCTTCGAGGAGGTCGGCGGCCCGGTGCAGCAGCCGGGCCCGCTCGTCGAAGCTCGTCGTCCGGTAGGTGCGGAACGTGGCCTCGGCGAGCTGGAGCCGGCGCTCGATCTCCTGCTCGTCCATGGCCTCGTACGTCTTGAGCGTCTCGCCGTTCGCCGGGTTCACCGTTGCGATGGGCATGGCTGACCTCCCTCGGAGCGGGCTGTGTCTCGACCTTCCCGCGCGGCGGAGGGGACCGCAACGCGGGAGCGTCTCCTCAGGGCGAGTGCTCCGCCAGGCGGTCGAGAAACGCCGCCTGCGCCGTGACGATCACCGCGCGGGCCCGGTCGAGGCCGAACCAGGCCACCCGGTCCAGCTCCGGGAACTCCTGGAACCGTCCCGATCTCGGCGGCCACTCCATGCTGAAGGTGCCCGGTGTGATCGTCGCCGGGTCGAGGTCCGCCTCGACCGCCCAGGCCGTGACGATCTTGCCGTTGGTCTGCCGGACCTCGCCCAGGTCGAGGGCCTCACCGTCGGGCGGGGGCAGCCCCAGTTCCTCCTGGAACTCGCGGCGGGCGGCGTCCCAGGCGGACTCGTCCGGGTCGTACTCGCCCTTGATCACGGTCCACGCCCCGGCGTCGCGCCGGGCGAAGAACGGCCCGCCCATGTGGCCGAGCAGCACCTCGAGGCGCTCGTCGGTGCGGTGGAAGAGCAGCAGGCCGGCACTGCGCTTCACGGCTTCACCTCCGGATGCGCCGCGAGCAGCGTCTCGACCGTGTCGGCGTCCTCGGGCCGCTTGTCCTCCCGGTAGCGGACCACGCGGGCGAAGCGGAGGGTGACACCGGCCGGGTAGCGGGTGGAGCGCTGGAGTCCGTCGTAGGCGATCTCGACGACGAGTTCGGGGCGGACCCTCACCACGTAGTCGTCGGTCTCGACGGCGAGCTGCTGGAGGCGTTCGGTCTGCCAGGTGAGCATCGCGTCGGTCATGCCCTTGAAGGTCTTGCCGAGCATGGCGAGGCCGCCGTCGGCGGTGCGGGCGCCCAGGTGGAGGTTGGAGAGCTTGCCGGCGCGGCGGCCGTGGCCCCACTCGGCGGCCAGGACGACCAGGTCGAGGGTGTGGACGGGCTTCACCTTCAGCCAGGACGCGCCGCGCCGGCCCGCGCTGTAGGGGGCGTCGAGCGCCTTGAGGACGACGCCCTCGTGGCCGCGCTCCAGCGTTGCGGCGAGGAACTCCTCCGCGCCGGGCGTGTCGTCCGGGCCGGACACCAGCGCGCGCCGCACCCGCATCGGCTCGGGCACCAGACGGGCCAGCTCGGCGTGCCGCTCGGCGAAGGGCAGGTCGAGCAGGTCGTGGCCGTCGACGGACAGCGCGTCGAAGAAGACGGGGGAGACCGGCACCGCGCGGGCGGCCGTGGCCACGTCCGTGCGGGAGCCGACACGTCCGGCGGTCTCCTGGAACGAGCGGGGGCGTCCGCCCTCGTCGAAGGAGATCACCTCGCCGTCCAGGATGAACCGCTCACCCAGCAATGCAAGGGCCGCGGCCGTGACTTCGGGCAGGCGGTCGGTGATGTCGTCGAGGGTGCGGGTGTAGAGCCGCACGGTGTCGCCGTCACGGTGCACCTGGACGCGGATGCCGTCCAGCTTCTCCTCCACCGCGCAGGTGCCCAGCTTGTCCACCGCCTCGGCCACCGAGGAGGCGCTGTGCGCCAGCATCGGCAGCACCGGGCGGCCGACGGTGAGGCGGAAGCGGTCGAGGGAGCCCGGCCCCTCCGCGAGCAGCGCTTGCGCCACCGCCTGGAGGGAACCCGCGAGCATCACGGCCCGGCGTACGTCCGCCGACGGTGCCCCGGTCGCCTGGGCCAGCCCCTCGACCGCCACCGCGTCCAGCGCGCCCTGCCGGACCTCTCCGGTGAGCAGCCCGAGCAGGAACCGCTGCTCGTCCTCGGTGGCCGCGCCCATCAACTCGCCCACCAGGCGGGTCCGTTCCGCCTGGGAGCCGGGCCCGGACACCTTGGCCAGCTCGGACAGCCGGGCGTCCACCTCCCGCACGGTCAGGCCCGGCTCGGTCGCCGGACCGACGGGGCGGCTCAGCACCTTCCAGCCGACGCCGATCCGCCCCTGCGGCAGCCGTCCCGCCAGGTACGGGATGACGATCGGCACGTCCTCGGGCTCGGCGTCCCGGAAGAGCTCCGCGAGCAGGGCCGTCTTGCGGGACCGCGCCGAGGTGGCGGCGACCTCCTGGGACACTCGGGCCAGCCGGTGCAGCAGCATGCAGTCATGGTGCACCGCGGACGGTGCCTCTACACCTGCGCGGCCGCGTCGAGGTCGGTCATCAGCAGGTCCCCGACGATCGCCGACGCCGCCCGGTATCCGCCGCTCGCCGCGTGCACGACCTGCTCGGCGAAGCCGATCGCGTTGCCCGCGGCCCACACGCCCTTCACCGTCGTCAGGCCGGTCGCGTCGATCACCGGGTACGCGCCGAACGGCGTCTCGTGCAGCTGAGCACCCAGCCGCTGGAGCAGGCCGGTCTGCGGAACCGCCCGCGGGGCGGTGAACAGCACCGACCGGGCGTGGGTCGTGCCGTCCGCGAGCCGCACGCCGGTGAGGCGGTCGTCCTCGACCACCAGTCCCGCGACCTCCCCGGGCACCACCTCCACCCCGGCCGCGGCGAGCCGGCGCAGGTCCACGTCGGACAGCTCCTCCTCGGCGACCGTGTGCAGGAAGAACCGCACGTCCTTGGACCACTGGGACACCATCAGCGCCTGGTGCACACTCGCCGCGGTCGTGGCCAGCACGCCGAACGGCTGGTCGCGCACCTCCCAGCCGTGGCAGAAGGGGCAGTGCAGCACGTCCCGCCCGAACCGCTCCGCGAGTCCGTCGACCTCGGGCAGCTCGTCCTTCAGCCCCGTGGCGACGATCAGCCGCCGGGCACGTACGGTCCGGCCGCCGGCCAGCACCACGGTGAAATCCTCACCCTTCTCCACGTCCACCACCCGGTCCCGCACCAGGTCCACGCCGTAGCGCGCGATCTCCTCCCGGCCGAGGGTCAGGAACTCGGCGGGCGGCATGCCGTCCCGGGACAGGTAACCCTGCATGTGGGCGGCGGGCGCGTTGCGCGGCTCGCCCGCGTCGACCACCAGCGTGCGCTGCCGGGCGCGCCCCAGCACCAGCGCGGCGGACAGACCCGCCGCGCCCCCGCCGACGACGACCACCGTGTATGTGTCGGTCATGTGACCACCTCCGCTGCCGAGCGTCGCCCGAGCCCTGCGGGATTGACAAACGACTTTGCCGAACCTGCAATACCACCATGACGACGGACGAGGTACTCGCGGGCGTGGGCCCCAGGCTGCGGCAGATGCGCAAGGAGCGGGAGGTGACCCTGGCGGCGCTGTCCGAGACCACCGGCATCTCCGTCAGCACCCTCTCGCGGCTGGAGTCCGGCCTGCGCAAACCCAGTCTGGAACTGCTGCTGCCGATCGCGCGCGCCCACCAGGTGGCGCTGGACGAGCTGGTCGGCGCCCCGCCGGCCGGTGATCCGCGCGTGCGCGCCAAGCCGATCGTGATGGGCGGCCGCACCCACTGGCCGCTCACCCGCCAGCCCGGCGGCCTTCAGGCCTACAAGGTCCTGGAACCCCGGCGCCGGCAGGAGCCGGACCCGCGGACGCACGAGGGCTACGAGTGGCTGTACGTGCTGTCCGGGAAGCTGCGCCTGGTGCTGGGCGAGCACGACGTGGTGCTCACCGCGGGGGAGGCCGCCGAGTTCGACACCCGGGTGCCGCACTGGTTCGGGTCGACGGGGGAGGGGCCCGTGGAGTTCCTCAGCCTGTTCGGACCCCAGGGCGAGCGGATGCACGTGCGGGCACGGCCGAAGGGCGCGTGACGTACGGCGGACCTCCGCGCGGGACTTTCCCGGAGACTGTTCCCTGATCAGCAAGCGACCGCTTAGTATGCGAACCGACCCCGGTCAGACGAAGCAGTCCCCCGTGGAGGCCCCGCATGCAGGCATGGCAAGTGCACGAGAACGGCGAGCCGGGCGAGGTGATGAAGCTCGAGGACGTGGAGCCGCCCACGCCCGGTGACGGCCAGGTCCTGCTGAAGGTACGGGCGGCCAACGTCAACTTCCCGGACGCCCTGCTGTGCCGCGGCCAGTACCAGGTCAGGCCGCCGCTGCCGTTCACCCCGGGCGTGGAGATCTGCGGCGAGACCGGGGACGGCCGCCGGGTGATCGCCAACCCGGCGCTGCCCCACGGCGGCTTCGCCGAGTACGCCGTCGCGGACGCCGCCGCCCTGCTGCCCGCGCCGGACGCCCTGGACGACGCCGAGGCCGCGGCCCTGCACATCGGCTACCAGACCGGGTGGTTCGGTCTGCACCGCCGGGCCGGTCTGGAGGCCGGCGAGACCCTGCTCGTCCACGCTGCCGCTGGAGGGGTCGGCAGCGCGGCCGTGCAGCTCGGGAAGGCCGCCGGCGCCACCGTCATCGGTGTCGTCGGCGGCCCCGGGAAAGCGGCCGTCGCCCGCGAGCTGGGCTGCGACGTCGTGATCGACCGGCACTCCGAGGACGTCGTCGCCGCCGTCAAGGAGGCCACCGGCGGCCGGGGCGCCGACGTGATCTACGACCCGGTCGGCGGCGAGGCCTACACGCAGTCCGCCAAGGCCGTCGCCTTCGAGGGGCGGATCGTCGTCGTCGGCTTCGCCAGCGGCACGATTCCCAGCCCGGGCCTGAACCACGCCCTGGTGAAGAACTACTCGATCCTCGGCCTGCACTGGGGCCTGTACAACACCAAGAACCCCAAGCTGGTCCGGCACTGTCACGAGCGGCTCACCGAGCTGGCCGCCCGGGGCGCGATCAAGCCGCTGGTCAGCGAACGCGTACCGCTCGGCTCGGCGGCGACCGCCGTGCAGCAGGTGGCGGACGGTCTGACCACCGGCCGGGTCGCGATCGTCATGGAGGAGGCAGCATGACCGGCACCGAGGAACTGCGCCGCCGCACCCAAGAGTTCCTGGCCGCCCACCCGCCGGCCTCCACCGACCGCCTCGACTTCCTCCGGGCCCGCTTCGACGCCGGACTGGCCTGGGTGCACTACCCGGAGGGCCTCGGCGGACTCGGTGCTCCCCGGTCTCTCCAGGCCGTCGTGGACGCCGAGCTGGAGGCCGCCGGGGCGCCCGACAACGACCCGCGGCGCATCGGCATCGGTCTGGGCATGGCCGCGCCGACCATCCTCCAGTTCGGGACCGAGGAACAGAAGCGGCGTTTCCTCAGGCCGCTGTGGACCGGCGAGGAGGTCTGGTGCCAGCTGTTCAGCGAGCCCGGTGCCGGATCCGACCTGGCCGCGCTGGGCACCCGGGCCGTGCGTGAGGACGGGGGAGACTGGGTCGTCAACGGGCAGAAGGTCTGGACGTCCAGCGCCCATGTGGCCCGCTGGGCGATCCTCATCGCCCGCACCGACCCGGACGTTCCCAAGCACCGGGGCATCACCTACTTCGTCTGTGACATGACCGACCCCGGTGTCGAGGTGCGGCCGCTGCGGCAGATCACCGGCGAGGCCGAGTTCAACGAGGTGTTCCTCACCGACGTCCGCATCCCCGACGCGCGGCGCCTCGGAGCGGTCGGCGACGGCTGGAAGGTCGCCCAGACCACGCTGAACAACGAGCGCGTGGCGATCGGCGGCATGCGGCTGCCCCGCGAGGGCGGCATGATCGGCCCGGTCTCGAAGACCTGGCGTGAGCGGCCCGAACTGCGCACCCACGATCTGCACCAGCGGCTGCTGAAGCTGTGGGTGGAGGCCGAGGTCTCCCGCCTCACCGCGGAGCGGCTGCGCCAGCAGCTCGTCGTGGGCCAGCCCGGCCCCGAGGGCGCCGGCATGAAGCTGGCCTTCGCCCGCCTCAACCAGGAGATCAGCGGCCTGGAGGTGGAACTCCTCGGTGAGGAAGGACTGCTGTACGACGACTGGACCATGCGGCGCCCGGAGCTGGTCGATTTCACCGGCCGCGACGCCGGCTACCGCTATCTGCGCTCCAAGGGCAACAGCATCGAGGGCGGGACCAGCGAGGTCCTGCTGAACATCGTCGCCGAGCGCGTCCTCGGCCTGCCCGCCGAGCCGCGCACCGACAAGGACGTCGCCTGGAAGGACCTGGCCCGGTGAAGAACGAGCGCGACCTGTTGTACTCGGAAGAGGAAGAGGCGCTGCGCGCCGCCGTCCGCGACCTGCTCACCGACCACTGCGACGCGCCCGGCGTCATCGCCCGCACCGAGTCGGACACCCCGCACCACCGGGCGCTGTGGAAGGCCCTGACCGACGGCATGGGCCTCGCCGGCCTGCTGGTGCCCGAGGAACTCGACGGCCAGGGCGCCACGCACCGCGAAGCCGCCGTGGTGCTGGAGGAACTGGGACGCGCGGTCGCGCCCGTGCCGTACCTGACCAGCGCGGTCGTCGCCACCGAGGCCCTGCTGGCCTGCGGCACCGACGACCTGCTCCGCGACCTCGCGACCGGGACGACGATCGGCATCCTCGCGGTCGCCCTCCACATCGCACCGGGGACCGCCTACCGGACCGTCCGGCACGACGGCGGCGCCCTGCACGGGGAGTTGACCGGCATCGCCGACGCGGCCGTCGCGGACGTCCTGCTCGTGCCCGCCGACGACGGCGGCCTCTACGCGGTCGACGCCTCGGCCGCGACGGTCACACCCCGGACCTCCCTGGACCTGACCCGGCCGCTCGCGACCGTCACCCTCGACGGAGCACCGGGCCGGCTGCTGGGCGACGCCGAACCGGCCGTGCGCCGTGCGCTGCGCGCCGGGGCCGGGCTGCTCGCCTCCGAGCAGTACGGGCTGGCCGAGTGGACGCTGACGGAGACCGTCCGCTACCTGAAGGACCGCAAGCAGTTCAACCGGCCCGTCGGCGGCTTCCAGGCGCTCAAGCACCGGCTCGCCCAGCTGTGGCTGGAGGTCGTCAACACCCGCGCGGCCGCCCGCAGCGCCGCCGACGCCCTGACCACCGGCGAGGACGTCGACGTGGCCGTCACCGTCGCCCAGGCCTACGCGGCACCCGTGGCCGTGCACGCCGCCGAGGAGGCCCTGCAACTGCACGGCGGCATCGGCATGACGTGGGAGCACCCCGCGCACCTGTACCTCAAGCGCGCGAAGGCCGACTCCCTCGCCTACGGCACCGCCGGCGCCCACCGGGAGGCCCTGGCCGCACTGGTCGACCTCCAGGCCCCCTGACGCACATCCGGCCGACGCGGGGGCACCCCCGCGAGACCCGGGAAACCAAGAGGCCCGTCCCACCAGGGGCGGGCCTTGGCGCACCCCGCTCCACCGAAGTGAACGCGTGGCGGCAGTCCGGCCAACTCCCCGCACAGGCCTGCTCCTTGGTCCGACCGGGACCCCATACTCGCAGGGTTCCCGTACGGCACCTCCAGGGAGGCAGAGCATGGCCCTCACCACCCGTCGCCGAGCCCTCACCGCCCTCGGCGCAGCCCTCACGGGCTCGATCGCCCTCCCGGCCGCACCCGCGTCGGCCGGTGAGCGCAACGACCGGCGACGCCCGTTGTGGCGCGCCCACGCCCACAACGACTACGAGCACCAGCGCCCCCTGTCCGACGCCCTCGACCACCGCTTCGGCAGTGTCGAGGCCGACATCCACCTCGTGGGCGACCGGCTCCTCGTCGGCCACGACCCGGACGACCTCGACCCCTCCCGCACCCTCGAGTCCCTCTACCTCGACCCGCTCGGGGCCCGCGTCCGGTCCCACCACGGCTCGGTGTACCGCGGGTACCGCGGCTCGCTCCAACTGCTCGTCGACATCAAGACCGAGGGCGCGTCGACCTACCTCGAACTCGACCGCCACCTCCGGCGCCACCGGCACCTGTTCACCACGTACGCCCACGGCCGCGTCCACCGCGGCCCGGTCACCGTGGTGATCTCCGGCGACCGCGCGGCCCGCGCGCCCATGGAGGCCCAGACCGTCCGGCGCGCCTTCTACGACGGCCGCCTCGCCGACCTCGGCAGCCAGGCCCCGGCCTCCTTCGTCCCGCTGATCAGCGACAACTGGTCGCTCAACTTCACCTGGCAGGGCGTGGGACCGTTCCCGCACGCCGAGCGGGAGAAGCTGCGGAGCATCGTGAGGGCCGCCCACCGGCGTGGGCGCAGGGTGCGGTTCTGGGCCACCCCGGACCTGGCCGGACCCGCCCGCGACGCGCTGTGGGGCGAACTGCTCGCGGCCGGCGTCGATCACCTCAACACCGACGACCTCGCCGGACTGGAGGCGTTCCTCGACGCCCGGCGGGTGGCATAGGGCAGGAAGAACACCACACGAACACCACACGTTCGGCGGACAGGTCAGCCGCCCGGACGAACCCTCCACTACGCCACACTTGCGGCCGAACGCCGTGAACCGGACATGGCGGCGTGGCGGAGGAGTTGACGATGGCCATTTCCATCTCTGTGGTGCTGTTGCTGCTGATCCTTGCGGTGATCTTCCTCCGCAACGGCGGGCTGAAGGTCTCCCATGCGCTGGTCTGTCTGCTGCTCGGCTTCTACCTGGCCAGCACCAGCATCGCCCCCACCATCCACAGCGGCCTCACGGCGACGGCGGACATCGTCAGCGGTCTGCGGCCCTGAGCTCACCCCGAGAACACGCCGATGCCGTTCGGGACGAGGCGCTCGGCGCCGCCACTGGGGTGGTTGCGCACCGAGACCGTGCTCGCGCCCTGCTTCCGGGCGACCAGGGTCGACGATCCGCCGCCGTCCAGGCTGAAGGCGTCCTCGGCTCCCAGGTCCCGCAGCGTGGCGGCGACTTCGGCGATCGTCAGCCCGCTGCGGTAGGCGGCGGCACCGTCCAGCGCGAACAGCAGCACGCGCCGCCCCCCGTCGGCGATCCCCACGGCCGTACGGACGGCCGACGTCGTGGTGTCGAGCCCCGGCAGCGGCTGCCCGCCCGTGAGGACCGGGTAGCCACCGAGGGCGACCCGGTACGCGGCGCCGTCCGAGGCCGCCACCAGACCGTGTTCGACCTCGACCGGCTCCCCGGTGGAGAACTTGCGCAACTGCTGGGCGCCCGCCTCCCGGCCGACCAGCACCGTGGTGCCCGCGGCGATGGCACCGCTGCCCGGGGTGTCGGCGGCCGAGACGACCTTGCCGTCGCGGACCGTCACCTCGTAGGTGTCCGTGCTGCACGGAGCGGCGCGGTCGGTGTCCGTGCCGCACGTGGCGCGGACCCGGGAGACGCTGCCCCAGTCGGAGGTGAACGCGCCGACCGAACCCACCGGCAGCGCGTACTGGTTGAGCCCGCCCAGAGGCAGCTGCGCCTCGGCCGTGCGGACCACCCCGGAGAGCTTCAGCCGGTCCAGTCGTGCCCGCCCGTCGCCGTCCACGCCGAACACGTCCTCGGTGGTCGTACCGGGTGGCAGGGCCGGTCCGAAGCGCTGGCCGTTCGGCACGGCCGCCTTGAGCGTCCGCCCGGCGGCGATCGCCGGTCCCACACTCGCCCCGGTCGCCTCGACGCCCGGATGCTGGGTCTCGGTGATGTTGAAGAAGTCACCGTTGACACCGGCGACGGCCCCCTGGGTGTCCGCCATCGCCGAGACCTGTGCGCGCGAGGCCACCGCCCCCGGGTACAGCAGATCCACCCGCACCTGAGGATTGCTCAGGTCGACCTTCAGCAGATGTGCGTGCGTCACCCCCTTGGCCGCCTCGATGTCGAACTCCTCGTACGTCACGCCCGGCGCGACCCGCCCGCCCTTCTGGACGGCGCCGGCCGGAGCCGCCCCCGCCAGGGCCGCGCCGGTCAGCGCGCCGAAGGCCGTGACGAACGCCAGTACCGCTCTGCCCGCTCCGCCGCGCCTGTGCCGACCTGTCACCGTGCCCCCTGATGCCTCGTCAACCGTCCGGACTCCTCGGGGCAGTGCACCAGACCACGGGGCCCGGCAGGGTGGCTGAGCGCCGTCTCCGCGGGAACGGCTGAAAAAACGCACCCCTCTGGGTGCTCAGCCGTCACCCGTTCCGGTGTCGAACGGCGTGACGTGCGCGGGCGCGCGGGCGCACGGTCGATCGGCGGACCCGGCCTACGAGCGGTGAGGTTCAGCCGCCCGCGACGGCGTCCCTCGGCAGCACCGTGACCCGGTGGAAGTTGCACCCCGTGCGCCCCGGTTCCGCCGCGTCCGCGGGCCGGTTCTGGTGGGCCTTGAGGGCGATGCTCACCAGGCTCAGCAGCAGATCGACGTCCGCCTCGCAGTCGAGGTGGACCGTCACCCAGCACGAGCCGGGCAGCAGGTGGATCGCGCTCGAACCGGCGAGGTCGTAGTGGAAGCGCTGGATGGCCCGGCGGGTGAGGTGGAGGTCCACGTCCCGCGAGGAGTGGAAGTGGACGATCTCGTCACGGGCGGAACGGAGCGCCCTTCCGGTACCGCAACTCGCCGGGCCCGCCATGAGGTCGGGCCAGGCCTGCAGGCGCTCCATGGCGCGCTGGGCCCAAGTCATGGCCCCATCGTCGCCTGCTCACCGGTCCGCAACCAGCAGTTGAGCGATTCGTAACCGGGACGTGAGGTGAACCGCCCCGCGCCGAGCGGGCGTTCAGGCGGAGGTGACGAGTCTCAGGTAGCGCTTCCAGTCCCAGTGCCGGCCGGGGTCGGTGTGGTCGCTGCCCGGCACCTCGTGGTGGCCGATGATGTGGGCGCGGTTCCTCGGGATGCCGTACCGCGCGCAGATCGCCGCGGTGAGCCGGGCGGACCGCTCGTACATGGCGTCGGTGAAGTACCCGGGCCGGTCCACCCAGCCTTCGTGCTCGATGCCGATGCTGCGGGTGTTGTAGTCCCAGTTCCCCGCGTGCCACGCGATGTCGGACTCGCGCACACACTGCGCCACGCGCCCGTCGGAGGAGCGCACCACGTAGTGCGCGGACACCTTCTTCCCGGGGTCCCGGAACACGGACAGGGTGCCGGAGAAGGTCGTCTGCGCCACGTGGATGACCACGTAGCGCAGCGGATGGGCGCGCGGGCGGTTCGACGGCGTGTAGTTGCCGCGGCTCGCCGGGTGCCACGCCGCTCCGGGGTGATCGACGGCCTGGGGCCGGGCACCGGCCCGGCCGCCGGTGAGCAGGACGGAGGGGACGGCGGTGAGGGCGGCGCCCGCGAGGATGCCGCGCCGACTGGGGAAGGAGGTGGTGCGTTCCATGGGTGTGTGCCTCTTCCGGGCTCGACGGGAGGGTGTGTCCTGATCGACTGAGCGGAGCGGCGGCGTCGTGGTCGCGGCCCGCGGTGATCAAGTTACGGCTCCTGCCGGCGGCGTGCGGGGAGGCGGTGCGTCGCGGTGGACGGACCTGCGGATGTGGACAACTCCCTCACCCGGCCGGGTGATTGGCGAGGCGAGAGACGATCTGGTGACTGTGTCCGGTGACTCTTTTCAGGCCTGCCCGGCGACGGACGCCGGGTCGTCGAGCACCGCCCGCACCACCGAGTGCGCGGCCCCCAGCAGCGGCCCCTGGGGACCCAGCGCGGACACGGACACGGGGCAGACCGGGCCCGCCGTGCGACGGGCCAGCTCGTCCCGCAGCGAGGGCAGCAGCCACGGCGCCAGCCCGGAGAGTTCACCGCCCAGGACCACGCTTCGCGGGTCGAGCAGGTTGACCGCCCCGGTCAGGGCCACACCGAGCGCCGTACCGGCCTCGCGCAGGGCACGGCGTACGTTCTCGTCGCCCTCCGCGGCGCGCCCCGCGAGCAGCCCGACCCGGTCCTCGTCGGGTTGCAGTCCGGCCGCGCGCAGCACGGCCTCCTCGCCGGCGTACTGCTCCAGGCAGCCCCGCCCGCCGCAGGCGCACTCCGGCCCGTCCGGCCGGACCGGGACGTGCCCCAGTTCACCCGCGAAACCGCGGGTTCCGCGCAGCAGCCCGCCGTCCACCACGACCGCCCCGCCGATGCCGATCTCCGCCGAGACGTGCAGGAAGTCCTGGGGCGTGCCGTCGCCCAGCCAGAGTTCGGCGAGAGCGCCGAAGTTGGCCTCGTTGTCCACGGTCAGCGGGAGGTCCGCCGGGAGCAGCTCGGCGAGGTCCGTGTCGTGCCAGCCGAGGTTCGGGGCGCGCACGACGGTCCGGGCGTCACGCGCGACCAGGCCCGGCACCGCCACGGCGAGTCCGGCCGGCCACAGGCCCTCGCCCTCCGCCTCGGCGACGACCTGCCGGATCAGCTCGGTGAGTTCCGCGAGCACGGGTCGAGGGGAGCGGCCGCGGTTCGCTCCCTGCCGTATCGCCCGTGACCGGGTCGTGCCGCGCAGGTCCACGGCGCAGACCGCGAGATGGTCGACGCCGACCTCCGCTCCGATGCCGGCCGGGCCGCGTGCGCTGACGGCGAGCGCGGAGCCGGGGCGGCCCACCCGGCCGGGGCGCTCGGGCCCCAGTTCCTCGAGAAGTCCCGAGCGGACGAGTTCGTCGACGAGGGTTGAGACCGCCGCGCGGGTCAGACCGATCCGCGAGGCGACGGCGGCCCGGGACAGCTGCCCCTCGTCGCGGACCGTGTGCAGGACGCGGGCGAGGTTGCGGCGGCGCATGCCCTGCTGGGTGTCGGGCAGGACGCGTCCCGGCCCGGCGTGACGTGCCTCGTGCAGCGGTGCGGTCATGCCTGACGCCAGTCCTCAGTGGGTGTCGGTGGGCCGCTCCAGCAGCGGAGCCGCGTCGGAGAGTACCCCGGCGATCCTGGCCAGCGTCTCCTGGTCCCGCTCGACGGCGTCCAGCACGGGCCCGGCCGCGGTGTCCCAGCGTCGCGCGACCGCCGCCGGGTCCTCCCCGGTCAGCAGCCCGGCCGCCTGCGCGGCAGCCCCCAGCGCGACCAGCTCCTTGGCCTCCGGCACCTGCACGGGCCGTCCCGACAGCCGCCGTACGGTCTGCTGCCAGGCGGTGCCGCGGGCACCGCCGCCGATGAGGAGCAGCGGCTCCGAGGGGTCCGCGTCCTGGTCGAGGACCAGGTCGAGCGCCCCGAGCAGGGAGTGCACGGCGCCGTCGTAGGCGGCCTGGAGCAGCTGGCCGGCGGTCGTGTCGTGACGCAGGCCGTGCAGCAGGCCGGAGGCGTTCGGCAGGTTCGGGGTGCGTTCGCCGTCCAGGTAGGGCAGCAGCGTCACGGCCGTGCCGGGTTCCACGGCCTCGCGGTCGAGACCCAGCAGCGCCGCGACGCGGTCGACGGCGAGCGTGCAGTTCAGGGTGCAGGCCAGCGGCAGCCAGTCGCCGCGGGCGTCGGCGAAGCCCGCCACCGTGCCGCTCGGGTCGGCGGGCCGCCGCTGCGACACCGCGTACACCGTGCCCGAGGTGCCGAGGCTCATCACCGGAACCCCGGGGCGCACTCCCAGACCCAGCGCGGCTGCGGCGTTGTCGCCGGTGCCGGGCGCGACCAGAGTGCCCTTGGAGAACGGCAGATCGTGATGGTCGCGCACCGTGCCCGCGATCTCGCCGGGCCGGACCACACGCGGCAGCAGGGCCGGGTCGAGCCCCACGCGCGCCAGGATCTCCTCGTCGTAGGCCTCCGTCCCGGACGCCCACCAGCCCGTCCCGGAGACGTCGCCGCGGTCGGTCGTGCCCTGCCCGGTGAGCCGCTCGGTGAGGTAGTCGTGGGGGAGCCGCACGGCCTTCGTGGCGCGGACCGCCTCCGGCTCGTGCTCGGCCAGCCAGGCCCATTTGGTGACCGTGAACGAGGCGGCGGGCACGCTCCCGGTGCGCTCGGCCCAGACCTTCGCGCCGCCCAGTTCCTCCGTCAGCCGGCGGGCCTGCGGCGCCGAACGCACGTCGTTCCACAGCAGGGCGGGCCGTACCGGCTCACCCCGGCCGTCCAGGGTGACCAGGCCGTGCTGCTGGCCCCCGACCGACACGGCGGCCGCCTCGTGCGCCGCCTCACCGCACTGGTGCAAGGCCTCGCACAGCGCGTCCCACCACTGACGCGGGTCGCTCTCGCGCCCGGCCCCCGAGGAGACCGTGTGCGGCGCCTGGCCGCTCGCGACCACCCGGCCGGTGGACGCGTCGACCACCAGCGCCTTGGTGGACTGGGTGGACGAATCCACACCGACGACGAGCGGACCCTCGGCTGCTGACATCGGGCTTCTCCCTACTGCGCGCGGCACGTGTCTCCGTTCGGAGGCACCTTGTCTCTTCCCAGAGAGGTGCTCGCATACTAATTTGTAAATCGGCATGACGAAATACCCTCAGCGAGCAAGGAGCCGCGGCATGAGCTACCAGCCCACCCCCGAGGACAGGTTCACGTTCGGCCTGTGGACCGTCGGCTGGCAGGGACGGGACCCCTTCGGCGACGCCACGCGGCGTGCCCTCGACCCGGTCGAGACGGTGCAGCGCCTGGCCGAGCTGGGCGCCCACGGTGTGACCTTCCACGACGACGACCTGATCCCGTTCGGGTCGGGCGACACCGAGCGCGAGGCGCACATCAAGCGCTTCCGGCAGGCACTGGACGCCACGGGCATGAAGGTCCCGATGGCCACCACCAACCTCTTCACACACCCCGTCTTCAAGGACGGCGCGTTCACCGCCAACGACCGCGACGTGCGCCGCTACGCCCTGCGCAAGACCATCCGCAACATCGACCTCGCCGTCGAGCTCGGCGCCGAGGTGTACGTCGCGTGGGGCGGGCGCGAGGGGGCCGAGTCCGGCGCCGCCAAGGACGTGCGCGTCGCCCTGGACCGGATGAAGGAGGCCTTCGACCTGCTCGGCGAGTACGTCACCTCCCAGGGCTACGACCTGCGCTTCGCCATCGAGCCCAAGCCGAACGAGCCGCGCGGCGACATCCTGCTGCCGACCGTCGGCCACGCCCTGGCGTTCATCGAGCGCCTGGAGCGCCCCGAGCTGTACGGCGTGAACCCCGAGGTCGGGCACGAGCAGATGGCCGGTCTGAACTTCCCGCACGGCATCGCGCAGGCGCTGTGGGCGGGCAAGCTGTTCCACATCGACCTCAACGGCCAGTCCGGCATCAAGTACGACCAGGACCTGCGTTTCGGCGCCGGTGACCTGCGCGCCGCCTTCTGGCTGGTCGACCTGCTGGAGTCGGCGGGCTACACCGGTCCGCGCCACTTCGACTTCAAGCCGCCGCGGACCGAGGACCTCGACGGCGTGTGGGCCTCGGCGGCCGGCTGCATGCGCAACTACCTCATCCTCAAGGAGCGCGCGGCCGCCTTCCGCGCCGACCCGGAGGTCCAGGAGGCCCTGCGCGCGGCCCGCCTGGACGAGCTGGCCCAGCCCACCGCCGAGGACGGCCTCCAGGCACTGCTCGCCGACCGGTCGGCGTTCGAGTCGTTCGACGTGGAGGCGGCTGCCGCGCGCGGCATGGCCTTCGAGCACCTGGACCAGCTGGCGATGGACCACCTGCTGGGGGCGCGTGGCTGAGACCACGCGCGCGTGCGGGCCCGTCGGCGGCCGTTCCTGCCGTCCATCCGTCCGGCCGACGGGCCCGACATGCTCCGGAATCGTGCGGTCCACGCCCTGGGTGCGTACCAGCTTCCGCACGCCTCTCCCGGGGTGAGCGGTGCGCGGCGACTCTGGTCGGTATGGCCATGCCTCCCGTACCGCCGCATCCGCCCGGGCCTCCCCGGCGCCGCAATCCGCTGCTCGTCCTGCTCGCCGTCCTCGTGGCCGCCGTGGCCGTGTCCCTCGTGGTGCTGATGGCCTCGGGGCGGGACGACTCCCCGGACGGCGAGCCGGAGGGCGGGAGCAGCGGCCGCACTCCCACTCCCTCCTTCGGTATCCCGACCGAGCTGCCCACCAGGCTGCCCAGTGAGCTGCCCACGCGGCTGCCGTCGGGCTTCCCGACCCGGCTGCCGAGCGATCTGCCCGGCGATCTGCCGAGCGGCGTCGCATCGCTCCTGCCCTCCCTGGACAGGGGCGAACCACTGCCCTGACACCTGCCGCCCTCCGGCAGGGTCCGGGCTCCTACCGTCCGGCGCCGGAGGGGGCCTCCTCCGGACCTCCTGGGGCGTGGCTCCCAGGAGCGAGTTCCGCCGAAGCCGGGGCCACCGCTGCGGCCAGGGCCGTCGCCGGGTCCTGTGCGGCGCCTCCGGCGGGCAGCCAGCGTCCACGTTCCTTGCGGTAGGGCCACCAGCGGCCGTCCCGGCCGAGACGCAGCTGGGCCGGTGCCCCGACGACCGTCCAGCGGTTGCCGCGCGCCCGCAGCTCCGGCCGGTCGTCCGTCTCCCAGGCCGAGTCCAGGGCGGCACGCGCGCGTGCGAGCGCGTCGCCCTCCACCCGCCACTCCTCGTCGAGGACGGACAGCGCGGCCGCCTCGCCGTGCCGCCAAGCACGGACCGCCGCCGCGAGCCCCTCTCGGCCGCGTCCCGATCCGTCGGCGAGCCGGTCCCGCATCTCCCGTCCCGGAGAGCCCGCGGCCAGCCGCGCCGCGTCCTGCGGCAGCGTCAGCTCCGCCTCGAAGCCGCCCCTGAGCGCCCTCGTGAGCAGTGTGTGAGCCCGTACGGCGGTCCGCGCCGCGAGGAACTCCAGCGCGTCCGGGTCGACGCCGGGAGCGGGCGGCGTCTCGGTGTCCAGGGACGGTGGCGCCCCCGGCTCGTCGGGCAGCTCGGGCAGGGGCGGCAGCGGGGGCAGGATGTCACCGGCCGCGTACGCCTCCGCCGCGTCCACCCCCGAAGGCCCCGCGAGCCCGGCACCGGACGTGGAGCCGCCCCGTGTCTGGAGGTCGTCCAGCACGGTGGCCTCGGCGCGCCCGCGCATCAGCAGCAGGACGAACGGGTCCTGGTCCAGCAGCCGTGCCACCTGGTAGCAGAGTGCCGCCGTGTGCCCGCAGTGGTCCCAGCCCCCGCAGTCGCACCGGGGCTCCAGATCACCCAGGCCGGGCAGAAGTTCGACGCCCGCGTCCGCCGCGTCCTCGACCAGGTGCGGCGGCATGTCCCGGTCCAGCAGCGCCGCCACATGACCGGCCCGCTCGGCCGCCATGTCCAGGAAACGCTCCCACTGTCCGGGCGAGAGCTCCTCCAGCAGCACGTCGGCCCGGTGTGCCGTGCGGTCGCGGTCCTGGACGACGGCCGTGAGCCGCCCCGGCCGCACCGACACCGCGCCGACCGCACCCGCGCGGGCGAGCCGGCGCCCCGCCTTGAGCTGCGCCGAGTCCAGCGCCGTGCCCTCCAGCGCCGTCAGCCACGCCTGACCCCACCAGGTCTGTGCGAAGCCCCGTCCCTGCGCGGGCGGCAGCGCCGCGAAGGTGCGTTCCGTGTCGCCCTCGTGCCGACTCATCGCAGGTCCCCTCGCAGTTCGACCAGATCCGACAGTTCCGCGTCCGTGAGTTCCGTGAGCGCCGCCTCACCCGCGCCCAGCACCGAATCGGCCAGCTCCCGCTTGCGCAGCAGCAGTTCGGCGATGCGGTCCTCGATGGTTCCCTCCGCGATGATCCGGTGCACCTGCACGGGACGGGTCTGGCCGATGCGGTACGCGCGGTCGGTGGCCTGCGCCTCGACCGCCGGGTTCCACCAGCGGTCGTAGTGCACGACGTGCTCGGCCCGCGTGAGGTTCAGGCCGGTGCCCGCCGCCTTCAGCGACAGCAGGAACACCGGCACCTCACCGTCCTGGAAGCGCCGCACCATGGCCTCGCGCTCCGGGACCGGGGTCCCGCCGTGCAGGAACTGCGTCGGCGTGCCCCGGGCGGCCAGATGCCGCTCCAGAAGACGGGCCATCTGCACGTACTGCGTGAACACCAGCACCCCCGCCCCCTCGGCGAGGATCGTGTCGAGCAGTTCGTCCAGCAGCTCCAGCTTCCCCGACCGTCCGGCGATCACCGGACGGTCCTCCTTGAGGTACTGGGCCGGGTGGTTGCAGATCTGCTTGAGACCGGTCAGCAGCTTCACGATCAGGCCCCGGCGGGCCATGCTGCCGGCGCCGGAGATCTCCGTGAGCGCCTCGCGCACCACCGCCTCGTACAGCGCCGCCTGCCCCTGGGTGAGCGACACGGCGTGATCCGTCTCGGTCTTGGGCGGCAACTCGGGCGCGATCCCCGGGTCGGACTTGCGGCGCCGCAGCAGGAACGGACCGACGAGCCGGGCCAGACGGTCGGCCGCGGCCGGGTCCCGGCCGCCCTCGACGGCTTCCGCGTACCGCCGGCGGAAGGTGCCGAGCCGGCCCAGCAGCCCCGGCGTCGTCCAGTCGAGGATCGCCCACAGCTCCGAGAGGTTGTTCTCCACCGGGGTGCCGGTGAGCGCCACGCGCGCGCGTGCCCCGATGGAACGCAGCTCCCGCGCGGTAGAGGAGTAGGGGTTCTTCACGTGCTGGGCCTCGTCCGCCACGAGCAGGCCCCACGGCACTCCGGCCAGCCGGGGCGCGTCCAGGCGCATCGTGCCGTACGTGGTCAGCACGAACTCGCCGTCCGCCAGGTCGTCCAGGCCGCGTCCGGCGCCGTGGAAGCGCCGCACCGGTGTGCCGGGCGCGAACCGTTCGATCTCCCGCTGCCAGTTGCCCATCAGGGACGTCGGGCAGACCACCAGGGTGGGTCCGGCGGACTCCGACGCGGTCTGCCGGTGCAGATGGAGGGCGATCAGGGTGATCGTCTTGCCGAGTCCCATGTCGTCGGCGAGACAGCATCCCAGGCCCAGCGACGTCATACCGGAGAGCCAGTTCAGGCCCCGCCGCTGGTAGTCCCGCAGGGTGGCCGCGAGGGCGGCCGGCTGCTCCACCGGCTGCTGTCCCTCGGGGTCGGCCAGCCGCTCCCGCAGGGCGGCCAGCCACCCGGTGGGCCGTACCTCCACCCGGCGGCCCTCCACCTCCGCCCAGCCCGTCAGGGCAGCGCCCAGGGCATCCACCGGTGTCACCTTGCGGTCCTGCCGGGAGCGGGCCACGCGCACCTCCTGAGGGTCGATCAGGACCCACTGGTCGCGCAGTCGCACCACCGGACGTTTGGCCTCGGCCAGCCGGTCCAGTTCCTCCCTGTCCAGCCGCCGGTCACCGAGGGCGAACGACCAGGAGAAGGCCAGCAGCGCGTCGGCGGACAGGAACGACGGCACGGCCGCGAAGGACCGGCCGGACTCCGGCTCGCCTTCGGCCGGGCCCACCTCGGCATGCGTGGTGAACTCGCGGGTCAGCCCCTTGGGCCAGTGCACGTCGACCCCGGCCGCGCTCAGCGCACGGGCGCCCGCGCCGAGAAGCTCGGTGACCTCCTCGTCGGCGAGTTCGGCCGCGTCCGGAACCGTCTTCGACAGCAGAGGCGTGAGCGGGGCCCAGGCCCGGGCCGCACGGCGCAACGCGAGGAGGGCGTCCATCCGCGCACGCGGGCCGAAGGCCTCGCCCCCGGCGCCGGCCCAGACGTCCGCGGCGTCCGCGACCAGCGCGGGATCGCTCACGCTGTGCACCTGCGGCACGGCTCGGAACCGCACGTCCGAGTCGTCGGCCACCGCGTCTCCCAGGCCGTCCGCCTCGATCCGCAACGACAGCCGGACGCCCGCGTCGTGTCCTGCGGCGACATCGGCGGCCCAGGCGCGTTGCCCGGGCATCCGCACCGGCTCGGGCGCGGCGTAGGCCGGGCCGCCCGTCACCAGCACGGCGGCGGGGGAGCGGGGCAGGGTGTCGGCGACCGCGTCGAGGAAGGCGCGCAGGAGCTGCTCCGGGTCCGGCAGTCGCCCGGGCCCGGCACCTTCCAGGGGCACGGCGTGCGCCTCGGGGGGCATCGCGGCGGCGAGACGGCGTACGGCCTCGACGTCCGGTGTGCGCAGGGGGCCCGCGCGCCAGGCGTCGTGGTCGCCCGGGGACAGGCCGGGCAGCAGCAGCCCGCGCGCCACGAGGTGCAGGGCGTGCAGGGCCGCGGCGCCCCAGAAGACCGTGGACCGGTGCCCTTGTCCGTCGGCGCGCGCACGCGTGAGGACCGGCAGGGCCGAGCGCACCGGCACCAGGGTGGCGGGCACACTCACCTCCTCGACCCCGCCGCCGTGAGGCACGACGACGGTCAGGTCCGCGACGGACGCGGACGCCACGACCGGAGGAGCGGTTCCATCGGGCCGCCAGAAGGCGACCCTGCCGGCGCGCGCGGGGTCGCCGGGCACGAACACCGAGGGGCAGAGGGCCAGTTCGCAGAGGTCGGTGGAAGAGTCCGGGGGAGTCGGATGCTCGGCTATGACTGATTCCTCAAATTTGACTAGTGGAACGGAGTCGCCGAGAGTACAGCACTTTCGATGCGCGTGGGTGTGACTTGTACGTGAGCTGGGTCACCATGGAGGTCTCGGGGGTGCGTAGGGGGCGCACCTCGGGGATGTCTCAGGGTCGCGGTCCGGAACCGCCGTGAGCGCGGGTCCGTTCTCGGGACAGAGAGCGGCAGTGACCGCGAAGGAGGCGACAGTCATGTCGAACAACGCCAAGATCGCCGCAGGCGGTGTGGCGGTCGGGCTCATCCTGCTGATCTGGCTGCCCTGGTGGGCATCACTCCTGATCATCCTGGGCGTCCCGGCCGCCGCGTACCTCGCGCTGGACCCGTCGCAGCGGCGCCGGCTGCGCCGCACCACCCGCAAGGAGCTCGGCCGCTGAGGCGCTGACCCGGGGCGGCCCGGCCCAGCGCGTCACCGGGCGGCCGAATCGACGCGTCACCGGGCCCGGCCGGACCGGCGTGCCGACGGGGCCCAGGCCGAACCGGCGTGTCGACGGGTCCAGGCCGAACCGGCGTGTCGACGAGGCCCGGCCCCATCGGGGGCGCGTCATCCGGGCCCGGCCGAGCCGGCTCAGTTCGGCCGTACGGCCATCTTGTCGAGCGCTTCGAGGAGGCCCGGCAGCTCCGGCCCCCGGCCCACCGGCAGCACCTCACCGGGTTCCTCGTCGAGCAGCACGAACGCGATGTCGTCGGTCCGGGCCACGAGCGACCAGCCCGGACCGTCGGCCCGCAGGGTCCTGGCGTCACCCGACGCGAACGACGACCGGACCCGGCCCAGAGGCGGCGGCGAGTCGAGGTAGGCGCGGGCCTCCGCGAGGACGCGCCGGATGCCGCGGTGCCCCCCTTCGGACCCGCTCTCGGCGCCTCCGGCCGCGCCCTCGCCGTCGGCCGCACCCTCCCCGTCACCCGGCGTCGCCGTGGAGCCGGGCGCCGGGAAGGCCGCGTCGTCCACCTGCTCCCGCCACGCCGCCCACTGGAGCGCGATCTCGTCGGCTCCCAGGCGCCGCTGGGCCGGACCCCAGGCACCGGCGTCCGGAGGGGCCAGCGGGGGCCGGTCGTCCGCCTCCGGGTCGGGGTCGTGGGGCGCGGGCACCCCGGGGGCCGCGACGGCGACCTCCAGGGGCCAGCCGGGCAGGGCCGCGACAACCGTGCGCTCGTCGGGCGACAGCTCGTACTCCATGCCGCAGTCCCAGGACGCGATCGCCACGGCCACCAGGGAGACGTCGTCGATGGCCACCGTCCACCGGGCGCCCTCGCCGTCCTGGCCGAGCACCAGCCCGTAGCCGTCGGCGAGCGGCGCGAGGCCGAGCGCCGCGCATGCCTCGGGGTAGTCGTCGCCCAGCACGCTCGGGAACTTCGCCGGCGTCAGCAGCACCGCCGTGAGCACATAAAGTGCGTCGTCCGCGGCGGCGACGGCTTCCTCGTCCGTCCCGGCCATCCCAGCCTCCCCATCGGTTCGTCCACCGGCGCGCACCCTAATGCGCCCGCGAGCACCTTGTCACGGCCTGTCCCGCGCACTCGGAGCTGCCGTTTCCCGGCGGACGGGGCGAATCGGCCGTCAGGGGCGCCCCCTCACGCCGCCGGCAGCCCCAGCAATCCGCGGGCCACGGTCTCCGGCGACTCGCCGCGTTCCCGGGCGAGTGCGACCACGGCCCGGCAGGCCAGCTCGTTCACACCGAACGACAGCGCCTCGGGAGACACCCAGCCGGCCGCCTCGTCGGCCCGCTCCTGGTCGTCCTCCGCGCTCGCCGTGACATACGTCGCCGCGGCCTCGAACAGATTGTGCGGGCGCTCTTCGCCAGCTGCCTTCGGCTCGGTGCGCCACGCGTCGGCGACCCTTCCCCCGGCCTTGCGGAACCTGCCCCACATGCTGACCACCTCTCCCCCTGCGCCCCCGCGGTGCCACTTCCTCCATCTCCCTGCCCCCAACGTAAAGTTGGTGAACCTGTGGCAGAAGGGGGACGGCACGGTGAAGCGCTTTTCACGGCTCGAACAGATCCGGCGGATGGACCCGTACGAGGAGGCTACAGAGATCTACCGGCTCAGCGTGGCCTACGAGTTCCCCTGGGACTTCACACGTGCCCTGGAGCTGGCTCTGTACCGCACGTACGCCGTCCCCGGCATCGGCCGGCTGCTCGCGCGGACCGCGGAGCTCACCGACCGGACGCAGAAGCGCTACGACGACACCTCGCTGCTCCTGGACGCCGTGGTCGAGCACGGTTTCGCAAGTGACCAGGGCCGGACCGCGATCCGCCGCGTCAACCAGATGCACCGCAGTTACGACATCAGCGACGACGACATGCGCTACGTGCTCTGCACCTTCGTCGTGATGCCCAAGCGGTGGATCGACGCCTACGGCTGGCGCAGGATGTCACGCCACGAGATCGTCGCCAGTGTCGTCCACTACCGCACCCTGGGCCGGCACATGGGCATCAAGGACATCCCCGAGACCTACGAGGAGTTCGAGAGCTTCCTCGACTCCTACGAGGCCGCCCACTTCGCCTGGGACGAGGACGCCCGGCGCGTGTCGGACGCCACGCTCGCTCTGATGGCCTCCTGGTACCCCGCCCCCCTCGCGCCCCTGCTGCGCACCACGACCCTCGCGCTGCTCGACGACTCGCTGCTGCGCGCCTTCCGCTACACCCCGCCGAGCGCCGCCACGCGCGCGTGGGTGCGTCGCGCGGTCCGGCTCCGGGGCCGAGCCGTCCGTCTGCTGCCGCCCCGGCGCGCCCCGCACTTCGCCCGCCAGAACTGGGAGATCAAGAGTTACCCCTACGGCTACCGGATCGCCGACCTCGGCACCCGCCCGGTCCCGGGTGTCCGGGGCTGCCCCGTGCGGCACGCCGCGCCGGACGCCGAGGAGGGCTGACGCGACGGCTCAGTCCTCGCGCACGGCCAGCGCGAGGAAGCGGGAGTCCTCGTCGGCGTACGAGGTCAGACGCCAGCCGGAACCGGCCAGCAGGGGGCGGAGGTTGGGCTCGGCACGCAGGTCGTCCGGGGTGAGCGGGCGGCCGTGGCGGGCCGCGAGAGCCGCCCTGCCGATCGGGTGGAACAGCGCCAGCACCCCGCCGGGGCGCACCACGCGCGCCAGCTCCCGCAGGTCCTCGGCCGGCCTCCCCAGGTGCGAGATGAGACCGGCCCCGAACACGGCGTCCAGCGACCGGGAGCGCAGGGGCAGCGCGGCGACGTCCGTGAGCAGCAACCGCCCGTCTCGGTCGCGCCCGGCCCGCACGGCCTCCCGCAGCATCGCCGGCGTCAGGTCCGCCCCGATGACCACGCCCGAGGCCCCCACGGCGGCTCGCAGGGGCGGCAGGGCGCGTCCGGTCCCACACCCCGCGTCGAGCACCCGGTCGCCCGCCCGCAGTCCGAGTTCGGCCACCGCGGCGGTGTAGGCCGGGCCGTCGTCGGGGAACCGGCTGTCCCAGTCGGCGGCGCGGGCGGTGAAGAACTCCTGGACACGCGTCTGCTCGTCGCTCATGTACGGCATGATTCCGCATCGGAGCGGAGGGCGCCGCACCGGAGCGGAGGGCGCCGCACCGGCGCAGCGGGACGACTCGCCCGGAGGGCGTCGCACCGGCGGAGAGGGATGACCCGCCTGAAGGGCGCCATACCGGCACAGAGGCCGAGTCACCGGCAAGGAGGACGCCTCAGTGCACACGTTCGAAAGTGACCCGATCGTTCCGGCACCTCCTTGCGACATATTCCAGCACCTTTCGAAATGCGCCCCCTTCGTGCGCCCCAGCCGGGTCTAGCGTCCCGGGGCCATGGGACACCTGGACCACGCAGCCCTGGGGTGGCTGACCCCCGCACTGTCGTACGTGATGGCCTGCATAGGCGCCGCGCTCGGTCTGCGCTGCACCGTCCGCGCCCTCGCCACCACCGGGCGCTCGCGCCGCAACTGGCTCGTCACCGCCGCCTCGGCGATCGGCACCGGCATCTGGACCATGCACTTCGTGGCCATGCTCGGCTTCGGCGTCACCGGCACCGACATCCGCTACGACGTCCCGCTCACCCTGCTGAGCCTGCTCGTCGCCATGGTCGTCGTCAGCGCCGGCGTCTTCGCCGTCGGCTACGGCAAGGACCGGGGCCGGGCGCTGCTCGTCGGCGGGCTCACCACCGGCCTCGGCGTCGCGAGCATGCACTACCTGGGCATGGCCGCCGTCCGTCTGCACGGAGACGTCACCTACGACCCGCTGCTCGTCGGACTCTCCGTGCTGATCGCCGTCGTCGCCGCGACGGCGGCCCTGTGGGCGGCCCTCAACATCAAGTCGCCCGTGGCGGTCACCATCGCCTCGCTGATCATGGGCGCGGCCGTCAGCAGCATGCACTACACCGGGATGTTCGCGGTGGGGGTGCGCGTGACGCCTTCCGGGGAGGCCCTGCCCGGGGCGACGGCGATGCAGTTCATCTTCCCCCTCGCCGTCGGCCTCGGCTCCTACCTCTTCCTCACCTCGGCCTTCGTCGCCCTGTCTCCGACCGCGGGGGAGCGAGCGGCGTCCGCCTCGGCCCAGCGGCCCGTTCAGAACGCGGCCCCCTAGCGAACGGCTCGACGACCGCCTCCGGTCCCGCCGTGCGCCCCGAACCCCGGCGGTGTCCCCGGCCCGAACTCCGGCTCGCCCGCCCCCGACCCACTCCCGAGCGAGGAGTCCATGCGAACACCCCGTAGGAGCCCCACCGACGGCGTCGAGCCGCCGCCTCCGCCCGTGCGCGGTCGCCGTGCGCACGCCGGACCACCGGCCGAAGAGGGCCCCGACACGGACCCGGGCGCCACGGCGGACGGGATACCCGCGCGGGCGGAGCGCTGGCACATACGCCCGCGCACCGTGCGGGCCAAGATCGTCTGCCTGCTGATGGTGCCGGTCGTCTCCCTCCTGGCGCTGTGGGGCTACGCCACCGTGACCACCGCCCAGGACATCTCCCGGCTGCGGCAGGTCCAGCGCGTGGACGCCACGGTCCGCGCCCCCGTCTCGGCCGCCGTCACCGCCCTCCAGGCGGAACGCGCGGCCGCCGTACGGCACGCCACCGATCCGTCCGCCGTCCGCACCGGCGAACTGGACGAGCTCGCCCGGCGCACCGACCGGGCCGTCGCGAAACTGCGGCTCGGCAGCGGCAACACCGTCGCCGACAGCGGGGAACTGCCCACCGGAGTGGCCCACCGGCTCGAGCAGTTCGTCACCGGCGCCGAACACCTACGGCCGTTGCGCTCCGCGGTACGGGAGCGGCGCGCCGGCTGGGCCGAGACGTACGACCGCTACACCCGGACCATCGCGGCCGCTCTCGGCGTCGAAGGTGCCCTCACGGGGATCCAGGACGCCGATCTCGGATCCGACGCGCGCGTGCTGCTGGAGTTCGCCCGCGCGGGCGAGGCGCTCGCCCAGGAGGACGCGGTGCTGGCGAGTGCCCGCCTGGACGGCACCCTGAGCGGCGAGCGGTTCCGGCTCTTCACCGGCGCCGTCGAACTGCGCCGCACGCTCACCGCATCGGCCGTCGCGGATCTGAGCGGCACAGAACGCGCCGCCTGGGACACCCTGGCCGACGACATCGCCTTCACCACCGTGACCGACGCCGAGGACGGCGTCCTCGCCCGGGGCCGGGCGCCAAGGCCGTCGATGCGGCCCCCGAGAGCGCCTGGAGCACCGCCCACGCGCGCGTGCAGAACGGCATGCGCACCATCGAGAACGACGCCGCACGCGGTGTCGCGCGGGACGCCGACCCCTTCACCCGAGGGCTTCTGACCCCCGCCGGCGCCGCCGTCCTGCTCGGCCTCGCCGCCGTCGCCGCCTCGCTCGTCATCTCCGTGCGCATCGGACGCGGCCTCGTCGTGGAACTGGTCGACCTGCGCAACACCGCCCTGGAGATCGCCCGGCGCAAACTCCCCGACGCCATGAGGAAACTGCGTGCGGGCGAGGAGATCGACATCCGGGTCGAGGCGCCTGCGGGAACGCCCGCGGAGGACGAGACAGGGCAGGTCGCCGAGGCCCTCACCACCGTGCACCGCGCCGCGCTGCGGGCCGCCGTCGAACGCGCCGAGCTCGCCAGCGGCATCTCCGGCGTCTTCGTCAACCTGGCCCGCCGCAGCCAGATCCTCGTGCACCGGCAACTGGCCCTCCTCGACAGCATGGAACGCCGCTCCGACGACCCGAACGAACTGAGCGACCTGTTCCGCCTCGACCACCTCACCACCCGCATGCGACGCCACGCGGAGAGCCTGATCATCCTCTCCGGAGCCGCCCCCGGGCGGGCCTGGCGCATGCCCGTCTCCCTGACCGACGTGGTCCGCGCGGCCGTCTCCGAAGTGGAGGACTACGCGCGCGTGGAGGTCCGCCGGCTCCCCGAGGCAGCCGTCGTCGGCTCGGCCGTCGCCGACCTCACCCATCTGCTGGCCGAGATCATCGAGAACGCCGCCCAGTTCTCGCCACCCCACACGCGCGTACGCGTCACCGGTGAACCCGTCGGCAACGGCTACGCCGTCGAGGTCGAGGACCGCGGCCTCGGCATGGGCAAGGAAACCCTCGCCGAGGCCAACCGCCGTATCGCGCACTCCGAGGCGCTCGACCTGTTCGACAGCGACCGGCTCGGCCTGTTCGTGGTCAGCAGACTGGCCGCCCGGCACGACGTCAAGGTCCACCTGAGGACCTCACCGTACGGCGGCACCACCGCGGTCGTCCTGCTGCCGACGGCCCTGCTCCAGACGGGGATGGCGGAGCGCTCCCCCGAAGCGGTGGAACCCGTGCGGCCGTCCGAGGAACGCGCCTACGCGCGCGTGCCCGAGTCCACCCGGCTCCAGGACGCCGTCCCCGCCCAGAGTGACCGGCGTGCCCTCGTGGCTCCCGTACCGGTCGCCACGCAGAACGAGCGCGTGCCTCACGCGGGCCCCTCGCGCGATGAGCACTTCTCGCGTGACGCGGACCGGTCGGGTCACCAAGCCCCTCCGCGTCACGAGGACCCGTCGTGGCACGAAGACCCGTCCCGTCACGAGGACTCATCCGGTATCGAGGACTCGTCGTGCCTCGCGGACCTGTCGCGTCACACGGAGGGCCCGCGTCATCTGGAGACCCCGAGCCAGACCCCACCACCAGGAGTCGCCACCTTGCGACTGCACCGCCCGCCGCAGCCCGACGACTCCGACGACCTCCCGCGCCGCGTACGACAGGCCAGCCTCGCCCCCCAACTGCGCGACGGGCGCCCCGAGGAGCGACCGCCGACGCCCGCCTCCCAGGACGACGAACGCACCCCCGAACTCGTACGGGACCGCATGGCGGCCTACCGCGACGGCTGGGCGCGCGGCGGCGGCAGGCGACCCGGCCGCGCCCTCACGCACCACCCCGCCACGGGCAGCGACAGCAGCGAAGGAGACCCCGCATGATCCAGGACCCGACCACACACTCCGCCCGGCGCTCCGGCGAACTCGACTGGCTGCTGGACGACCTGGTGCTCCGCGTGAGCGACATACGGCACGCCGTGGTGCTGTCCAACGACGGTCTCGCCGTGGGCGCCTCGACCGGCCTGCGCCGTGAGGACGCCGAGCACCTGGCCGCGGTCGCCTCGGGCTTCCACAGCCTCGCCAAGGGGGCGGGACGGCACTTCGGCGCCGGCGGGGTCCGCCAGACCATGGTGGAGATGGACGAGGGGTTCCTGTTCGTGGCCGCCGCGGGTGACGGATCCTGCCTAGCCCTCCTCACCGCCGTCACCGCCGACATCGGCCTCGTGGCCTACGAGATGGCACGCCTGGTCAAGCGTGTCGGCGAGCACCTCGGCACCGCGCCCCGTGCCGCCGCCCGGCCACCCGCCGCCGGATGAACCAGGAGAACGGCCCGCGCAGATGACCGAGGACATGACGGACACCCCGCTCGAACAGGGCAGCCAGTGGTACGACCACGAGGCCGGCCCGCTGGTCCGCCCCTACGCCATGACGGGCGGACGCACCCGGCCCGGCCCCACGGGCGTCCGGTTCGACCTGATCGCCCTGGTCACGCTGGATCCGGGCGCACCCGGCGCCGACGACGCCCCGCTCGGCCCGGAACACCGCAACCTCCTCGACCTGTGCCGTACGGAGACCCAGTCGGTCGCCGAACTCGCCGCCGGCGCGGACCTGCCCGTCGGCGTGGTCAGAGTCCTCCTGGGCGACCTCATGGAACTCGGCTCCGTCACCGTCAGCCGCCCCGTACCACCGGCGCAGTTGCCCGACGAGCGCATCCTGCGCGAGGTGATCGAGGGGCTGAGGGCGCTGTAGCTCCCACGCCCCGCTCGCACCACGTGACCGTCCCCGACATCACCCACACCCCCCGCGCGTTACCCACGACACCCGGCACTCCTGAGAGAAGTGATCAATGGTCTCCGAGCACTCCGACGACCCGGGCGGCGAGACCGCCGCGCTGGCGTTGAAGATCCTGGTCGCCGGCGGGTTCGGGGTGGGCAAGACCACCCTGGTCGGCGCCGTCAGTGAGATCCGGCCGCTGCGCACCGAGGAACTGCTCAGCGAAGCGGGGCAGTCGGTGGACGACACCGACGGCGTGGACCACAAGACCACCACGACGGTCGCCATGGACTTCGGCCGCATCACCATCCGGTCCGGTCTCTCGCTGTACCTGTTCGGCACGCCCGGCCAGGACCGGTTCTGGTTCCTGTGGGACGAGTTGTCGCAAGGGGCGCTCGGCGCGGTGGTCCTCGCGGACACCCGACGCCTGGAGGACTGCTTCCCGGCGGTCGACTACTTCGAGCACCGGCGCATTCCGTTCGTCGTGGCCGTCAACTGCTTCGCGGGCGCCCGGCGGCACGGCGTCCCGGACGTCTCGCGCGCCCTCGACCTCGACAAGGGAACGCCCGTGGTGCTGTGCGACGCCCGTGACCGCGACTCGGGGAAAGAGGTGCTGATCCGGCTCGTCGAGTACGCCGGGCGGATGCACACCGCCCGGCTGCTCGACTCGGTCGGCTGACCGGGGGCGGGTGTCCCGCGGTCAGTGCGCGACGCCTCGCTCCGCCAGCACCCTGTCGACCGTGACCCGGACGAGGAGTTCGCCGGGCACGCCGTTGCGCGCGCCGAACTCCTCGGCGCGTTCCTCACCCATGTACCGGGCGCCGATCCGGGTGGCCCAGTGCCGCACCTCGTCGAGGTCCTCGACGACGCGGGCACGGCCCCGCAACACCACGAAGGAGTACGGCGGCCGGTCGTCGTCCACGCACAGGGCGACCCGGCCGTCCCGGACGATGTTGCGCCCCTTCACGCTGTCCTGACCGGTGTTGAACACCACCTCGTCGCCGTCCAGCAGGAACCAGATCGGAGTCACGTGCGGGCTGCCGTCGGCCCGGACGGTGGAGAGCTTCGCGGTGCGTGTGCCGTGGGAGACGAACTCCCGCCATTGCGCGTCGGTCATCTTCTCTGCCATGGCTCCCATCCTCCTTGCCCCGGCAGCGGTCGTGGTGAAGGCTGGCATGGAGATCCTCCGGCCAGGAGGAGAATCGCACGGGGAGAAAACGGGGAGAACGGACATGGCGCAGAACCAGGGACTCGACTGGCTGCTGGACGACCTGACCGAGCGTGTCCACGAGGTGCGTCACGCACTGGTCCTGTCCAACGACGGCCTGGTGACCGGCGCGAGCACCGGACTGCGCCGCGAGGACGCCGAACACCTCGCGGCCGTGTCGTCCGGTTTGCACAGCCTGGCCAAAGGCTCCGGACGGCACTTCGGCGCGGGCAACGTACGCCAGACGATGATCGAGTTCGACGACGCGGTGCTCTTCGTCACCGCCGCCGGAACCGGCAGCTGTCTGTGCGTCCTCAGCGGCGCCGAGGCCGACATCGGCCAGATCGCCTACGAGATGACACTGCTGGTCAACCGGGTCGGCGAGCACCTCGACGTGGACGCCCGCCAGCCGGAACAAAAACCGATCGCAGACCTCTGACCTGCACGTCTGTCCTCCCTCCGGAGTTATCCACAGGCTCGCCACGAGATGCGCCGCAGCGGCTACGGTTTTTCCACGGCGACCGCACACGGCGTGAGCCGCCGACTCCACGGGGGAGACCGACCATGGCACGCATCAGCACGACGCCCCACCACCTCACCTGCGCCCCGAGCCGGGCCGCCCGCGAACTGGACCTCAAACGAAGCGAGTTCGAGCTCGCGGTGAACCTGGGGTTGATCCGGACCGTCCCCGACGAAGGAGGCGGAGGCCGGCGCGTTCCCCGGGCCGAGATCGACCGGGTGCGCTCCGCGGACGGCTTCCCGGGCGCCCTGCGCGAACGCGTCGCGACCGTCGGCACCACGGAGGGCGCCCGGCTCATGGGGGTGACGCCCACCAGGTTCACGAGCCTCGCACGCTTCGGCCTGCTGATCCCGGTGACCTTTTACCTGAACCGCTATCGCACGGTCGTCTGGCTGTATCTCGCCGAGGAACTGCGGCAGTTCGCGGCCGAGCCGAGCAACGCCCGGCTGCTGACGGGCCGCCGCACACCCGCGGAGGTCCGGGAGGGGCTGAAGGCCAAGATGGACCGACGCCCCCGCAACTGGCGGGGGCGGCACATCGGATTCCTGTTGCGGCAGGCGGGCGACGACCCCTGGGCACGCGCCGCGGCCGTCGCCTGTCTCCTCGACCCCGCCGACGTGGCGGACGTCGTCCCCGACCGGCACGAGCGAGCCCAACTGGACCGCTGCCGTCCGCGGCTCCCGGCGCACGGCACCCCCGGTTCGCCGGCAGCCGAGCTGGCCGAGACGCTGATGACCGCGAGCGAGCCGGACGAGGTGGCCTGGTTCCGAGCGGACCTGGCCCACACGGTGGCGACCGCCCGAAGGCACCTCCCTCCGGCAGAGGCACCCCTGACACACCCATCGGCACCGGAGCCGCCCGGGCCGTTCCGGGCACCGGCCGCGGAAACACTCGCGTCCCCGGACCCCACACCTCCCCCCGGCCTGCTGAGCAGACTCCTCCGCAGAGGCAGGCGGCCGGCCGGGTGACCCCGCGGCACCGCGTCACCGCCGGGCGAGGAGCCGACCGATGAGTTTCCGGATGCGCCGGGGTCCCACCTCCGAGGAGACTGGCCCGAGGAGGCGATCATGTTCGGTACGACGAAGGCGTTCAGCGGGTTCTCGGTGGACGACATCGACGCGGCCAGGGCGTTCTACGGCGACACACTCGGTCTGCGTGTGTCGGAGGAGAACGGGATGCTGATCCTGCACCTCGCGGGCGACCGGGACACCCTGGTCTACCCCAAACCGGATCACACCCCCGCGACGTTCACCATCCTCAACTTCCCGGTCGACGACATCGAGGCCGCGGTCGACGAGCTGGGCGGACGAGGCGTGCGGTTCGAGCGCTACGACCACCTGGAGACGGACGACAAGGGCATCTTCCGGGGCGGCGGCCCGCTGATCGCGTGGTTCACCGACCCGGCGGGGAACGTGCTGTCCGTCCTCCAGGAAACCTGACGCGCCGCACATGCCCGAGCTCCCCGACGTCGAGGGCTACCGGCAGGTGCTGGAGTCCTGCGCGAAGGGCCGCGTCATCCGGCGCGTCGACGTGCGGGACGCGGGTGTCCTGCACGGCGTCGACGCCCGGCGGCTGCGGGACGCCTTGGAGGGGCGGCGGTTCGGTTCGCCGGAGCGGCACGGCAAGTGGCTGCTCGCCCGCACCGGCGGCCCGACCCTCGTACTGCACTTCGGCATGACCGGGCGGCTGGTCTGCGGGCAGGCCGATGATCCCGTCCACGCGTACGACCGGGTCCTGTTCACCCTGGGCGGGGGCCGTCAGCTGCGCTTTCGTGACCAGCGCAAACTCCAGGGGCTCTGGCTGGCCCACGACGAGTCCGATGTGGAGCGGCTGCTCGACTCGCAGGGGCCGGACGCGCTGGCGGTGGACCGGGCCGGGTTCGACGAGGCGCTCTCGTCGCACCGGGGGCGCCTCAAGACGGTCCTCACCGACCAGTCCGTCCTCGCCGGGCTGGGCAACCTGCTCGCCGACGAGATCCTGTGGCGGGCCCGGCTGCGACCTGCCCACGGGGCAGCTGATCTCACGCAGGAGGAACGCCGGCGTCTGTACAGCGAGATGCGCCGCACCCTGCGCCGGTCCGTCGCCGCCGGTTGCGTGCCGCCGCGTGACTCCTGGCTCACCGGTCACCGGGACGGCCCGGACCCGAGGTGCCCGCGGTGCGGCAGCGGGCTGCGCAGGTCCCGGATGGGCGGTCGGGGCACGGTGTGGTGCCCGCGGTGCCAGCCGGACCGGTGACCCACCGGCACGACCCGCTCCCGTCGGCCGGCTCCTGTCCAGCCGGGTCCCGCCGGTCGGCCACCGGTCGGTCGGCGGCGGCCCGGATCGGCCGGTGCCCGGGCGGGCACCCCGGCGATGCGGTCACCGGCGATTCGGTCATCGCCGCCGGGGTCCAGGACGGCCGGTGCCCCGGCAGGAGGCCGCCGTCCACGATGAACGCGCAGCCCGTGGAGAAGGTCGTCGGTGACGATGAACAGCACCCTGCGGGCGACTTCCCCGGGCTTTCCGAAGCGGGGGATGGGCTGCCCCGTGGGTGCACGCGTCGCCGAGGCCGGCCGTGCCGGAAGCCGGCCCGGCCGCCGAGAGCAGCGGCGAGGTCCGTCCCCTCGGCGTCCCGGACGTCGGCGATCACCACGGAGGCGCCCTCGGCCGCGAGGGAGCGTGCCAGGGTGCTCCCGATGCCTCCGGCGCCGCCGGTGACGATCACCGCCCGCTCGCCGAGGCGTCCCATGCTGGACCACCTTCGGTCAGGGTGCCGCCGCGGTCTCATGCTCCTCGTCCGGGGCCACCAGCGACTGCGTGAGCGGAATCCGTGCCAGCGCGAGCACTCCCGCGGCGATCAGCGCGACACCGAACAGCTGGGGCAGCAGCCACCACCCGGCGCGGACGGTCTCCTCGTACAGGGTGATGCCGAGGGCCAGGCTCACCAGCGCGTCACCCAGGGTGAGCGCGGGCTGCGAGGCGACCAGCGGGCCGGCCTGCATGGCGTTCTCCAGCAGGAACAGCGCGCACACGCCGGTCGCGGCGAAGGCATAGGTCTGCCAGGCGGTGAGGAAACCGACGAGGCCCTGCTCGTCGAGGATGTGGGTGGCGGCCTTCATCAGCGCGGCGGTCACCGCGTAGCTGATCGCCGTCGCGGCACCCAGGCAGGCCGCCCGGGCCCGGCCCTCCGGGCGCCGCAGCGCCGCGAAAGCCAGGGCGACGACGGCCCCCGCGCACACGGCGAGCGCGGGAATCCAGCGGTCCAGCGCCACATGGGTGCGGTTGCCGGCGGGGGAGGCGGCGGCGAGCGCGATCGCCAGACCGGCCACCACCACCGTCACGGCCAGCCAGCCCCTGCCCGGCAGGTGCCGGTGCATGAGCAGGGACGCGACGATCAGGGTGAGCGGCAGCTCCAGCACGAACAGCGGCTGCACGATCGTCAAAGGCCCGGTGGCCAGCGCCAGCGCCTGGCAGACGGCGGCGCCGATCACCGCGAGGATGCCGGCCAGCCACACGGGCCGGCGCAGCAGGTCGACGATCAGCCCGGCCCGCAGCCCTTGGGACGCGGGCACGGTGAGCGCCGCCTTGCGTTGCAGCACGGTCGCGACGGCATTGCTGAAGGCCGCGCAGATGGCGAACACGACGGGGAGCACGGTGTGCAGCGTGGCCACCTCCCGGAGCGGAGGGCGTGTGACGTCGGCTGTGCCTGCTCCTGCCATGGTCGCCGGATCCGGTCGGGGACGCGATCGGAACCCCGCCGCGCGGGCCCCGGACGGGCCAGGAGCCAGGTCAGCCGAGCTTGCGGAAGAGCCCCTCCTGCACCACGGACACGACCAGACGGCCCTCACGGTCGTAGATCCGGCCCCGGGCCAGGCCACGGCCGCCGACCGCGATCGGCGACTCCTGGTCGTAGAGCAGCCAGTCGTCCGCGCGGAACGGGCGGTGGAACCACATGGCGTGGTCCAGCGACGCCATGTCGAAGCCGCGCGGGCCCCACAGCGGCTCGACGGGGATGCGGACGGCGTCCAGGAGCGTCATGTCACTGGCGTAGGTGAGGGCGCAGGTGTGCACGAGCGGGTCGTCGCCGAGGGGCCCGACCGCGCGCATCCACACCGCGCTGCGCGGCTCGGCGTCCTCGACCTCGGCGGTGCTCCAGCGCAGCCGGTCCACATAGCGGATGTCGAACGGCTGGCGGCGGGCCATCCGCTCCAGCTGCTCGGGCAGTGTGCCCAGGTGCTGCCGGATCTCGTCGGTGACCGTGGGCAGGGACTCCGGATCCGGGACCTCGCGGGCCGGCGGCAGCTGGTGCTCGAAGCTGCCCTCCTCCGGCTTGTGGAAGGACGCGGTGAGGTTGAAGATCGTGCGGCCCTGCTGCACGGCCGTCACCCGTCGGGTGGTGAACGACCGCCCGTCGCGCACATGCTCGACCTGGTAGACGATCGGCACGCCCGGCCGGCCCGGGCGCAGGAAGTACGCGTGCAGCGAGTGCACCGGGCGGTCGCCCTCCGTGGTGCGGCCCGCGGCGACCAGGGCCTGCCCCGCCACCTGGCCGCCGAAGACCCGCTGGAGGGACTCCTGCGGGCTGCGGCCGCGGAAGATGTCGACCTCGATCTGCTCCAGGTCGAGCAGGTCGACAAGTCTCTCGGCAGGGTTCGTCGTCATGGGTGGGATTCTCCTGTGCTCGCTGCTGCCCGGCCCGTCACAGCTGGCCGACGTCGGTCACGCGGACGACCGCGCGGCCCTCCGCGTCCGAGGCCGTGAGGTCGACCTCCGCGCTGATGCCCCAGTCGTGGTCGCCGTTCGGGTCGTGGAAGATCTGCCGGACCCGCCACAGGGCGTTCTCCGGCTCCTCCTCGATGAGCAGCAGCTTGGGGCCGCGGGCGTCGGGGCCGGTGCCAAGATCCTCGTACTCGTCCCAGTACTTGTCCATGGCCTCGCCCCACGCGTCGGCGTCCCAGCCGGACTCGGCGTCCATCTCGCCCAGTACCCCGACCTGGTCGAGCGCGGCGAGTTCGACACGGCGGAACATGGCGTTGCGGACCAGGACCCGGAAGGCGCGCGCGTTGGCGGTGACCGGCTTGACCTCGTCGGCCTTCTCCTGGGCCTCCTCGGCGGTCATCTCCGCCGGGTTGGCCAGCTGCTCCCACTCGTCCAGCAGGCTGGAGTCGACCTGGCGCACCATCTCGCCCAGCCAGGCGATCAGGTCCTGGAGGTCCTCGGACTTGAGGTCGTCGGGGACGGTGTGGTCGAGGGCCTTGAAGGCGCTGGCGAGGTAGCGCAGCACGATGCCCTCGGTGCGGGCCAGCTCGTAGTGGGACACCAACTCGGTGAAGGACATCGCCCGTTCGTACATGTCACGGATGACCGACTTGGGCGACAGCGGATGGTCGCCGACCCAGGGGTGGCTCTTGCGGTACGTGTTGTACGCGTGGAAGAGCAGCTCCTCCAGGGGTTTCGGGTACGTGATGTCCTGGAGGCGCTCCATGCGCTCCTCGTACTCGACGCCGTCCGCCTTCATCTGGGCCACGGCCTCGCCACGCGCCTTGTTCTGCTGGGCGGCGAGGATCTGCCGCGGGTCGTCGAGCGTGGACTCCACGACGGACACCATGTCGAGCGCGTACGACGGCGACTCGGGGTCGAGCAGCTCGAACGCGGCGAGGGCGAACGTGGACAGCGGCTGGTTGAGGGCGAAGTCCTGCTGGAGGTCGACCGTGAGGCGGACGACGCGGCCCTCGGCGTCCGGCTGGTCGAGCTTCTCGACGATGCCGCCGTCCAGCAGCGAACGGTAGATCGCGATGGCCCGACGGATGTGCCGCAACTGCTGCTTGCGCGGCTCGTGGTTGTCCTCCAGCAGCCGGCGCATCGCCTCGAACGCGTTGCCGGGTCGGGCGATCACCGACAGCAGCATGGTGTGCGTCACCCGGAACCGAGAGGTCAGCGGCTCCGGCTCGGAGCCGATGAGCTTCTCGAAGGTCTGCTCCGACCAGGCGACGAAGCCCTCCGGTGCCTTCTTGCGGACGACCTTGCGGCGCTTCTTCGGATCGTCGCCGGCCTTGGCGAGGGCCTTCTCGTTCTCCACGACGTGCTCGGGCGCCTGCGCGACGACGAAGCCCTCCGTGTCGTACCCGGCACGCCCGGCCCGGCCCGCGATCTGGTGGAACTCCCGGGCGCGCAGCGTGCGGACGCGGGTGCCGTCGTACTTGGTGAGGGCCGTGAACAGCACTGTGCGGATGGGGACGTTGACGCCCACACCGAGTGTGTCGGTGCCGCAGATGACCTTCAGCAGACCGGCCTGGGCGAGCTTCTCGACCAGGCGGCGGTACTTGGGCAGCATGCCGGCGTGGTGCACACCGATGCCGTGCCGGACGTAACGGGAGAGGTTGCGGCCGAACTTGGTGGTGAAGCGGAAGTTGCCGATCAGGTCGGCGATCTGCTCCTTCTCCTCCTTCGAGCACATGTTGATGCTCATCAGCGCCTGCGCCCGCTCCACGGCCTGCGCCTGCGTGAAGTGCACGATGTAGACGGGGGCCTGCCGGGCGGAGAGCAGATCGGTGAGGGTCTCGGTGAGCGGGGTGTAGCGGTACTCGTAGGACAGCGGCACGGGGCGGGTCGCCGAGCGGACCACCGCGGTGGGGCGACCGGTGCGGCGGGCGAGATCCTTCTCGAAGAAGGACACGTCGCCGAGGGTCGCCGACATCAGCACGAACTGCGCCTGCGGCAGCTCCAGGATCGGGATCTGCCAGGCCCAGCCGCGGTCGCCCTCGGCGTAGAAGTGGAACTCGTCCATCACGACCTGGCCGACGTCCGCGTTCCTGCCGTCGCGCAACGCGATCGACGCCAGCACCTCGGCGGTGCAGCAGATGACGGGAGCGTCCGCGTTGACGGAGGCGTCGCCGGTGAGCATGCCGACGTTCTCGGTCCCGAAGATCTTGCACAGCTCGAAGAACTTCTCCGACACCAGCGCCTTGATCGGGGCGGTGTAGAAGGTGACCTCGTCACGGGCGAGAGCCGCGAAGTGCGCGCCCGCCGCGATCATGCTCTTGCCGGAGCCGGTGGGCGTCGACACGATCACGTTCGCACCGGAGACCACCTCGATCAGCGCCTCCTCCTGGTGGGAGTAGAGGGTGAGCCCCCGCTCACCGGCCCACGACTCGAAGGCTTCGTACAAGGCGTCGGGGTCGGCGGTCCGCGGCAGCTGATCGATGAGGGTCACGCCCCCATCTTGCCTGGCCCGGTGCCCGATGCGGGAATCGGCTGCGGGCCCGAAGATCACCGGCGCTACGCTGGGGCGCCGACGGGACGTCAGCACGCCCGGTCAACTGGACAGCGGCGGACGAGGAATGGGGCGGGCAGCGGCCATGATGGGACCAGCACACTCACTGTCGGGAGCCGCCGCCTGGCTCGGCGTCGGCGCGGCCGCCGCGGCGGCCGGGCACCCGATGCCCTGGCCCGTCCTCCTCGCCGGGGCCCTGATCTGCGCCGGAGCCGCCCTCGCCCCGGACCTCGATCACAAGGCCGCCACCATCTCCCGGGCCTTCGGACCGCTGTCACGCTGGCTGTGCGAAGTCGTCGACAAGCTGTCCTACGCCGTCTACAAGGCCACGAAGAAGCAGGGCGACCCGCGCCGCTCCGGCGGTCACCGCACCCTCACGCACACCTGGCTGTGGGCGGTCCTGATCGGAGCGGGCACCTCGGTCGTGGCGATCACCAGTGACCGCTGGGGCGTGCTGGCGATCCTCTTCGTGCATCTGGTGCTCGCCATCGAGGGCCTGCTGTGGCGCGCGACCCGGGGTTCCAGCGCCGACGTGCTCGTCTGGCTGCTCGCCGCGACCACCGCGTGGATCCTCGCGGGCGTCCTGGACAAGCCGGGCAACGGCGCGGACTGGCTGTTCACGGCGCCGGGCCAGGAGTACCTGTGGCTGGGGCTGCCCGTGGTGCTCGGCGCGATCGTGCACGACATCGGGGACGCGCTCACCGTGTCCGGCTGCCCGATCCTGTGGCCGATCCCCGTCGGGCGCAAGCGCTGGTATCCGGTCGGGCCGCCGAAGGTCATGCGGTTCCGGGCCGGCAGCTGGGTCGAGCTCAAGGTGCTGATGCCGGTGTTCATGCTGCTCGGCGGGGTGGGCTGCGCGGCGGCGCTCAACGTCATCTAGCCTCGCGCCCCTCGCCGGCCTCAGCCGCCGCCGTAGCGCCGCTCGAACGCGGCGACCCGGCCCTCCGAGTCCACCGTCCGGGCCTTGCCCGTGTAGAAGGGGTGGCTCTCCGAGGAGATCTCCACGTCCACGACCGGGTAGGTCTCCCCGTCGTCCCATTCGATGGTCTGATCACTGGCCGCGGTGGACCGGGTGAGGAACGCGTACCCGGCGGCGCGGTCGCGGAAGACGACGGGGTGGTAGTCGGGGTGCTTGTCCTGCTGCATGGATGCTCCTCGAACGACTCGGGCCGGTGCTGCGATCAGCCGTACAGGGTGTCCTCGTCGACGATGTGCACGGCGGCCTCCTCGGCCGACGCGGCGGCGCCGTCGATGCCCACGTCCGTGGCGACCAGCGCCTCCTCCTCGTCCTCGTGGGCGCCCTCGTCGGGTGCCACGAGCCGGCCGGAGCGCGCGGCACCGACCTCGTTGTCCAGGAGTTCCCCGTCGGTCCCCGCGCAGTCCCCGAGACCGTCACCGTCGGGGGCGGCGGCGTCCGGCAGCTCCTCGGAGAGCCGCTGGTCCAGCGTCTCGCCCCGCTGCCGCTCGGCCGCCGTCACGCCGAGGTGCTCGACGGCCCAGGGCCGCTCGGGCGGGGACCAGCCCCGGTCCAGGGGATCGTCGACGCCGTCGTACTCCAGGGTGTCCTCGGCGTCGAGCAGCCCCGTGTCCTCCCTCTGCTCGTCCTGGTCCGGCTGGTAGACGTCGTCTCCCCAGCCGTCGGAGCTGTTCACGGGTACCTCCAGGGGGTGGGGGCGGGCCCTTCTCACGGAGCCCGCGCCGGGCCGCCGCCGCGGAGCACTGGCGTCGCCCGAACCGCTGGTTCCCGGACGTCCCCGAGCCGGTGCCTGATTCCAGCCTTCACCCCGGCTCGGGACCGCGCAACGCCAAGAACCGCGCAACGCCAAGGACCGCGCGGCCCCCGGGCCCGCCCCGCTCCGCCCTCAGCCGTGCCACGACCTCCACAGCGCCGCGTACGCCCCGTCCGCCGCGACCAGCTCGTCGTGACTGCCGAGCTCGCTGATGCGGCCGTTCTCGACGACGGCGATGACGTCCGCGTCGTGGGCGGTGTGCAGCCGGTGCGCGATGGCGACGACGGTCCGGCCGTCGAGGACCCGGGCCAGGGACCGTTCCAGGTTGCGGGCGGCGCGCGGGTCGAGCAGCGACGTCGCCTCGTCCAGGACCAGCGTGTGCGGGTCCGCCAGCACCAGGCGGGCCAGGGCGATCTGCTGCGCCTGGGCCGGGGTGAGCGCCAGACCGCCCGAGCCGACCTCGGTGTCCAGGCCCTCCTCCAGCGCCCGGGCCCAGCCGTCGGCGTCGACCGCGCCCAGCGCGGCCCACAGCTCGGCGTCGAGGGCACCGGTCCGCGCGAGCCGGAGATTGTCGCGCAGGGACCCCACGAAGACGTGGTGCTCCTGGTTGACCAGGGCCACATGGGAGCGGACGCGCTCGGCGGGCATCCGGGACAGCTCGGCGTCGCCCAGGGTGATGCGGCCGTCCCGGGGCGCGTAGATCCCGGCGAGCAGCCGGCCCAGCGTGGACTTGCCCGCACCCGAGGGGCCGACCAGGGCCAGCCGGGTGCCGGGGGAGACCTCCAGGGACACCTTGCGCAGCACGTCCACGCCCTCCAGGTAACCGAAGTGCACCCGGTCGGCGTGCACGTGGCGTCCCTCGGGGGCCACCGACGGATCACCGGCGTCCGGCTCGATGTCCCGGACCCCGACCAGCCGGGCCAGCGACACCTGGGCCACCTGGAGCTCGTCGTACCAGCGCAGGATCATGCCCACCGGGTCGACCAGCATCTGGGCGATCAGCGCGCCGGTCGTCAGCTGTCCGACGTCGATCCACCCGTGCAGGGCGAACACGCCGCCGATCATCAGGACCGAGGCGAGCACGGACACGTGGGTGACGTTGATGACCGGGAAGAGCACCGACCGCAGCCAGAGCGTGTACCGCTCCCAGGCCGTCCACTCCCGGATCCGGCGCTCCGACAGCGCGACGCGGCGCTCGCCCAGGCGGTGGGCCTCGACGGTGCGCCCGGCGTCCACGGTCTCGGCGAGCGCGGCGGCCACGGCGGCGTACCCGGCGGCCTCGGAACGGTAGGCCGAGGCGGCCCGCCGGAAGTACCAGCGGCAGCCGACGATCAGCAGCGGCAGGGCGAGCAGCACGGCGAGCGCCAGCGGCGGCGCCGTGATCACCAGCCCGCCCATCAGCAGGATCACCCACACCACGCCGATCGACAGCTGCGGCACCGCCTCGCGCATGGCGTTGCCCAGGCGGTCGATGTCGGTCGTGATCCGGGACAGCAGATCGCCGGTCCCGGCCCGCTCCAGCACCCCGGGCGGCAGCCCGACCGACCGGACGAGGAAGTCCTCGCGCAGGTCGGCCAGCATCCGCTCGCCCAGCATGGCGCCGCGCAGCCGCACCTGACGGACGAACACCGCCTGCACGGCCAGCGCGGCCACGAAGAGCCCGGCCGTGAACTCCAGGCGCAGGTCACGCGCCCCGTCCGAGACCCGCTCCACGAGCCCGCCGAGCAGCCAGGGGCCGGCCATCGAAGCGATCACGGCGGCGGTGTTGACGGCGATCAGCAGCAGGAACGCCCGCCGGTGCCGCCGCAGCAGTTCGGCCACGTAGGCGCGGACGGTCTCGGGGGCGCCGACCGGCAGGGTGCTCGCCGTGGTCGGGGCCGCCGGGTCGTACGCCGGTGGCGCTACGCCGATCATGCCTTCTCCTCGATCTCTTGCAGTTCCTGGAGGACGTCCTTCAGGGCGACGGAACCGTTCGGCGCAGCCTCGCCGTCCGTCTCGCGGGTGACCACCGCCCGGTAGCGGGGCTCGCTCCGCACCAGCTCGCGGTGGGCGCCCACGGCCACGGCCTCGCCCTCGTGCAGGAACACCACCCGGTCGGCGCGGTCCAGCAGCAGCGGCGAGGAGGTGAACACCACGGTCGTGCGTCCCGCGCGCAACTCCCGCACGCCCTGCGCGATCCGTGCCTCGGTGTGGGAGTCGACGGCCGAGGTCGGCTCGTCCAGGACGAGCGCCTCGGGGTCGGTCACCAGCGACCGGGCCAGTGCGAGCCGCTGGCGCTGACCGCCGGACAGGGACCGGCCGCGCTCGGTGATCCGCGCGTCCATCGGATCGGCCGCCTCCAGCGAGCCCTGCACCAGCGCCGCCAGCACGTCGTCGCACTGCGCTGCCGCCAGCGCCGCCCGCGGTGGGACGTCACCCGACGCGGGCACGTCGAGCAGTTCGCGCAGCGTGCCGGACAGGAGCACCGGGTCCTTGTCCTGGACGAGGACGGCCGTGCGGGCGCTGTCCAGCGGGAGTTCGTCGAGCGGCACCCCGCCGAGCAGCACCGAGGTGCCCTCCTGGGACGCGTGCCCGCCCAGCCGCTCGGCCAGCAGGCCCGCCGCGTCCGGGTCGCCGCACACCACGGCGGTGAGCCGACCGGCAGGCGCGAGCAGTCCCGTCTGCGGGTCGTAGAGGTCACCGGAGGGGACGTCGGCGGCGCGCGACCCGGCGGTGTCCGTGGCCCGCTGAAGGGACAGCACTCCCGCGGCCCGCTTGGCGGAGGGCCGGGAGAAGGAGTACGCCATGGCGATCTCCTCGAAGTGCCGCAGCGGGTAGGTGAGGATCATGACCGAGCTGTAGACGGTGACCAGTTCCCCGACGGCGATCCGGCCCTCCCGCGCCAGCCGCACGCCGTGCCAGACGACGGCGATGAGCAGCAGCCCCGGCAGCAGGACCTGGATCGCGGAGATCAGGGACCACATCCGGGCGCTGCGCACGGCCGCGTGGCGGACCTCCTGGGAGGCGCCGCGGTAGCGGTCGAGGAACAGCTGCTCGCCGCCGATGCCGCGCAGCACGCGCAGGCCGGCGACGGTGTCCGAGGCGAGTTCGGTGGCGCGTCCGGCCTTCTCCCGCTGGGTGTCGGCGCGCCGGGTGGCGCGGGGGAGCAGCGGCAGCACGGCGAGCGCCAGCGCGGGCAGCCCCACGGCGACGACCACACCGAGTGCCGGCTGGTAGACGAGCAGGCCGGCGCAGACCAGCACGATGGTGACCAGGGCCGCGGTGAACCGGGACAGTGCCTCGACGAACCAGCCGATCTTCTCGACGTCGCCCGTCGAGACCGCCACCACTTCACCGGCCGCGACGCGCCGGGTCAGTGCCGAGCCCAGCTGGGCGGCCTTGCGGGCGAGGAGTTGCTGCACGCGGGCGGCGGCCGTGATCCAGTTGGTGATGGCGGTGCGGTGCAGGAAGGTGTCGCCGACCGCGTTTCCGACGCAGGCCAGCGCCAGCAGCCCGCCCGCCAGGGCGAGTCGGGAGCCGGAGCGGTCGACGACGGCCTGGACGGCGACGCCGACACAGAAGGGCAGCGCGGCGACGGAGGCGAAGTGCAGCAGCCCCCAGGCCAGCGACTTGAGTTGGCCGCCCAGCTGATTCCGGAAGAGCCACCACAGGAATCGGGGTCCCGAACGCGCGTCCGGCACGCCTGGGTCGGGGTAGGGAAGATCTTGAATCTGCATGACGTCCCAGTGGCTCGTGTCAGGGGGCGAACGGATGGGGAGGCGGGTCGGCGGGGGAGGCGAGGGCGCCCGCCGACGGAGGCAGCAAACCGTGACAGGTTCGCGGCGCGACGGGGCCGGAGGCAAACGGTTTTCCCTCCGCCGTACGGAACCGGCCGACCGTCGTGCGGATTCGGCCGTCGCGCGTTGCGGAACCGGCCGGCCGTCGCTCGGAATCGGCCGACAGGCGTGCGGAATCGGCCGATGGCCGCACGGAAGCGACCGGCGGCCGACAGTGAGCCGCGCGCACTCGCCCGGCGACGGCCGGCTGCCCGGGCCTCCGCACTCGCCCGGCGACGGGCCGGCCGTCCGGACCTCACCCACCGTCGTCGCGAACCCGGTGCGACCATGGAGCGATGCACAGTGGTGGCGTACGACGAGCGGTGGCCGCGGCGGCGGTCCTCGCCTCTTTCTTGACGGCTCTGTCCGCCTGCGGCGGTACGAAGGGCACCGGGGGCACGGATGCCGCGGGCCGGGCGGCCCACACCCCCGCGGCCAAGGCCGCCCCGACGCGCGTTCCCGGCGTCGGCGAGCGGCTCCAGCGGCGGATCCCGTCCGGCTCCCGCCAGGTCGTCGCGGTCTACGGCGACGGGAAGGACTCCGCCGCCTCCACGGTCGTGCTCTACACCAAGCACGGCTCGACCTGGCAGCGTGAGCGCGGCTGGGCCGGCCACAACGGCAAGAAGGGCTGGACCACCGACCACCACGAGGACGACGATCGCAGCCCCGTGGGCGTGTTCACCCTCAGCGACGCGGGCGGCGTGCTGCCGGACCCGGGCTCCCGGCTCCCGTACACCCACTCCGCGGCCTTCGCGGCACCGCGCTGGTGGTCCAAGTCCTACTGGCACGACTTCGACTACGTCATCGCCATCGACTACAACCGCGTCAAGGGCACCCCGCCGAACGACCAGACCCGCCCCGAGGGTCGGAAGAAGGGTGGCGGGATCTGGCTGCACATGGACCACGGCAGCGGCACGTCGGCCTGCGTCAGCCTGCCCGAGCAGGCGATGAGGTACCTGCTGCGCACGCTCGACCCGCGACAGCGTCCCGTGGTGGTGATGGGGGACCGGGCCGACCTGGCGGCTTAGTCCTCATTGCGCGGGTGGCCGACTGCCCGTAGAACACCGCCATGAAGAGACGGATCGTCATGTCCATGCTCGCCGGAGCGACCCTCCTGGCGGGCACCCTCCTCGGTACCGGTCCCGCCGGGGCGTCGGCCGCCCCGGCCCCGGCGGCCGGCGCACCCGCCGAGTTCGGCACCGACTGGCACGACCCGGTCATGGCCGCGCCGCCCGTCGAGAGGCCCGCCGGGAAGTCCTGCGAAGTCACCCTCGTGCGGGCGCGGTTCCGCGACTTCACCCCGTACCGCGGCACGTACACCCCGCCGGCCGGCTGTGGCGACCGCTGGAGCAAGGTGGTGCTCCGGCTGGACGGCAAGGTCAAGGGGCGCCAGTACGACCGGCTGGGCCACCTCCACGTCGGCGGGGTGGAGGTCTTGCGGACATCGACTCCGCAGCCCTCCCCGGACGGCATCGAGTGGTCCGTGGAGAAGGACGTCACGCGCTACAGCGGCACCTTCCGCGCGGCCGGGGACGTCGAGATGCTCATCGGCAACGTCGTCGACGACACCTACACGGGCGTGTTCGACGTCGAGGTCACGCTGACGTTCCATCCGGGCCGCCCCGATGGGACGACTCCCGACCGGGTCCTCACCCTCGACGGCGACTCGGCCCTCACCACCCCGCGCAACAGTGAGCGCGTCCTCGCCGAGGTCTACGCGACCGGCTCCGGCGGCGGCTGCGAGGAGTACTGGTACCTGACGGTCCCCGAACCGGCGCCGTACTCCTGCAAGGCCGGGCAGGGCCCCTACCGGGAGGTGCGGATCAGCGTCGACGGGCGGCTCGCGGGCATCGCCGCCCCGTTCCCGACGGTGTGGACCGGGGGCTGGTCCAACCCCTTCCTCTGGTACGTGATCCCGGGTCCGCGCGCCTTCGACGTCAAGCCGGTCACCTATGACCTCACGCCCTTCGCCGGGATCCTCAACGACGGCCGTCCGCACCGCGTCGAGGTCACGGTCGCCGGCGTGCCCGAGGGGCAGAGCGGCTGGAGCGCGCCGGTGAACGTCCTCGTCTGGCAGGACGAGCGAAGCGAGCGGGTCACCGGGAAGCTCACCGAGCACAGGGCGGACGGCCTCACGAACTCGTCCGCCTACACGCCCGGTTCCGAGCACAGCGTCGCGACCGAGGGCGCCCACCGGCTGACCGTGGGCGGCTACGTCGACACCTCGCACGGCCGTGTCAGGACGACGGTCAGCCGCTCGCTGGCCCACGCCTCCACGCACCGCTGGACCGACGGTGAGACGACCGACGCACTCGACGCCACGTGGACCGACGCCGAGTCGGTGACCGTCGACGGACGCGCCACGCGCACCCACCGCACCTACACCATGGACGGCACGACCACCCTCGGCGCGGGCGACCGGCTGCGCACCGTGCTGACCCTGGGCGACCGCGCCACGGTCGTCAGGACGCACGGCGGGCGGCGCGTCGCGTGGTCGACGCTCGACGACACCGTCACGGGCGACGCGACCTACACGGCGAACGTGCCGCGCGACCAGCGTCACGCGGTCGGCACCACGAGCGAGCGCTACCGGCTGTACGGCTCGCACGGCTGCCACGACCGCACCCTGACCACTGTTCAGGGGGTGCTCACGGGAGACCGCAGGCGCTGCTGAGGGAGCCGCGGGGCGTGTGAGGCGCGGCGGCGATGGCATTTTTACCTGGCCGAAACGCTGCGGTCTTGTGCGTGATCGAGACAGCGCCCAGAGTGTCGTAAACGGAACTCGGATTCCGTATCACAGAAGTCCCCTCCGGCTTCTGCGCGCCCCGTCCCCCTTAGGAGGCCTCGTGCCGCCCTCCGCAGCGTCCTTCCCGCGCCGCCTCGCACGCACCCTACGCACCTCGCTTTTCGCGCAGGTTTCCGTTGCGCTGGTCCTCGGAATCGTCGTCGGGAAGCTGTGGCCGGACACGGCCACGGCTCTCCAGCCGCTCGGCGACGGTTTCACCCGGCTCATCAAGACGGTGATCTCGCCCCTGGTGTTCTGCGTGGTCGTCGTCGGCATCGCCAAGGCCGGAGACCTCAAGGCGTTCGGCCGGATCGGGGTCAAGGCCCTCGTCTGGTTCGAGATCGCCTCCACGGCAGCCCTGGTCATCGGTCTCGTCGCGGCCAATGTCGTCGGACCGGGCAAGGGCATGAACGTCGACCCCGCCTCGCTGGACACCAAGGCGGTGGACGCGACGACCGGCGGGGGTCACCTGCCCTCGACGACCGAGTTCGTCCTGAACGCGCTGCCGCAGAGTTTCGTCGGCGCCTTCGCCGAGAACGAGCTGCTCCAAGTCCTCATCCTGGCCTGCCTGGTGGGCGCGGCCCTGCTGCACCTCGGGCACACCAAGGTGCCGAGGATCCTGCCCGCCGTCGAGCAGGCGCAGGAGATCGTCTTCGCGGTCGTCGGTTTCATCATGCGGCTGGCACCGCTCGCGGTGTTCGGGGCGATGGCCCACCTGGTCGGCAACTACGGGCTGGGCGTGATACGGACGTACGCCAAGCTCATCGTGCTCTGCTACGTGGCCGCGGCGCTGTTCCTCGCGCTGCTCGCCGTCGCCCTGAAGGCCGTCACAGGGCTCAGCCTCTGGAAATTCCTGCGCTACATCCGCGAGGAGATGCTCCTGGCGCTCGGTACCGCCTCCACCGAGTCGGTCATGCCGCGCGTGATGCAGAAACTGCGCCGGGCCGGTGCCCGGGACGACGCCGTGGGGCTGGTGCTCCCCACCGGCTACTCCTTCAACCTCGACGGGGCCTCGCTCTACCTGTCCATCGGCACGCTGTTCATCGCCCAGGCGGTGGGCGTGGACCTGAGCCTCGGCCAGCAGGTCACCGTCGTCCTGGTGCTGATGCTGACGAGCAAGGGCATGGCGGGCGTTCCCGGTTCCGCGTTCCTCGCCCTGTCCGCGACCGCCTCGTCCCTGGGGGCGATCCCCACCGGCGCCGTCGCGCTGCTGCTCGGTGTGGACCGCATCATGGACTCGATGCGGGTCGTGACGAACCTGCTCGGCAACTGTGTCGCCGTCTTCGCGGTGTCCCGCTGGGAGGGAGCCCTCGACACCGACAGGGCCAAGAGGGCGCTCGACGGGGAGGACACCTCCCAACCGGACGACGATGAGGGCGCCGCCGGCGGTGAGACCGGCGCCGGCATGCTCGCCGCGGGCATCCCGGCCCAGAAGTCCACGGCGCCCGAGGAGCTCAGGGAGCCCGCCGCCGGGGCGAGTTGAACGGACCGCACGGACCGCGGCCGCCGCTCCGTACGGAGGAGCGACGGCCGCGGCCCGTCTGCGGGGTTCGGCCGGTCAGCAGGACCGCACCGGCTCCCCGTCGATCAGCGTGTTCAGCAGCCCGCCGAGCGCCTCGCGCTGATCGCCCGTCAGCGGCGCGAGGATCTCCTCGGCGGCCGACCTGCGGGCCGCCCGCAGCTCGCGCAGCGCACCCCGGCCGTCGTCCGTGAGCTCGATGCGGATCACCCGCCGGTTCGCCGGGTCCGGGACCCGGCGCACCTTGCCGCTCGCCTCCAGGGCGTCGACCAGAGTCGTCACGGCCCGCGGCACCACCTCGAGGCGCTCCGCCAGGTCCGCCATGCGCGGCGGCGAGCCCCAGTGCGCCAGTGTGCGCAGCAGCCGGGACTGGGCCGGGGTGATGCCGAGGTCGCGCTGCTCCAGATGGCGCTTCTGGATGCGGTGCACACGACGGGTGAGCCGCAGCAACTGCTCGGCGAGCAGGCCGTCGGAGTCGGGCGTGGTCATGCGGGAACAATATCAGGATGCAGTTCATTGTGAGTATAGGTAACAATGAGCTGTGATCCGATCCGCCGCATCCCTCGTAGGAGCCCATGCATCCCGACCGTGAAGCCTCCTGGACCCCACCGGCCGACTCGAAGGAGCAGCCCCGGCAGGTCCGCCGCATCCTCGGCCTCTTCCGCCCCTACCGGGGCCGCCTCGCGATCGTCGGCCTGCTGGTCGGTGCCGCGTCGCTGGTCTCGGTCGCCACCCCCTTCCTGCTGAAGGAGATCCTGGACGTCGCGATCCCCCAGGGGCGCACGGGCCTGCTCAGTCTGCTCGCCCTCGGCATGATCCTCAGCGCGGTCCTCACCAGCGTCTTCGGAGTCCTCCAGACCCTGATCTCCACGACGGTCGGCCAGCGCGTCATGCACGATCTGCGCACCGCCGTCTACGGCCGGCTCCAGCGGATGTCGTTGGCCTTCTTCACGCGCACGCGCACGGGCGAGGTGCAGTCGCGCATCGCCAACGACATCGGCGGCATGCAGGCCACCGTCACCTCCACCGCGACCTCCCTGGTCTCCAACGTCACCAGCGTGGTCGCCACGATCGTCGCGATGATCGCCCTGGACTGGCGCCTGACGGTGGTCTCCCTGCTGTTGCTGCCGGTGTTCGTGTGGATCAGCCGCCGCGTCGGCAACGAACGCCGGAAGATCACCACCCAGCGCCAGAAGCAGATGGCCGCCATGGCCGCCACCGTCACCGAGTCGCTCTCCGTCAGCGGCATCCTGCTCGGCCGCACCATGGGCCGCTCGGACTCGCTGACCAGGTCCTTCGCCGAGGAGTCGGAGGAACTCGTCGACCTCGAGGTCCGGTCGAACATGGCCGGACGGTGGCGCATGGCCGTCATCACCATCGTCATGGCCGCCCTGCCCGCCGTCATCTACTGGACCGCCGGCATGGCCCTCCAGCTGGGCGGCCCCGAGGTCTCCATCGGCACCATCGTCGCCTTCGTCTCGCTCCAGCAGGGCCTGTTCCGCCCGGCCGTGAGCCTGTTGTCGACCGGTGTGCAGATCCAGACCTCGCTCGCCCTCTTCCAGCGCATCTTCGAGTACCTCGACCTGCCGATCGACATCACCGAGCGCCCCGACCCGGTGCGCCTGGACCGGGTCAAGGGCGAGGTGCGCTTCGAGAACGTCTCCTTCGGCTACGACGGCAAGGGCGGTCCCGTCCTCGACGGCATCGACCTCACCGTCCCGGCCGGAGGCAGCCTCGCGATCGTCGGCCCCACCGGCGCGGGCAAGTCCACCCTCGGCTATCTGGTGCCCCGGCTCTACGACGTCACCGGCGGCCGCGTCACCCTCGACGGGGTCGACGTCCGCGACCTCGACTTCGACACCCTGGCCCGCGCGGTCGGCGTCGTCTCGCAGGAGACGTACCTCTTCCACGCCTCGGTCGCCGACAACCTGCGCTTCGCCAAGCCCGACGCCACCGACGAGGAACTGCGTCAGGCGGCCGAGGCGGCGCAGATCCACGACCACATCGCCGCCCTGCCCGACGGCTACGACACCGTCGTCGGTGAGCGCGGTCACCGCTTCTCCGGCGGGGAGAAGCAGCGCCTGGCCATCGCCCGCACCATCCTGCGCGACCCGCCGGTCCTCATCCTCGACGAGGCCACCAGCGCCCTGGACACCCGGACCGAGGCGGCCGTCCAGGACGCCATCGACGCCTTGTCGGCGAACCGCACCACCCTCACCATCGCCCACCGGCTCTCCACCGTGCGCGGCGCCGACCAGATCGTGGTCCTCGACGCGGGGCGGGCGGTGGAACGCGGCACGCACGAGGAGCTCCTGGACCTGGGCGGCCGGTATGCGGCGCTCGTACGCCGGGACGCCCAACTGGAACCGACAAGATGAAAATATGCCGGGTTTGTGACGATATGCGGGTTACCGTGCCCGCATGCAGAAGAACACTCCGCCACGGAGCACGATTCGACTGACGCGCCGGGGCCGCATCGCCCTCGTCGCGACCGGAGCCGTCGTGGTCGGTACCGCCGTGGCGGTGCCGCTGCTGACTCTCGGCACCGAGGAAGAGGGCCGGCCCACGACGCTGGCCGTCCCGGAGGGCTGGCGTGCGAGCCAGGTCTACGCGGCCGTCGACAAGGTCCTCGCCCTGCCCGCGGGAAGTACCAGGAAGTCCCTGGACAAAGCCGCCCTGAAACTGCCGAACGACGCCGAGGGCAATCCGGAGGGCTACCTCTTCCCGGCCACCTATCCGCTCCGGGAGAACACCACGCCGGACAGGCTCCTCGCGCTGATGGTCGACACCGCCAACGAGAAGTTCAACGGCGCGCCCATCGCCGCCGGGGCGCAGCGCAACGCCATGAACGTCTACCAGGCCGTCACCATCGCGAGCATCGTCCAGGCGGAGGCGGCCACCAGGGCCGACATGGGCAAGGTGGCCCGGGTGATCTTCAACCGCCTCGAACGCGGCATGCCGCTGCAGATGGACTCCACCATCAACTACGCCCTCAACCGCTCCACCCTCCGCACGACGGAGAGCGACACCCGGATCGACAGCCCCTACAACTCGTACCAGCGCATGGGCCTGCCGCCCACGCCCATCGACAACCCGGGCGAGGAAGCGATGCGCGCGGCCGTCAACCCGCCACCGGGCGACTGGCTGTACTTCGTCACGGTCCGCCCGGGCGACACCCGCTTCACGGCGGACTACCAGCAACACCAGCGCAATGTCGCGGAGTTCAACGCGCGGAACCACAAGAGCGGGGTGCGGGCGGCCGGGTGACGGGCGCGTCGGTGCCGCCCGGCCTCACGCCGCGGCCGGCTCCCTCTCCAGCAGTCGCCTGATGTCCCGTACGGCGGCGCGGCCGGCCCGGTTGGCCCCGATGGTGCTGGCCGACGGGCCGTAGCCGACGAGGTGGACGCGGGGGTCCGCCGCCGCGTGCGTTCCCTCCATGCGGATGCCGCCGCCCGGGGCGCGCAGCCGGAGCGGGGCGAGGTGGCCGAGGGCGGCGCGGAAGCCGGTGGCCCAGAGGATCACGTCGGCGTCGACGTGGCGGCCGTCGGCCCAGTCCACACCTGTGGGCGTGATGCGGTCGAACATCGGCTGCCGGTCGAGCACCCCGTCCTCGATGCCCTGCCGGATCGCGTCGTTGAGCGGCAGCCCCGTCACCGAGACGACGCTGCGGGGCGGCAGTCCCTGACGCACCCGTTCCTCGACGAGCGCGACCGCCGCGCGGCCCGCGTCCTCGTCGAAGGGTCCCTCACGGAAGACCGGCGGGCGCCGTGTCACCCAGGTGGTGGCCGTGGCGTACGAGGCGATCTCCAGCAGATGCTGGGTGCCCGAGGCGCCGCCGCCCACCACCACGACCCGCTGCCCGGCGAACTGCTCGGGCCCGGGGTACCGCGCCGTGTGCAGCTGCCGCCCCCGGAAGGTCTCCTGGCCGGGGTAGCGCGGCCAGAACGGCCGGTCCCAGGTGCCGGTCGCGTTGATCAGCGCGCGAGCCGCCCACACGCCGTCCGAGGTCTCCACGAGCAGCCGGCCACCGGGCCCCTCGCGTACGGCCCGCACGTCCACCGGACGCCTGACCCGCAGATCGAAGGCCCGCTCGTAGCGGTCGAAGTAGGCGCTGATCACCTCGGCGGACGGCCGCTCCGGGTCGGCGTCCGTCAGTTCCATGCCCGGCAGGGCGTGCATCCCGTGCACCTTGCCGTACGTGAGCGAGGGCCACCGGAACTGCCAGGCGCCGCCGGGGCCGGGGGAGTGGTCCAGCACGACGAAGTCGCGGTCCGGCTCGAAACCGGATCGCCGCAGGTGGTAGGCGGCGGCCAGACCTGCCTGACCCGCGCCGATGACGACCACGTCGACCTCGTGTGTGTTGTTCACACTTCTACTAACCGGGGCGGAGGCGTGGATCTTCCCTCGGCGATCGTCCGGCGCGGCGGGAGGTTGGACAGACGGCGGCGGGGGGAGGGCTCGCCACCGGCCGGGCATGGCCCGGGGACGGCCACCGGGTACGTCAGGATGGGAGCATGTCAGATGTCTTCACCACGCGAGTCCTGAACGTCAGCACCGGTACCGCCGAGCGGGTCCTCGACATCACCGGCGACTGTGAGTCCTTCCTGCGCGAGGCGGCGGCCGGCCGCGACGGTCTGCTCAATGTCTTCGTCCCGCACGCGACGGCCGGCATCGCCGTCCTGGAGACCGGTGCCGGCAGCGACGACGACCTGCTGGCCGCGCTGCACACCCTGCTGCCCGCCGACGACCGCTGGCAGCACCGGCACGGCAGCCCCGGTCACGGCCGCGACCACGTCCTGCCCGCCCTCGTCCCGCCGCACGCGACCCTGCCGGTGGTGGGCGGCCGACTGGAACTCGGCACCTGGCAGTCGGTGTGCCTGGTCGACACCAACAGGGACAACCCCGAACGCAAGGTACGCCTGAGTTTCCTGGGGTGAGCGCAGCCCGTCCGCTCCGCCGTCCGCTCCCGTCCGCCGCTCACCGGCCCCGTGGGTCCCGGGTGCACCGTGACGCGTGACCGTAATGCCCGTATCCTCATCAATGCCAGACTCTCTTCCCAGCAGCGGATTATCGCGGGCGCAAGTGAGGCGAAGCGTGGTTCGGTCCGACGAGGAACCCAAGCCGGCGGGGCGTGCGACGAACGGCACGGGGCCCGTGAGTCTTCGCGAACGGTTTCTCCAGGGCGAGCCGGTCGCGGCCGGCGTACGGACGTCCATCCTCAACTCGTGGCAGCGCAGCCGCTCCCTGGGGCTGTCGCCGGACGCGGTCGACCTGCCCTACCGGGACGACTTCGACCCGGGGAGCCGGATCGTCCGGGCGGCCGCGCCGGTGCTCGACCGTTTGCAGGCCACGTTCGCCGGGAGCCAGGTCAACATCTCCGTGGCCGACGCGAACGGGACGGTGCTGCTGCGCCGCTTCGGGGACCCGTCGATGGCCAGGAGTCTGCCGGCCATCCAGGTCGTGCCCGGGTTCGTCTTCGCCGAGCAGGTAGCCGGCACCAACGGCATCGGGCTGGCCCTGGCGGAGCGGCAGCTCATCCGCGTCTACGGCGCCGAGCACTTCGCGGAGCGCTCCCAGCAGAGCGCGTGCGTCGCGCTGCCCGTCCGGGACCCGCTCAGCGGGCGCATCGAGGGCGTGCTGTGCCTCGGCTACCCGCGTGGCTTCGAGCGGCCCGCGCTGGGCGTCGCCATCCGCAGGGCCGCCGAGGGCATCGAACGGCGGCTGCTGGGCCAGAGCTCGGCGCACGAGCGCGCCCTGCTGCGGACGTATCTGGCCACCGCGGCCGAGACGGCCGGTCCGCGCCGCGGTGTGGCCGTGGATGCCCTGGTGAACGCGTTGCGTCCCGTCGACCAGGAGCTCTTGAAGGAGAAGGCCGCCGCGCTGATCTCCGGCGCCCGGCCGGGGACCCTCGAGGTGACCCTGTCCGACGGCCGGCGGGTGACGCTCGTGAGCCGCCCGGTGAGGAGCGGATCCGGCGTGCGGGGCATCGCCATCGAGGCCGAGCTGCCGGGCATCCCGGCGGGAGAGGCCCTCGTCATACCCCACCAGACGGACGAACTCCTCCCGCTCGCCGCCCCGCTCTCGTTCGCGCGCCCGGCGCTCACCCTTCCGTCCGGCTTCCTCGCCGCGTCCCCCGGCCGGGCGGCCACCTCCACCGGAGGTGGCGGTTCCGCCGCAGCGGGCGCGGTCACCGGGTCCGACGGGCCCGCCGAACCCGTCGCCCCCGGTATGACCGGTGCGCCCGGTATGACCGACGGGCCCGACCCATCCGTCGCCCCCGGCGCGTCCGGCACCACCGCCGAGCCTGACGCACCCCTCACCCCCGGGGCGCCCGGCAACCGTGGGGATGCCTCCTGGCCCGGTGGCGCGACGGCCTGGTCAGGGGCGGCCTCCGGGCCGGATGCGCCTGCCGGGCCCGACGGAGGCCTTCCGGCGGCGGTCGAGGGGGGTGGGGCCACGCCGGAAGCGGACGGCCCGGGCGAGCCCGACGCGGTCGTCACGGCCGACGGCGGTCGCAGCGCCGCCGAACCCGACGCACCCACGCCTGACGGTGCACCCACGCCGAACGGTGCACCCACGCCTGACGGTGCACCGCCGCCGGACGGCGGAGGGCGTCGCCCGCCCGGTGTGCCGTCCGAAGCCGCGTTCCCCGCACGGGGACTGGTGATGCTGGGGGAGCCGCACGTCGGGGCCTACGCCCTGGCCGCGCGCCGGCGTCTGGAGTTGCTGTCCGAGGCCAGCACCCGCATCGGCACCACCCTGGACGTGCGCCGCACCGCCGAGGAACTGGCCGAGACGGCCGTTCCCGGACTGGCCGACTTCGTCACCATCGACCTGCCCGACGCCGTGCTGCGAGGCGAGGAGTCCGCCGACCCCCTCGCCGACCTGCGCCGCACCGTTCTCCACGGCATCCATGAGGGACTGCCCTTCACCCCGCCCGGCAAGCGTATGGACTACGGTCCGACCGCACCCCAGCTGCGCTGTCTCACCCGTGGCGAGGCCGTGCTGGAGCCGGATCTGAAGGCCGCCGCGGGCTGGCTCGCCCAGGACCCCGAGCACACCGAGCGCCTGCTGACCCACGTGCAGTCCCTGATCGCGGTGCCCCTGCTCGCCCGGGGCGTGGTCCTCGGCATCGCCAGCTTCTACCGAGCGGGCGGCTCCTTCGGGGACGACGACCGCTCCCTGGCTCAGGAGCTCGCCTCCCGCGCCGCCCTGTCCATCGACAACGCCCGGCGCTACACCCACGAACGCACCATGGTCCTGGCCCTCCAGCGCCGGCTCCTCCCGCACGGCCTGCCCGACCAGGACGCCGTCGAGGTCGCCCACCGCTATCTGCCCGCCGAGTCCGACGTGGGCGGTGACTGGTACGACGTCATCCCCCTGTCCGGTGCCCGTGTCGGACTGCTCGTCGGCGACGTCGTCGGCCACGGCATGCTCTCCGCGGCCACGATGGGCCGGTTGCGCACCGCCGCGCGCAGCTTCGCCGAGCTCGACTTCCCGCCGGAGGAGGTCCTCACCCACCTGGACAACCTCGTGGGCCGCCTCGACCGGGAGGACCCGGACGGCAAGGGCGCCGGCGTCATCGGCGCGACCTGTCTCTACGCCATCCACGACCCGACCACGCAGCGGTGCCTGATGGCCCGGGCCGGTCACCCGCCGCCCGCGCTCGTGCTCCCCGACGGCACCGTGAGCTTCCCCGACCTCCCCGCCGGGCCCCCGCTCGGTCTCGGAGGCCTGCCCTTCGACGCCGTCGAGGTCGACCTCCCGGCGGGCAGCCAGCTGGTCCTGTACACCGACGGGCTCATCGAGGACCGGCACCGCGACGTCGACCTGGTCCTGGAGCAGCTGCGCGAGGCCCTGGCCCGTCCCGGGCGCGCCCCCGAGGAGACCTGCCAGGCGGTCCTGGACACCGTCGCGCCCGCGCACCCGCACGACGACATCGCCCTGCTGGTCGCCCGCGTGCACGCCATGGATCCCGCCCGGGTCGCCACCTGGGAGCTGTCCGCCGACCCGGCCCTCGTCGGCGAGGTCCGGGCGTGCGCCATGCGGTGGCTGTCCGGGCGGGGCCTCGACGACACCGCGTTCGCCGCGGAGCTGATCCTCAGCGAGCTGATCACCAACGCCATCCGGCACGGCGCCGAGCCCATCAGGGTGCGGCTGCTCCACGGCCGCACGCTGATCTGCGAGGTCTCCGACGCCAGCAACACCGCCCCCCACCTGCGCCGCGCGGCCAGTACCGACGAGGGAGGCCGCGGTCTGTTCCTCGTCGCGCAGCTCTCGCAGAGCTGGGGCACGCGCTATCTGCCGGAGGGCAAGGTCATCTGGGCCGAATGCGGGATCGACGCCGCGTGAGCGAGTGGAGCCGCGACGAGCCGAAGAGTGCCCGAAATGCTGTAATTTGATCGGGTGCGCGACACTCCCGACAGGTCGGCGAAGACGGCTTCGCCGTTCGGGCCGGAACCCCTGCTCCGCATCCGCGGGCTCAGCAAACGGTTCGGCGGCACCCTCGCGCTGGCCGGGGTCGACCTGGACGTCCGTCCCGGCAGCGTCCTGGCCCTGCTCGGGCCCAACGGCGCCGGGAAGTCCACCCTCATCAAGATCCTCGCCGGAGTCCACCAGGCCGACGCCGGTCAGATCACCGTCGCGGGGGAGCCGCTCGGCAGCCCCGCGGCCACCCGGAGCATGTCCTTCATCCACCAGGACCTCGGCCTCGTGGAGTGGATGACCGTCTCCGAGAACCTCGCCCTGACCACCGGCTACGCACGCCGGTCCGGGCTGATCTCCTGGCGGCGCACCCGCGCGCGCTGTGCCGGCGCCCTGCACGCGGTCGCCGCCCACCTCGACCCCGACGCACCGGTCTCCACCCTCACGCCCGCCGACCGCTCCCTGGTCGCGATCGCCCGGGCCCTCGCCGCCCGCGCCCGGCTCCTCGTCCTCGACGAACCGACCGCCCGCCTGCCCGCCGCGGACAGCGCCCGGCTCTTCGGCGTCCTGCACGACCTGCGCGACCGCGGGCACGCCCTCCTCTACGTCAGCCACCGCCTGGACGAGGTCCGCCAGGTGGCAGACGCGTACGCCGTCCTGCGCGACGGCCGTCTCGTCAGTCACGGCCGGACGGCGGACCGCGACCCGGCCCGGCTGGTCAAGGACATCGTCGGCGAGGCGGCCGCACCGGCCACCCCCCGCCCCGCAAGGGCACCGGCCGCGGCGCCGCCCGTCCTGACCCTCGACGGCGTTCGTACCGCCGGGGCCGGGCCGGTCAGTCTGGAGCTGGCGGCCGGGGAGGTGCTCGGCCTGGTCGGCCTCTCCGGAGCCGGGCACATGGACCTCGGCCGAGCCCTCGCCGGCACCCGGCCCCTGCTCGAAGGGCGGGCCGCGCTGCGGGGACGTCCGTACCGCCCCCGCTCGGTCGCGGAGGCCGTCGCCCTCGGGGTCGGTCTCGTACCGGGCGACCGGCTGCGGGAAGGCTGCCTCGCCGAGCTGACCGTACGGGAGAACCTCCTGGCCGACCCCCGCGCGGGAGGCCCGCGCGCACCGCGCTGGATCGGCCCCCGCGGCGAACGGGCCCGGGCCGCCGCCCTGATCGAACGGTTCGCGGTGCGCCCGCCGGATCCCGAGAACGCCATCGCCACGCTGTCCGGCGGCAACCAGCAGAAGGTCATGATCGGCCGCCGGCTGCGGTCGGACCTGTGGCTGCTGATCCTGGAGGAGCCGACCGCGAGTGTCGACGTCGGGGCCAAAACGGCGATCCACCGCCTGCTGGCCGAGGCGCTGGAGGCGGGTCTCGCGGTCCTGCTGCTGTCCACCGACTTCGAGGAGGTGACGAGCGTGTGCAGGCGCACGCTGGTCTTCGTGCGCGGGACCGTGACGGAAGAGCTGAGCGGCCCCGCCCTCACCGTCGCCGGACTGACCCGGGCATCCTCGGCCCTGCCCCCGCCCCCGGCAGGGCACCCATGACGCCGCCGCGGCCAGGGCGCCGCCCCGGCGGCCACCTCGTCGGCGCCTACGGCCTGCTCGCCCTCACCGCCCTGCTCTACCTGGTCTTCTCCCTCGCCCTGCCGGACACGTTCCCCACGCTGGACACCCTCGACTCGATCCTGTCCAACCAGTCGATCCCGGCGGTCCTCGCCCTCGCCGCCATGCTGCCCATCGTCACCGGCGCGTTCGACCTCTCCCTCGGATACGCCCTCGGCCTGGCCCATGTGATGGTGCTCTGGCTCGTCGTCGAGCAGGGCTGGCCCTGGGCCCCGGCCTGCCTCACCGTGCTCGCCGGCGGGCTGGCCGTGGGCGTCCTGAACGGCGTCGTCGTCGAGTTCGGCCGGATCGACTCCTTCATCGCCACGCTGGGCACCGGCAGCATCATGTACGCCGTGACCGGCTGGATCACCGACGGCGGCCGGATCGTCCCCGGCCCGCAGGGCCTGCCGCCCGCGTTCACCGACCTCTACGACTCCTCCTTCCTCGGCCTCCCGGTCCCCGCCTTCTACGTGCTCGCCCTCGTGGCCCTCCTCTGGCTGGTGCTGGAACGACTGCCGCTCGGCCGGTACCTGTACGTCGTCGGGTCGAACCCGCGCGCCGCCGACCTCCTGGGCATCCCGACCCGCAGGTACACCGTCCACGCGTTCGCCGCCTCGGGCCTGATCGTGGGCTTCGCCGGGGTCCTGCTCGCCGCCCAGCAGCAGATCGGCAACCCGAGCGTGGGCCTCGACTACCTGCTGCCCGCCTTCGTCGGCGCCCTCCTCGGCTCCACCGCGATCAAGCCCGGCCGACCCAACGCCCTCGGCACCCTCGTCGCCGTCGCCGTCCTCGCCGTCGGTCTCACCGGCATCGCCCAGCTCGGCGCCGAGTTCTGGACGGTGCCGCTGTTCAACGGCGGCACCCTCCTGATCGCCGTGGGCCTGGCCGGATACGCGGCCCGCCGCAGGCTGCGCGGCGGCGCGGCCCGCGACACACCCGCGGCGCCGTCCCCGTCCGCCCCGGCGCCCGACGGCGGCACGTCACCGCCCTGACCCGTCCGGCACGCCCGCGCCGAACCCTCACTGGAGCTCCCGTGCACCGCACCCGCAAGGCCGCCCCCGCAGTCCGCACCGCGCGGCTGGCCTCGTGCGCCCTGCTGGCCGCGGCCGCCGCCCTCACCGGCTGCGAACGCGGTTCCTCCGAGACCGCGGAGGAGTCCACGACGGGCCCGAACGGCTGCCCCGCCGTCCACGCCAGGGCCCGCGAGGCCGTCACCCGCGCGCAGCGCACCGACATCCCCTGGTCGGGGCCCACCAGCGGCCCCGAGGCGGTGCCGGGCAAGACGATCGTCTTCGTCGCCCAGACCATGACCAACCCCGGCGTGGCGGGCGCCGCGGACGGAGTGCGGGACGCCGCGCGGGCCATCGGCTGGAAGGTCCGGGTCATCGACGGCGGCGGCACCCCGGCCGGTATCCAGGCGGCCATGAGCGAAGCCGTGGCCCTGCGTCCCTCGGGCATCGTCATCGGCGGGTTCGACCCCGACTCGACGGCGCAGCAGACCGCCAGGGCCAACGCGCAGCGCATCCCGCTCATCGGCTGGCACGCCGTCCCCGAGCCCGGCCCCAGCCGACGGCCCGACCTGTTCACCAACGTCACCACCCGCGTGCGGGACGTGGCCCGCATCAGCGCGCAGTGGATCATCTCCGACTCCGACGGCCGCGCCGGTGTCGTGCTCATCACCGACGCGTCGATCCCCTTCGCGCGCAACAAGTCCGACCTGATCCGCGAGGAACTGACGAGCTGTCAGGGCGTGCGGCTGCTCTCGGTGGAGAACATCCCGATCCCCGACGCCAGCAGCCGCACTCCCCGGGAGATCTCCTCCCTGCTCTCCCGCTTCCGGGACCGCTGGACCCACTCCGTGGCCATCAACGACCTGTACTTCGCCGACGCCGCCCCGGCCTTCCGCGCCGCCGGTGAGAAGGGCTCAGGGCCGCCCTTCAACATCGGGGCGGGCGACGGCGACCCCTCCGCCTTCCAGCGTGTGAACAGCAGGCAGTACCAGGCCGCCACCGTGCCCGAGCCGCTGTCCCTCCAGGGCTGGCAGATCGTCGACGAGTTCAACCGCGCCTTCTCCGGCCGTCCCGACAGCGGGTACGTGGCACCGGTGCACATCGCCACGGCCGACAACAGCGAAGGCGCCACCACCTGGGATCCGTCGGGTTACCGGGAGGCGTACCGGAAGATCTGGGACAGATGACGGGAAGATCCGGGGCACGTGACGGCCGGTCAGGTGCCGAACCCTTCACGGAACATGCACCGAACCTCGGAATCCCTTTAGTTTTCAAGCGCTACTGTCGCGTCAGTCGAGTGGCCGCCGAGGGTCGATCCGAGCGGGGCCCGTCCGCGGCGGCCCTCGCTCCCCCCCCCACACACAGGCACAGGAGACTCGGTGTGCACGACGGCGACGTAGTGGTGATCGGCGGCGGATACGCCGGTGTCCGGCTGGCCAGACGGCTCGACACCACGGCCCGGGTGACGCTGGTGGACCGCAAGGAGGTCTTCTTCCACCGCATCGCCTCCCTGCGCGCCGGAGTCCACCCCGAGTGGACCCACACCCCCTTCATCCCCTACGACCGGCTGCTGCACCACGGCCGCGTCGTCACCGGCAAGGCCGTCCGCCTCGACACCGCCGAACGGCACGTCGTCCTCGCCACCGGCGAGCGACTGCCGTACGACGTGGTCGTGATCGCCACCGGCGCCGACTACCCCGAACCGGCCCGCTTCACCGGCACCACCACCGAGGAAGCGGTCAAGTCGTTCGCCGAGCACCAGCGCGACATCGCCACCGCCGAACACGTCCTGGTCGTCGGCGGCGGCCCCGGCGGCGTCGAACTCAGCGCCGAGATCCGCCTCGCCCGCCCGGACGCCCGGGTCACCCTCGCCCACTCCGGGTCCGCACTGCTCGACTCCACCGGCCAGACCCGCCCCGGACGCAAGGCGCTGGCCTGGCTGGAGTCCCACGACATCGAGGTGCGGCTCGAGTCCTTCATGTCGCCCGGCACCGACTTCGGCACCTACCGCGACGCCCGCGGCACGGTCATCGAGGCCGACCTGTCCTTCTGGGCGACCGGCACCACCCCCAACACGCTCTGGCTGCGCCTGGCCGGGCACGGCGACTGGCTCGACGCCGCCGGACGCGTCAAGGTCGACCGGACGCTCCGCGTCGAGGGCAGGCCGGACGTGTTCGCCGTCGGCGACGTGAACGACGTCAGCGAGCTCAAGATCACCCCCGCCGCGCTCGCCCAGGCGGACCTCGCCGCCCACAACATCCGCGCCCACCTGCGCAGTCCGGGCAGGCACCGCAAAGAGCCGCGCCTGTACCGCCCGATCCGGCGCACCCCGCTCATCGTGCCGTTCGGCCCCGCCGACGGACTGACCGTGCTGCCCGTGCCGGGCGGCGAATCCGCCGTGCTGGGCGGCCGCACCACCACCCTGGCCAAGGCGAAGAGCCTCATGACGCCCTACATGCGCCGCCAACTCGGTTACACGGCGGCCTGACACGCCACGGCACCGCCCCCACCACCCGACCCCCGTCGTTACCCGTGGGTTCAGCTGGGGTAGGGTCCCCACCGTTTCCGGCTACCGACTGATGGTGCGCCGGTACAGGGCGTGTCGGAGGGTGGCAAGACGATGGAATCCCAGTGGGGTGACGGCGGATCCGTGGACCTGGACGACACGAGGCTGGAGACACTCAGTCCCGAACCGCTGCTGACCAGGGACTACGAGACGCGTCCCGCGCTCGTCTACGAACGGCTGCGCCGGGAGCACGGCCCCGTCGCGCCGGTCGACCTGCTGGGGGTGCCCGCCTGGCTGGTGCTCGGCTACCGGGAGTCGCTCCAGGTGCTCCAGGACGACGACGGCTGGCCCAAGGGCCTGGAGAACTGGCGGGCCCGCTCCGAGGGCAGGGTGCCCGCGGACTGGCCGCTGGGACCCTCCCTGGAGGTCAACCACATCCTCATCCAGGGCGGCGCCGGCTACCGGCCGCTGCGCACCGCCTGGGACGTCGCCCTCAAGCCCTTCCAGGACCCCCGCCACCCCCAGGCCAAGCGCCTGAAGGCCGCCGTCACCGCCTACGCCGACGAACTGATCACCCTCATCGGGCAGGGCGGCAAGAGCGGCCTCGCGGACCTGTCCGCCCAGTTCTCCCGGCCGCTGCCCCTGATGGTGGCCAGCCACCTGCTGGGCTTCCCCGGCTCGCAGGGCGACGACGCGCTGATGGACATGTGGCGGGTGCTCGACGCCGGCCCGGACGCCGAGGCCGCACTGGAGCGCCTGCTGGCGACGCTGGCCGAACTGGCCGCGCTCAAGCTGGAGAAGCCGGGCGACGACTTCCCCTCCTACCTGCTGGCCGCCCACCCGGACCTGTCGCTGGACCATCTCGCCCGAGAGCTGTTCATGCTGCTGGGCATGACTTCCGACCACGTCGGCATCCTCATCTCCAACACCGTCGTGGAGGTCATCTCGGGCGAGGGCAGTGTGCGCGCCAGCCTGTCCGCCGGGATGGTCAGGGAGACCATGAACCGGGTGGTCATGCGCAAGCCGCCGCTGGTCAACTTCGTCCCGCGCTTCGCCGCCCGGGACACCCCGCTCGGCAACTACACCATCCGGGCCGGCGACCCGGTCTGGGTCTCCCCGGGCGCCGCCCACGCCGACCCGCTCTTCGCCGACCACATCGCCTCGGGCACCACCATCAGCACCCGGGCCCACCTGTCCTGGGGAGCGGGCCCGCGCCAGTGCCCGGCGCGGGAACTGGCCTCGGCGGTCGCGGCGGCCGGGGTGGGGCGCCTCTTCGAGCGGTTCGACTACCTCGACCTCGCCCTGCCCGCCGACCAACTGCCGTGGCGCTCCTCGCCCTTCATGCGCGGCCTGCGCTCGCTGCCCGTGCGGTACGACCTCGCCTCCGCGCCGCCTCCCCGGCCGTGGGCCGACGAGCCCGCGCCGGGGGCGGCCGAGGAGGTCCTGCCGGACCCGGCCGCCCGGCAGCGCTCCTCGCTCTGGCGCTATCTGACGGGCCTCATCCGCGGCGGCCGCTGACCCCGCAACCGAGTTCGAACGCCCATCCCGCACCGACGTTCCTCACGGTCCGGGAAGGACGCCTTCACACCGCACGCGTGACAAAAGGCGCTGGTGGACGGCGCCCCCGTGCTGGGATGCTCGAAGCAGATCCCGGGAAGGGCGCGAGGGCCCGCGGGGGCCGGGCAGGTACACCTCGATGACCTGCCCGGCCGTCCCTGCGCCAGGGCCCGCGACGGGGGCGTGAGGGGGCGTGCAGGAGCATGGAGGATCACACCCAGCCCGACTCCGTGGCGATCCTGATGGCGTCGATCCGGTTGCGCCCGCCCGTCTTCCGGGTGATCGCCGACAGATGGTTGCGCACCGTCGCCGCGGACAGGCACAGCCGCTCGGCGATCTCCCGCGTCGGAGTGCCGTCGGCGGTCAGCCGCAGCACCTGCACCTCGCGCGGGGTGAGCGGGTTCGCTCCCGCGTCCAGCGCGGCGAGCGCGAACTCGGGGTCGACGAACCGCTGCCCCCGCACCAGCTTGCGCACACCGTGCACCAGCCGGTCGGGAGGGGCGTTGGTGCAGATGACACCGGCGGCGTGCAGATCGAGCATGCGGCGCAGCCGCTCGGGTGTCGTCGAGGCCATCATCAGCAGCAGCCGGCACTCCGGCAGCCGCGCCCGCAGCTCGCCCCGGACGGCGATCTCCTCGCCCTCCCTGGAGTCCACGCCGATCACGGCCACGTCCGGCCGGCACACCAGGGCACGCGCCAGGACGTCACCGTCGCCGTCGGCCTCCGCGACGACCTCGATGTCGTCCTCCCGCGACAGCAGAGCGGCGAAGGCACCCCGCACGAGACGGGTCCGCTCGACGAGAAGAACGCGGATCACGGTCGCTCCTCTCCGCCGTACGCGGCCCACTGGGCCACCTTGACCGGATTATCCCCGCACGGCGCGCGAATCTCAGCTCGGCCGCGACCCAACCGGCCCCGCCCGGCCCGACGGTGATCGAGTGGTGGGGCGGGAGAGGCGGGCGTACCGTCGAACGGTGGACACCGCAGGCGGCCCGCAGCCGGCTTCACCACAGGCGACCACCACCAGGGAACCCGGTGGTGGCGGAAACGCGATGGCACTGCTGGTCATCGCCTCCTGCCAGTTGATGGTGGTCCTCGACATCACCATCGTGAACATCGCGCTGCCGCACATCCAGAGTGCGCTGGAGTTCTCCACCACGAGCCTGTCGTGGGTGGTGAACGCCTACACCCTCACCTTCGGCGGTCTGCTGCTCCTCGGCGGCCGGGTCGGCGACATCCTGGGCCGACGGCGCGTCTTCGTCTTCGGCGTGCTGCTGTTCGCGCTCGCCTCCCTGCTCGGCGGGTTCGCCCAGAACGCCGGCCAACTCCTGGGCGCCCGCGCCCTTCAGGGCGTCGGCGGCGCCATCGCCTCGCCGACGGCCCTCTCACTGGTCAGCACGACCTTCCGGGAAGGCCCCGAACGCAACCGGGCCTTCGGTGTCTTCGCCGCGGTCTCCGCGGGCGGCGGCGCCATCGGGCTGCTGGCGGGCGGCGTCCTGGTCGAGTGGCTCAACTGGCGCTGGGTGCTCTTCGTCAACGTCCCGATCGGGCTGCTCATCGCCCTGGCCACGCCGCGCTATATCAAGGAGTCGGAGCGTCACCCGGGGCATTTCGACATCGCCGGAGCCCTTACCTCCACCGCGGGCATGGTGCTGCTCGTCTACGGCTTCATCAGAGCCGCGCAGGACGGCTGGCGGGACCCGCTCACCCTCGCCTCCTTCGCCGGGGCGGTCGTGGTCCTCGCGGCCTTCATCGCGATCGAGCGGCGGTCGAAACAGCCCATCACACCGCTGCACATGTTCGCCGACCGCAACCGCGCCGGTACCTACGGCATCATGCTGTGCCTGGCCGCCGCCATCTTCGGCATGTTCTTCTTCCTCACGCTGTTCGTGCAGAACGTGCTCGGGTTCAGCCCGCTCTCGGCCGGACTGGCCTTCCTGCCGGTCAGCGCGGTCATCGCCATCGGCGCCGGACTGGCCTCACGGTTCCTGCCCGTCTACGGGCCCAAGCCGTTCATGGTGGTGGGCGCGATCCTGGCCGCGACGGGCCTGGCCTGGCTGACCCTGACCGACGTGCACTCCACGTACGCGGGCAGCGTCCTCGGCCCGATGCTCGTCTTCAGCCTGGGCATGGGCATGGAGTTCGTGTCCCTGACCCTCATGGCGCTGTCCAACGTGCCCACACCGGAGACCGGCGCGGCCTCCGGGCTCCTCAACGCCACCCAGCAGGTCGGCGGCTCCCTCGGCCTGTCCATCCTGGTCACGATGTACGGCACCGCCAGCACCAACGAGGCGGACAAGCAGGTCCCGGACTTCCTCCGGCAGGCGACCCCGGCCGAGCGCATCCGGTTCGAACGCACCGGGCAACTGCCCAAGCCCTGGTCCGACGAGATCCTCACCGCCGGCGTCTCGGCCGCCTTCATCGTGGCGGCGATCTTCACCGCCGTCGCCGCGTTGATCGCCCTGCTCGTCATCCAGGTGCGACCCTCGGACCTCGAACGTCTCAAGGGGGGAGCGGGCCCCGGCCCGATGTGAGGCCCGCCCCCGGCCTTCGGGCTCCTACGAACCGATCCGGGCCGCGATGACCGGCGCGAGCCGGTCGGCGATGACCCGGTGCCCCCGGTCGTTGGGGTGCACCGAGTCCGTCAGGTCGCCCGACCCCAGCCAGCCGGTGGTGTCGACGAAGGAGACCCGGGCGTCCCCTCCGGCTACGGCGGCCTTCACGGCGGCCTGGGTCTGGGGGACGAACCGTCCGCGGAACGTCTCCAGCGCGAAGATCCACGCCTGCGGATAGGCGGCCCGCACCTTGCGCAGCAGACTGCTGTACGCCGACTGGAACTGCGTGGTACTCACCCCGTGGCCCACGTCGTTGGTGCCGAGGTTGATGACGACCGCGTCGGCCCGGTAGCGGGAGAAGTTCCAGTCGGGCGTCGACGCGTTCGGGTTGAGCTTGGTGAACTGCCGCTCCAGTCCCACGCATCCGTCCGCCGCGGCCACCAGGCACGCCCCGCCCTGCGCGATCTGCGTGTGCTCGACGCCCAGCCGCTCACCGATCAGCCAGCCGTACGCGGTACGGGCGTTCTGCGAACTCGTCGTGCCCACGGTGATGGAGTCGCCGACGAACTCGACCAGCTTCGACGGGGCCGCGGGCGCGAACGTCGTCGCGCCGCTGTCCAGGACCAGCCCCTGGAAGACGGCGTCGCCCCGGTAGGAGCCCGCCACCACCTGGTAGTTGACCTGAAGTGTGTGGTTGCCGGGGGAGAGGGCGGTCGGGGTCAGGTTCACGGTCCCCTTGACGTCGTCGTAGAACTTCACGGGACCGTTGTCGATCCGCGCCCACAGGTCGATCGTGCCCCGCTGCTTCAGCTTGACCGTCCGGCCGGTGAAGCCGGCCCGGTAGTACGCGCCCGCCCAGTACGGGGTGTAGGCGGTGCTGGAACTCGTGGTGTCCCAGCGGCCGACGAACTTGATGTTCGGATCGCCTGGCTGCCCGGGGGCGGCCGCCTTCGGCGTGACGTCGCCCGGGGCGGCCTGCGCGGGCGAACCGCCGGTCAAGGACAGCAGACAGGCCATGAGCATGGCTGTCAGCAGGGAGGGCAGGGCGCGTCCGGGGGAGGTGTGGGGGGAGGTCTGCACGGGGTTCCCTTCACGTGGGGGTGTGGGCTGGGAGCGCTCCCATAGGCAGCCTTATGAGGGAAGCAGTGAAACGGTTCAACGTCAAGCAGTGTGCGCAGTACGGTAGTTGAGGACGAACCCGCCGCCCTGCTCACCGCCCCGGCCGCGGGCAGGCCTCCAGGGCCGCCACCAGACCGGCCGCGTCGGTGCCGAGCTTTCGGTACACCGAGGACAGCTGACGGCGCACCCCCTGCTCGGTGATGCGGAGCTGCTTCGCGACCACCGGGGCCGGGTGGCCCTGGGCGGTCATCTCGGCGGCTTTGCGTTCCTGGGCCGTGAGCATGTCGGTCTGGGCGTAGCGCAGGGGCAGGGGGCGCAGGCCCGCGGCGGACAGTTCCCTCCTGGCCCGGGCGGCGAGGCCCTCGGCCCCGCAGTGGACCGCGCCTTCCAGGCCCTGGTAGAGCCGGTCGGCGGCCTCGTGCAGGTGCCCGGCCCGGGCCAGCGCGGCCCCGTGGCCGACCTGGGCACGGGCCAGTTCGTACGCGGCGGGCGACTGCTGGAGGTGGTCGACGGCCTCCGCGTGCAGTCCGAGCGCGGCGTCCCCGCCCGTCACCTCCGCCTGGGCGTGCAGGGCCTGGCCGATCGCGGAGGCCGCGCCGAAGTCCCGGGCCCGCTTCACGGCGTCCTGCGCGTGGCGCACCGCCCGGTCCGGGGCGCTGCGCGACAGGGCGGAGGCCAGTCCCAGCTGCCAGGGGCACCACGCGGGGTTGCGCCAGTCCCGGCCCTCCAGCCACTCGCCGACCTCGGTCAGCAGGACGGCGGCCTCGTCGGGCCGGCCCTCCGCCAGGAGCAGCTCGGCGTGGACGGTGCGCGGGTCGGGATAGATGACGGAGTTCGGAATGCTCTCGCCGTAGCGGTAGGTGTCGGCGAGCCGGCGTGCCGCCAGGACCCGGCCGCGGGCCAGCAGCGTCTGGATCAGGATGCCGATGGCGAACCACTGGGCCGGCACCGCGCCTTCCACCCGGTCGGCGATGCGCAGCCCCTCCCGCACCAGGTTCTCGGCCTCGGCCAGGCAGCCGCGGCGGTACCGGATGTACCCGGCCAGGGTCTGCCCCAGGGCCAGGTGGGAGCCGCGCCACCCCTTCGACTCGCATTCGGCCATGCCCTTGGCGAACAGCTCCTCGGCCCGCCGTGGCTGGTCGCAGTACATGAACACCAGCGCGACCGAGACGGGGACCTCGAAGCCCCGGTTCTCATGGGTCCAGCTCAGTCCGCCGCGCAAGGCCTCCTCGGCGAACGCGAGCGCCTTGTGCCGGGGCTCGCCGCACATCATGGCGTCCCAGGCGCGCGACCCGAGGATGTACCGCTCCTCGAGACCGCGCCCGGGCAGCCGGTCGGCCAGCCGGGCCAGCGCCCGCGAGCGGGCGGACGAATCCGACTCGTCGGCGCGGAACGCGCTCCACACGAAGTGGTCGGCCTGCATCCGCAACCGGATCCGCGGATGGGCGGCCCGCCGCGCCTCGTCCGCGGCCACCGTCGCGGCCTCCGCCATCCGGTCGGTGTGGGCCAGCGCCTGGGTCAGCCGGTACACCATCGAGGCGCGCAGCTCGGGGTCGATGTCAGGTTCCGCGAGGGCCTCCCGCAGATGCGTGACGGTGGCCGTGGGTTTGATGAGGAAGGTCGCGCAGGCGAGTTCGTGCAGCAGCGCGGCCCGGTCCTCCGGCAGCGGCGGCTCCTGCAGAGCCCGGTTCAGCAGCCGTCGGGCCGCCTCCGGCGCGCCGGAGTGCAGAGCTTCCCGGGCGGCCCGCCGAAGACAGGCCACCGCCTCGCCGCTGCCCTCGCAGGGCACTTCCAGGAGGTGCCGGGCCGCGGCGGCGTCGCCGAGCCCGGCCGCCCGCACGACCTCCGCGGCCGAGTTGTGCAGTCCCTCCCGCAGGCTCGGACGGATGGACCGGTAGATCGTCGTGGCGATCAGCGGGTGCACGAAGTCCAGGCTCTCCCCGGGCCCCTCGCCGTCGGCCAGAATGCGCGCGGCGCGCAGCTTCTGCGTGGCCTCGGCCGCCGCGGTGCTGCCGATCGCCGCGATACGGGCGGCCAGTTCCGGAGAGATGGCCTGCCCGAGCACGGCCGCCGCGTAGGCGAAGCGGACGGTGGTGGTGCCGAGCCCCTGAAGCCGTTCGATCAGCCCCGGCCCCTTCACCGCGGCCGCCAGGTCACGCATCGCCGGCAGGTCCTCGCTGGTGCCCCGCAGACTGCGCTCGCCGAGCCTGATGGAGAGCTCCACGGCCTCGAACGGGCTCCCCGCGGTGACCTCCCAGCACTCCTCGCAGAACTCGTCCTCGGCCTCCTCCCCGACCTCGTCCCGGACGATCCGGGCCACGGCCGTGGCGCTGAGCGGCGCCAGAGTGAAGGGACGGCTGCCCAGATCGGCGGCCGGGGAAGTGAAGGCAGCGGCCTCCAGCGGCAGTTCGTCGGGCCGGAACGCGACCACGACGAGCAGTGACAGATCCATGGCCCGGGGCGCGAACGAGGCGAGCCAGCTCAGCGACTCGACGTCGGCCCAGTGCAGATCGTCCAGCAGCAGCACGAGAGGGCACTTCGTCACCGCCAGGCGCGTCATCACCCAGTCGAGACCGTCACGGACCCCGGTCGGATCCGGCACATGGCCGCCCGGCGTCGCGACCAGGCCGAGCGCGGCGGCGACGATGTCGTGCCAGCCGCCCAGGAAGGTGCGCCGTTCCTCCTCCTCCATGGCGGCCAGGACGGGCTGGACGATCTGGCGCACCAGGTGGAACGCGAGCCCCTGCTCCTTCTCACCACCCCTGCCCGACAGCACCGTGAACCCCTGCGCCCCGGCGCGGATCCGGGCCTCGGTCAGCAGGGCGGTCTTGCCCATCCCGGCCGGACCGGTGAAGGCGAGGACCCCGCCGCGCGGCGCCTGAGGCACGCCGTCGACGCTGTCGCGCAGACCCGTCAGCGCCGAGTCGAGTGCGCGGAGCTCCTTGCGGCGCTCGAGCAACGGCCGGGTCTGGGACGGGGGTTGCCGCAGCTCGTTCGCCATGGGGCGTACCGCTTCCTGTCGTCGGCCATCGGGAGGCAGCGAGAGCGTACGCCTCCCGATGGGCACCGTTCCGGATTCTGGAACGAGCTCGACGAAGAAGGGTGAATGACCTGCTACAGCCGCGTGAAAGACCGATCCCGCGGGTACCGTTGCCCGAATGGGCACCCTCTGCGCGGCCTGATCAGCGCCCCCTCACCCCGCCAGGGGGCCCGCCGCGTCCGCGTAGCGCGGCACGGTGCGGGACCAGTAGTAGCAGCCGCGGATCCACCCGGCCATGCCTTCCACATAGCCGACGCCCGAAGGGCTCAACGACGGTTCGATCTCGGCGCGCAGCTCCTGGAACTCGCGGATCGTGCGGTTGATCCGCTCGATGGCCAGGGTGACGGCCACCGGCAGGGGGCACTGATGGGCCCGCTGGTAGGCGAGGGCCAGATTGATCATTCCGCCGGACCGCTGTTCCTTGACCGCGGAGAAGAGGTCGGGGATCCACACCGCCGCGTCGGCCGACAACCGGGCGAGCCGCCGCATGAGCGGGTGGTGGAGCTCGCCGGGGGTCAGCTCGCACGGCTGCGCGGCCTCGCACAGGGGGTGGAAGGGCTCCACGCCCGCGGTGAGACCGTATCGAGGTGCACAGCCCGGACCGGAGGGGGGAGGGGTGGCTCTGCGCGACCGCCTCGTACAGCAGCCCGTGCACGTACTCGCGGCTCTTCCACGCCCAGCGCGCGGCCTGCGCCGGGGTGCAGCGTTCGCCGACCTGGCGGTGGAGGTCGGCCAGGGCGGCACCCAGCGGGGTAGCGGGTGCCGCGCCGTCCCGCAGGATCGCGATGCTCTCGCACAGCATCGGCAGCAGGAGCCCCGGCCCGTGCCGGCCGACCTCCTCGGCCCGGTCGTCGAAGACGAACTGGTAGGCGATCTGGAGGGCGACGAGCCGCAGGATGCCGGGATCCGCGTCGGGGCTGTTGTAAGAGGCCAGTTCGGCCGGGCGGGTGCGGGAGATCATGGCCGTCAGCCCCGGTTCGTCACTCAGCCCGGTCACGCGCAGCCAGTGGTCGACGGCCGCCGCGGCGTCCGGCTCGTGGGTGTTGCACCGGAACGGAAAGGGCATGTGGAGCTGGGTGTCGATCAGCTCGACCAGGCTCGCGGGGGCGGTTCCGCCCGGCGTGACGATCGCCGCTTCCTCATGCGTGGTGGACACCGTCGTCACCGTCCCTCCGGCTCTTGTCCACCCCGGGCGCCGCCGGCGCGGCTCCGGGCGCGGCGGCGACGGCGTGCGGCGCGGTGCCGCCCGGCGCGTCCGCCCGTGGGGCGCAGATCATCGTCAGGGACCTCGGTCCCAGGGTCGCTCCCGGGCGGGGCGGGGCGACGCGTCCGGTGGGATGCCGTAACCGCCAGCGTCCGGCGATCGTGGCCAGGGCCACGGTCATCTCGGCCATGGAGAACAGGTCGCCGATGCACTTGCGGTTGCCGGCGGCGAACGGGATCAGCGCCCCGTGCGGACCGGCGGCCGCACCGCCCTCCAGCCAGCGCTCGGGCAGGAACCGGTCGGGCTCGGGGAACGACTCGGGGTCGTGGTGCAGGAGATACGGGCTGTACAGGACGGTGGTCCCCCTCGGCAGCCGGCGCCCGGCCAGCTCCGTCTCGCGGGTCGTGACCCGGGTGAAGAGCCAGCCCGGCGGGGAATGGCGCAGGGTCTCCGTGAGGACGGACCGGGTGTACACAAGACGCGGCAGATCATCGGCGTCCGGCAGCCGGCCGCCGAGGACGGTGTCGACCTCGGCGTGCAGCCGCCGCTCCACCTCCGGGTGCTGGGCCAGGAGACCGAACACCGAGGCCAGACACATCGAAGGGCTCTCCGAACCGGTGAGCAGGAGCGACACCAGCTGGTCCTGGACCTCCCGGTCGGTGACCGGGGGCGTGCCGTCCTCGGCCGCGGCGGCCGTGAGCAGGAGCCCCAGCAGATCGTCGCGGGGCGCACCCACGCGGCGCTCGGCGACGGCCGCGTCGATGAGTTCGCGTACCCGCTCCACCGCACGCCGGTAGCGGCGGTTGGCCGGAGTGGGGAGACGGAACAGGACGTCGACCGGTACGACGGTGCGCACGAACAGGCCGCGCACGATGGCGGCGAGGCAGTGCCGCACCTCGTCGGCCGCCGCCGGACCGAGCGAGTCGGACAGCAGGAGCCGGCTGATCAGCCGGGTCGTCAGAGTCAGCGTGGCGGCACTGACGTCGACCTTCTGCCCGTCCCGCCAGTCACGGCACAACGCCTCGGCCTCCCGGGCCATCAGGTCCGTCTGCGCGGCGACCCGGGATGGGCGGAAGGTGGGTTGCAGCATGCGGCGCTGACGCCGGTGCTCCCCGTGCGGGCAGGTGACGACGCCGTTGCCCATCAGCGCCCGCAGCCGCTCGTACTGCGGTCCGCCCTTGTCGAACGTGCGGGTGTCCCTGAGCATCAGGTGGACCAGCTCGGGGTGACACACCATCCAGGCCCGCTGGGGGCCCAGGCGTATCTCGACCAGATCACCCTGCTCGGGAAGAGAATTCAGAAACTCCAGCGGACGGCGGAACAAGGCGATACCGTGGCCGATGGATGGGAATATGCCTGGAGCAGTACCAACCGTCCATGCCTGTTGTGATTCGGGAACGCGGCTGTTCATCGAATACCACCCGCTTCGGTCGACCGGGGAAAACGGTGACGTTTCACCGACGTGGCGCTTGCACCATGTCCTGCCCAGTCCAACCCCGCCGCTGACTTGACGAACCCTTTCTCCAAGGGGGCGCACGGGTGCACAGGGAAGCGCTGAGTGCATCACTTCCGAAGCACGTCAGGCAAAAAGCGGTGTTCTTCCGTCACTCGCGCTTCTCGGGGCGTCCTCACGTCTTTTCCGTATACACCGATATGCACCGGTCCGGAAATGCTGCCGAGAGCAGGCGGGCGGCACCGACGGCTCGCTCACGGAGCCGCCGGGCCGCCCGGCCCCGGATCAGGAGCGGCGATAACTCTCGGGCGGCGCCAAATACCCGCCCCCCACCCCGCCCGTGTCGATCACGATCTGGTCCACCGCGATCCCCGGATCCACCATGAACACCCTCAGCACATGGTCGCCCGGAGCGGTCACCGTCACCCGGGCCGTCAGCTTCTCGACGCCCTCCTCCACGTTGCGCGCCCAGGCGTCGCCCCGGTTGCCGGTGGCGACCGCCTGCCCCGACACGACCGCCGGGGGCTGGTCGTCGAGGGCGACGGCGACACGTCGCTTGCCGCGTTCGTCCAGCGAGGGCAGACGGAAGACGGTCACCGGGAACGTGCCGGCCGTGGAGAAGCGGACCCGGTAACGCAGCTCCGGCGACCGGGTGGTGAGGTCCTCGGTGACCGGCGGTGCCGTCGTCGGGACCGCCTCGACCGCCGCCGTACGGCGGCCCAGCCCGCGCACCACCCGCCACCGCGCCCCGCCGCGCGACACCTCGCGGTCGAAGTGCGCGGCGTCGATCGACACATAGCCGTGGGCCTCGACGAAGCCGCGGGCACGACGGCGCGCCCGTTCCCCGTCGTCGACCACCAGCAGCGGCACCTCGATGCTCCGGCCGGCGCCGGTGAAGGTCAGCGCCGGGCGGTGCGTGCCCTCCGGCACCCGCGCCCAGTCGATCTCGGCCCACACCCTGAGCTGGTCGGTGAGTTCACCGCCCGTCGTGCTCAGCTTGATCCACGGGGCGCTCGGCTCGGCACGCCACTCCAGCGGCAGGAAGCCGGTGTTGAAGACGTCCACGAAACGGCGGTCGCGGGTGTAGGAGGAGAAGGACAACGGCCGTTCGGTTCCCGTCTCGTTGCCCTCGGAGGCGATGCCCAGACCCGAGGTCTCCTGGCGGGGGAGCCTGGCCACGGCCGGGCGGCCCGGTGCCTTGGGGATCTCGGACGGGTAGGGGTTGACGATGCCGTCCCACTTGCCGCCCGCGATCTGCGTGTTGTAGCGCCGGGTGATCGCCTGCTCCTCGGCGTGCGCCGCCTCGGCCAGGTCCGCGAAACGGTTCGTGCCGGCCCCGCGGCCCTGGCGGACGGCGAGCGCGTTGCGATCGGCCCAGTAGTACTTGAGGTTCATCAAGTACGCGCCGTGGACGGGGTACTCGATCAGCTCGAAGTAGGCGTCCCGGCAGGACTCGGGCAGCTTCGCGCCGAGCCGGCGCGCCCGCTCCAGCAGGTTCTCGTAGGCCGTCATGCGGCGGCCGGCCTCGTCGCCGTGGTGCACCGTCGAGAAGACCGCCCGGTCGATGAACTCCGGGCGCCGCTCCGCCGCGAGGCGGTAGTACTCGGTGCGCAGGGCGGCGATCTCCGCGCCGTAGCGTCGGCCGAACTGGCGGCCGGCCCACTCCACGAGGAAGTCCTCGACGTTCTCAGGGCCCCACCGGTCCACGTCCCAGGCCATGTCCAGGCAGAAGGACAGCCCCGTCTCGATCGACTTGATGTCACCGACGTTGAAGATCCACATGCGGTCCACCCGGTGCTCGTGGACCCGGCGCAGCTCCTGCCACACCTTGCTCAACTGCGTGGTGTCCAGCCACAGATAGCTGCGGGGGCGTCCCCAGTAGGAGAGGTGGTAGTAGATGCCGTTGCCGCCGGGGCGGCGGCGCTCGGCGTCGTTCGGGAGCTGGCGCATGTTGCCGTGGTTGTCGTCCGGCCAGATCAGCGTGACGTCCTCGGGGACCTGCACGCCCGCGTTGTACAGCTCCAGGACCTCCTTGTACGGGATGAAGATCTGCGGCTCGGCGGCCGGGCCGACCTCCTCGGCCAGGATGCGGCGCTGGTCGGCGATGATGTCGTTCATCACCGCGACCTTCTCCGGGACGGTGGTGGCGTGCTTCGTCTCCAGCGCCGAGTCGTGCAGCCCGCGCATGCCGATCGTCCAGCTGCTCTCGTAGGCGGCGTTCTGGCGCGCCCGCGCCCGCCAGTAGTCGGAGATGACGGACGGGTTCACCGTGTAGTCGTACAGGGGGAGCGTGCCGTCCGCGGCCCGGTGCTCCTCGGCCCACGGCTGCCATTCGTGGACGCCGTTGCGCAGCATGGCCTCGGGGTGGCTGGAGCCGACCACGATGCCATAGCGGTCGGCCAGTTCGGGGTTCTCGCGGTGCTTGTTGAAGAAGTCGGAGTAGGGGTGCATCGCCGGCCAGAGGTAGTTGGCCCTGAGGCGGAGCAGCAGCTCGAAGACCCGCTCGTAGGTCTTCGGGCCGATGTTCTTGTCCGGCTCCTGGGTGCGGCGGGACCAGGTGGTGAGGTTCTGCTCGTCGTTGATGAAGATGCCCCGGTAGCGGACGGCGGGTTCCCGCCGGACCAAGGGCCCGGCCGGGACCGTCACCGTGTCACGGCGGGCCACGGGGACGTCGGCCCACCAGTACCAGGGCGAGACGCCGATGCGCTCCGAGGTGTCGTAGACGCCGTAGACCGTGCCGCGGCGGTCGCTTCCGGCGATGACCAGGGCGCGCCCCACACCGGGCAGCGGACGGTCCACGACCTGGGTGACGGAGGCCTCCCAGCGGCCCTTCACCCGGGAGACGTCCAGGCGTCCCTGCCCGATGAGCCGGTCGATCACCGGGCTCGCGCCGATCGTGCCCACCAGAACCAGGAGCTGAGCGCGCGGCGGGACGGTGTGCACGAGCTCCGGCCGTACGCCGCCGACGCGCTCCACGTCGGCCTGGAGGTCCCCGGCCGCGCGGATGACGGCGGGGTCGTCCGCCGCGTCGACGAACACGTCCACGGCGGTGCCGTCCTGGAGCAGGGGGAAGTCCGGGCGGTGGGCCGAGGGCGCGGCCTCGGCAGCGGGGACGGGAAGCAGGGGAGCGGCACCCACGGCCGCCATGCCCCGTAAGAAGGACTTGCGGGTGACGGACGGGAACGACGGTCTCTGCGGCACTGGGCACTGCCTTTCCGCGCCGGCCCGCGACGGTTCCTCGTCCGGTCGTCGGCGGGGCTGCGCACACGGGGGTTGGCATGGGCAGGCTAGAAAGCGCTTGCCGCTGCACCCTAGGGGAGGCTTCGTGAGGGCGTCCAGACGGTGGCGGTGGGTCTGTTGGTGCGACTGGTTCGTGAGGCGCGGTTTCCCGGCGCCCTCCGGGCTCGGCCGGCCCGGCTGGGGGGCTCCGCGCGGAGGGTTCAGGCAGGCGCTGCCGTCGGTGTGCCCCGGTGCTGTGCGGTCCCGCCGCTCAGAAGGCGTCGCCGGTCTCGACGAGCCGGGCCAGATGGGTCAGGGCCATGCGCGTGCCCGTCTCGTTGTCCGCGGCGGGCACGGCGTCGGGGATGCCCTCGTGCACCATGAGCACGTCGGTGCCGCCGTCCTCGGCGTCGGTGAGCGTGGTCGTCAGCGTCATGGTGCCGCCCAGGGCGGGGTCGGTGGTCTCGAACTCCAGCACCTCCACCACCTGTTCGCCGGGCACCAGACGCGCGAAGTGCCCGTGGTAGGTGTCGGTGTGCGCGGCCGACTTCCCTGAGGCGGCCGGTGTCTCGTAGGTGAGGGAGACACGGAAGCCGCCGCCCTCGCGGGCGTCGAACTCGTGCACCTCGGCGCGCATCCCGGCCGGCACCCGCCAGCGCGCGATCGCCTCGGCGCTCACCAGCGCCCGGTAGACGGCGGCGCGGGGAGCGTCGACATGGCCGGAGACCCGGGACGTGTACATGGGCCCACCCTAGGGGGCCAGCGCAGTGGCGAGTCGGGCCGCCGGGCGTTCGGCGCCGGTGGGGCGAGCCGGTGTGACCGGCTTCGAGATCATCGACGGAATGGCGTTCCGCGTACGGACGCGGGGAGAGAGCCCGCCGCTCGGCGTCGGCGGGGCGGGAGACCCCTCACGGTCGAACCCGGCGTGAGCCGAGGAACTCGATCGTCCGCTCGGTCAGGAGCTTGGCGGCGTCCGGGGTGTAGGACGGCAGCGAACGGTCCGCGAACAGGTGCTGGTCTCCGGGGTAGAGGAAAAGCTCCGCGTCAGCACTGCCGGAGACGAGGGCGCGAGCCGCGTCGGCGTCCTCGGCGAAGAACGGGTCGGCTTCCATCGCGTGCACCTGCACCGGCACGCCGTCCGGCCAAGCCGTCCCGAACTCCGGCACCGGGATGCAGGCGTGGAAGAGGAGCGCGCCCCGAGCGCCCGCCCGTGTCTGGGCCAGCTTCTGGGCGGGCAGCACACCGAGTGAGAAGCCGATGTAGAAGACGTCCTGCGGAAGGTGCCCGGCCGCGCGGACGCCGCGCTCGGTGATCTCTCCGAAGCCGATCCGTTCGACGTGGCCCGCGCCCTCCTCGAGAGAGGCGAAGGTACGGCCCTCGAAGAGATCGGGTGTGTGGACGGTGTGGCCGGCGCCGCGGAGTTCGTCGGCGAAAGCGGCGACCCCGGGGGTCAGGCCCTGCGCGTGATGGAACAGGACGACTTCTGGCATGTGTGGGCCCCTTGCCGACAAGTAGCGAATGATCCGAACTCTAGGAGATCGAGGTGCGCCGCGACAGGTCGGCAGGGTCAGCCCGGCCGGCAGGGCGTCATGCCGTACCGGTGTGGTCCGCACCGTCGCGCAGGGGTGGCTCCGACCCGAGGCGGTGCAGTTCCTCGTCGGTGAGGAGACGGGAGCGGAGCAGGAAGCGGACGCCCTCCGGGGCCTCCAGTGAGAAGCCGCTGCCACGGCCGGGGACCACGTCCACGGTGAGGTGGGTGTGCGACCAGTGCCTGAACTGGTCCGCGCTCATCCAGAACGGCGTGTCCCCGGCCACGTGTCCCAGCAGGACGTCCGAGGCGCCGACCCGGAACTCGCCGCGTGGGTAGCACATGGGGGCGCTGCCGTCGCAGCACCCGCCGGACTGGTGGAACATCACCGGCCCGTGCGCCGCGGTCAGCCGCCGCAGCAGTTCCTCGGCGGCGGGGGTCAGTTCGACACGTCCTGTGCGCACGGTCATGTGGTCCTCCTGGCGGCGAGGGCGGGTCGGGAACCGGTCCGTATCGCGAGTCCTCCAGTATCCGCCGCCGTACCCGAAGGGGCCACAAGGCGGGTGCACGACGGTGACTTCCGCGCCCGGCAGGAGAGACGGCCCGCGGGCGGCGCTGGTTGAATGCCGCGCATGATCGAGACGGGCACGCATGAGACCGACCCCTGGGTTCAGTACTTCGCCCGACGTGGCCACCCAGGCGCGCGGCGCCTCGCCTCCGGCACGGAGGGGATCGTCTACCGGCTCCGGCAGGGAACCGTGGCGAAGGTGTGGACCGGGCGCCCTCCGGAGGACTTCGCCCTGACCCGGCGGCTCTACGCCGACATCGCCCGGCACCCCCTGCCCTTCGACACTCCGGAGATCCTCGGCACCGAGGAGCACGACGGCGTGCTGGTCAGCTATGAACGCGAGCTGGGCGGGCGCCCGTTGCGTTCCGGCACCGAGGGCGACCCGCCCGCCCGCGACCTCCCCCGCGGCGAGACCGACGCCCTGCTCACCGTCCTGCGCGGGCTCGCCTCCGTCCCGGGCACCGAGGCCATGCGGCGCCTGGTGATCCAGGGGGACGACCGGCCGCTCCGGCAGGGCCACTCCCGCTTCTCCGACGCGCTCGCCGCCCTCGTGGAGCGGGCCGCCGGCCGCAACGGGGAGGCCCTCGCCGCGCATGTGCCCGGCCTGGCCGACGTCGTGTCCCGCACGGCCGCCGCGCTGCGGGCCCTGCCCGACCAGGCCGACAGTGTCGTCCATGGCGACCTGGTGCCGCCCAACATTCACTTCGACGAGGCCGGACGGCCGGTGGCCGTCCTCGACTTCGGGTTCTGCACCACGGCCGGCGACCCCGCCTTCGAGGCGGCGGTCACGGCCGCCGTCTGGGACCTGTACGGACCCGACGCCGACCGGCACACCGCCGAACTGAGCCGTCTCTTCGCCCGCGAACTGGGCCACGCCGAAGAGGTCCTGACCCTCTACCGCAGGGCCTACGCCCTCATCACGTACGACCTCTTCGGCACCGGCCCGCAGGACGGGCACTTCCGCTGGTGCGCCGTCCGGCTGAGGTGAAGCGGCTACAGCAGGTCGCGGGGGACCTCCTCGTTCCAGGTGCGGGAGAAGACCCGCCGGCCGGCCTCGTAGGCGTCGAGGGTCGCGTCGACGAAGAAGTCCGTCTCGTCGCACGTGAGCCGGGTGTGGGTGACCACCCGCACGTCCCAGTCGTCCCGCTGGAACCGCATGGTCCACGTGGTCTCGCCGCCGACCGAGGTGAAGTCGTCGGCGACCGCCGTGTAGCGCTCGTGGGCGCGGCGGCCGGCCTCCAGGCCGATGTCCTCGAAGCGGACCGTGCCCCGGTCCTTCACGATGTCCAGCTCGGAGCGGTAGTCGATCAGATCCCGCTTGACGTCCCAGCGTTCCTCCGGCGGCGTCACCTGGGTCATGGCGAGCGGGGGAGTGCCCTCGGGCTCACCGAAGGGCGAGGACGGCACCTCGTCGGGCTCGTCCACCGGCCGCACCGGCAGGGTGAGCGTGCTGGAGTGCTCGTGGACGCTGAGCAGGGCCGGCTTGGGCGCGGGCCAGGCCAGCGGCCAGTAGGACGTCGACAGCGACAGCCGGATGCGGTGACCCGGCGGGAACGCCTGGGCCACCCCGTTCAGCGGGACGGTGGCCCGGTAGCGCCGGCCCGGCTCCAACGGCTCGGGGGCCTCGGTGCTGTCACGGCGGGTCAGATTCAGGATGCCGTACGAGACGCGCGTCGCGGCGCCGTCGGGGCTCACGTCGGACAGCCGCGCGGCCACCAGGGCGACCGGCTCACTGACCGACAGGTCGAGCTCCACGGTCGGCGAGCCCAGGATCTCCACCGGTTCGGTCAGCGGCTCGGTGTCGAAGACGAGCGAACCGCCGTCCTCCTCCCGCTGGTCGTAGGGCAGGTCCGGGGGCGCGTTGTAGGAGGCCCACTTGCCCGCGAACTGGCCCACGGACAACGGCGAGCGCACGGTCATCGCCTCACCGGGCTCCGGCACCGCCGCCGAGTCCTCGCGCGGGGGCCCGATCGTGTGCCGGGTGAGCGGATGCGTGACGGGGCGGATGTGCGGGGACGGCCAGTCCGGCTCGCCCACCCAGCGGCCCGGCCGCTCCTCGTAGGAGGTGGAGGGCGGCACGCTGTCCTGCATCCACGCCTGGAGCATCGGCCCGTCCATGACGCCGTTGTCGACGCCCTTGAGCCAGTGGTCCCACCACCGCACGAGCTCCTGGAGGTAGCCGATGGCCGGGCCCGGCTCCCCGAGGTGCGGGAACTTGTGCGACCAGGGCCCGATCAGCCCCTTGCGGGGCACGTCCAGGTTGCCCAGCAGCCGGGTCACGGCGTTGGAGTACCCGTCCGCCCAGCCGCTGGAGGCCAGGACCGGACATTGCACGCTCGTGTAGTCCTCGCAGACCGAGGCGTGCCGCCAGTAGTCGTCGCGGCGCTGGTGGCGCAGCCACTCCAGTACCCAGGGCTCGGTGTTCTCCAGCCGCTCGTGCCACATCTCGCGCCAGCGCTCGCCGACCACGGCCGGGTCGGGCGGGCAGGTGCCGTAGGCGAACATGGTGCCCGCCTCGGCCAGGTTGTCCGACAGCAGGGCGCCGCCCATGTAGTGCATGTCGTCGGCGTGCCGGTCGTCGGTGAACGAGGCGATGGCGATGGCCTTCAGGCTCGGCGGCCGGCGGGCCGCCACCTGGAGCGCCGCGAACGCGCCCCAGGAGATGCCCATCATGCCCGTGCCGCCGTCGCACCACGGCTGCTCCGCCAGCCAGGCCAGGACCTCCTCGGCGTCCGCCTGCTCCCGTTCCAGGTACTCGTCGCGCAGCACGCCCTCCGAGTCGCCGGTGCCGCGCAGGTCGACGCGGACGCAGGCGTAGCCGTGCCCGGCGAGGTAGGGGTGGTGGATCGAGTCGCGTACGGCCGTCAGGTCGCGCTTGCGGTACGGGATGTACTCCAGCACCGCCGGCACCGGCTCCTGGTCGGAGGAGGTGGGGCGCCAGATGTGCGCCGAGAGCCGGATCCCGTCGGACATCGGGATCGTGACGTGCTCTTCTTCCTTCGTCTCGTACGGCAGGTTGGTCACGTAACGCATGGAAGTGACGTGCTCCTCACTTTCGCGCGGCTTCGGCCTCGGACGGGGCGTCCTCGAAGGCCAGGCCCAGGGCGGCCACGCAGTGGTCGAACTTCTTCCGCAGATCCGCCTCGTCGGCACCGCCGGTGTAGATGTGCGCCAGCTCGTAGCTGTAGCTGTCCTGCCCCGGCAGGTCCGACAGCCTGTCGCCCTCGGAGGGGACGACCTCGATGCGCACGCCCGGGGTCTCCCGCTCGATGCGCGCGATCTCCTCGGCGCTCGGCACCCGGCGCACCACACCGTCGGTGAACCAGCGGTGGTACCACTTCGCGGCCATCGCGTACTCGCCCTCGCGGTGCGGCATGCGCGGGTCCTCGCCGAGGGCGAGGCGGACCATGCAGTGGTGGTTGGGCACGCCGTCGACGTACTGGAACAGCTCCGCGTGCGACTGGGAGTGCCGGGGGTTGATCTCCAGCAGATTGATCTCCTGGGTCCGCGGGTCGTAGAAGTACTCGATGCTGAAGGTGGCCGAGTCCATGCCGATCTGCCGCATCACGCGCTCGCTGACGTCGTGCAGCTGCGCGATGACCGGGGGCGGCAGCATCGAGGGGTACTGGTGGCGCAGGAAGCAGGAGGAGTCCGGGTACTGGATGGAGTCCAGGACTCCGTAGACGGTCACCTCGCCCTGGTGGACGTAGCCCTCGACGGCGACCTGGACGCCGGACATCGCCTCCTCGGCGAGACAGACCCGGCCGCCCACGCCGTTCATCTCCGGCGGCAGGTCGATGCGTTCGAGGACGTGCTCGAAGGGACGGCCGATGCGGGATATGCCCTCGCGGATCTCGGCGACCGCCTTACCGAACTCCTCCTCGTCATCCACGCCGAAGGCGAGTTCGGAGGAGTACGAGAGGGCGGGCTTGAGCCACATCGGGAAGGACACGTCCTCCGGCGGGCGCGGCGGCTCGGCCGACAGGTCGACCTGTCCGAAACGCGGATGCCGGTCGGTGGCCTTCCGCTGCTCCAGCCGGCTCCAGTACTTGTGCTCGCACTTGACCACCGACTCCAGGCTGGTGCTGCGGGTGCCGTAGCGCTCGCTCAGCATCGGTACGAGGGTGCTGACCGGGAAGTCCCAGTACCCCACGATCGCGTCGATGCTGCCGTCGAACGCGTCGAGCACCCCCTGGGCCTTGTCGAGCAGCGAGGGCAGGTGCACTTCGCCGACCTGGAGCTCCTCGATGGTCAGCAGCTGGTGGAAGCGCAGCCGGTCGGCTCCCGGGACCTGCTGGAGCGTGGGCAGATTGGCCTCGTCGAGCCCGATCACGAAGACGTTCTTCACCGTCTCGTCAGACACGGCTCTCCTTCCGACGAACATACGGCCCGAGGGCCGGCTTGCAAGATCGCCGGAGTACCCGTGGTGCGTGCCGGCATGCCGCATCGGACACCGCGCCCGTACCGGACGCCGGGGAACAGGGCCGCCGGGACCGGGCATCGCGGACCCGCGAGTGTCCGGTTCAGCTGCCCGGCGGCAAGGGCTGTTCCGCCCAGATGGTCTTGCCCGTGGCCGTCTGGCGGGTGCCCCACCGCTCGGCGAGCTGGGCGACGAGCAGCAGGCCCCGGCCGCCCTCGTCGAAGACCCGGGCCCGGCGCAGGTGCGGTGCGGTGCTGCTGCCGTCGGACACCTCGCAGATGAGGGTCGAGTCGCGGATCAGCCGCAGTTCGATGGGGGCGCCGCCGTACCGCAGCGCGTTGGTGACCAGCTCGCTGACGATCAGTTCGGTGGCGAACTCCGCCTCCGCCAGCCCCCATTCGGCCAGCTGATCGCCCGCCATCTTGCGGGCCCGCGCCACGGCCGCGGGGTCCGGCGGCAGCCGCCAGGTGCGGACCTTCCCGGGGTCGAGGACGGCCGTGCGCGCGAGCATCAGCACGATGTCGTCGTCGGGCCGGCCGGTCAGCAGCGTGCGCAGGACCCGCTCGCAGGTCTCATCGAGCGTGCCGCCGAAGTCGCCCAGGGCGTCGCGCAGCAGGGCCGTGCCGATCTCGATGTCGTGGTCGGGCGCCTCGATCAGACCGTCGGTGTAGAGGGCGAGCAGGCTGTTCTCCTCCAGTTGCACCTCCACGGCCTCGAACGGCAGACCGCCCAGGCCCAGCGGCGGCCCGGCCGGCAGGTCGAGGAACCGTACGCCGCCGTCGGGCGTGACCAGCACGGGCGGCGGATGCCCGGCGCGGGCCATGGTGCAGCGACGGGACACCGGGTCGTACACGGCGTACAGGCAGGTGGCGCCGACCTGCCCCGACGCCTCCTGTGCCCCGCGCGCCTCCGGGCCCTCCTCCCGGTCGAGCCGGATGACGAGGTCGTCCAGCTGGGTGAGCAGCTCGTCGGGGGCGAGATCGACATCGGCGAGCGTCCGTACGGCGGTCCGCAGCCGGCCCATCGTGGCCGACGCCTGGATGCCGTGGCCGACCACGTCACCCACGACCAGGGCCACGCGGGCGCCGGACAACGGGATCACGTCGAACCAGTCGCCCCCGATGTCCGCCCCGGCCCCGGTCGGCAGATAGCGGTAGGCGATGTCCATCGCCGCGAGGTCGGGGAGCCGTTCCGGGAGCAGGCTGCGCTGGAGTGCCAGGGCCGTGCGGCGTTCCCGGGTGAAGCGACGGGCGTTGTCCACGCTCACCGCGGCCCGGGCCACGATGTCCTCCGCGAGCAGCAGATCGTCCTCGCTGAACGGGTCCGGCGTGCGGTGGCGCAGGAAGTGCACCAGGCCCAGCGTCACGCCGCGGGCCCGCAGCGGCACCATCATCACCGAGTGCATCATGAACCGGGACACGGACTCGGCGCGGCCCGGTGAGGCCGTGATCCACTCCCGCAGCTCCGGGTCGCCCGGCCGGTGCCGGGCACCCCGGTCGGCTGCCAGGGTCCGCAGCGGCAGCGTCCCCACCGGGTAGGGGGTCGAGGCGCCCGCCGCCACCACCGACTCCGGGCAGCCCTCCAGCACCGACAGCTGTGCGGTGCGGCGCACGGTGACGGGCCTGTCCGGCGGCAGCGGTTCCGGCTCCTCGCCCAGGGCGACGGACTCCAGCAGGTCCACGGCGACGAAGTCCGCGAAACCCCCGGCCACGGCCACCTCGGCCAGCTCCTCGGCCGTGCGGGTCACGTCCAGGGTGCTCCCGATCCGCAGACTGGCCTCGTTCAGCACCGCCAGCCGGCGGCGGGCCCAGTACTGCTCCGTCGTGTCGAACACGGTCGCCGACATGCCCCGCACCGCGCCGGTCTCGTCCTTCAGCGGCGACATGAACATCGACCAGGCGTGCGGCCGGGTCTCGCCCGGGGCCTTGCCGTGCTCCTCGTGGAAGATCAACTCGCCGGTGCGCAGGACCTCCCGCTGGAGGCGGTCGTAGGAGTCGAAGGGCGGGTTCGGCTCGATCTCCCACAGGGTCAGGCCCTTCATCTCCTCCACGGACCTGCCCATCACCTCGGTCATCATCTCGTTGGCCGCCACCAGCCGCGCATCACGGTCGTACACCGCCACCGGGACGGGGAGCTGGGCGAGCGTGAGGTCCCACAGGGGCAGGGCCGCCCGGTCGACGGGCGCCGCCGGGTACACCGGCGCGGTGCCGGTCACGAGCCACAGCCGCCTGCCCCGCCCGTCCAGCATCGGCGTCCCCTGGAGCCGGACCACGACCCGGTTGCCGTCCCGGTGCCGCAGCGCCACCTCACCGGCCCAGCGCCGGCCCTCGGCCGCGTGCCGCCGCGTCGACTCGGGCAGCCGGGCGGCGAGCAGGTCATCGGCGGGCCTGCCCACGACCTCGGCGGGCTCGTGTCCGAGCAGGCGGCGAGCACCGTCGCTCCACACCGAGATCACCCCGTCGGCGTCGACGACGACGGCCAAGTCCTCCGGTACGCGTCCCTCCACGGTGCCTCCGGATGTGCCGCCCCTGGCTGCTCACGCTTCCTGCACCGATTGTCCCGCTACCGGCCCGCAGTGGCTCGTCTGCGCTGAGCCACTGCGGTGACCGGCGAAGACGCTCAGATGGCCGCCCGGATCGCCCGCTCGAACCCCTCGACGTGCCCATGGGCCAGCCGCGCCGCCCGCTCCGGCTCGCCCGCGGTGATCGCCTCGATCAGCGGCCCGTGCTCCTCGACGTGGCCCGCCATGTCGGGCAGGCGGTCCAGGAACAGGCACCAGATGCGGGTGGCGAGGTTGTCGTGGCGGACGAGGGTGTCCTCCAGATACGGGTTGTGCGCGGCGGCGTAGACGGCGCGGTGGACCCGCAGGTCCAGATGCATCAGCGCACCGGGGTGCCGCCGGGCGGTGTGCGCGCCCGCCAGCTCCTGCCGCAGGGCCGTCAGGGCCGCCCGGTCCGCCGCCGTGGCGCGTCGTGCGGCCAGGGCGGCGGCCAGGGGTTCCAGCTCCTGGCGCACTTCGGAGACATGGGCGAGGTCGGTGATGTTGACCTCGGTGGCGAACGTGCCGCGCCGGGGATAGGCCGTGATCAGGCGCTCGTACTGGAGCCGCTTCAGGGCCTCGCGCACCGGTGTCCGCCCCACGCCGAGGGACTGCGCGAGCTGCTCCTCGTGGATCGGCGCACCCGGGCGGATCTCCAGCATGACGAGCCGGTCGCGGATGGCGCGGTACGCGCGCTCGGCGAGGGACAGCTCCTCGACTCCGGGCTCCGGCCCCGGGGACTCCCCGCTCGCGAGCTCCGTCGCCGACTGCCGCATGAAGGCCCCCTTGACCTGTCCCGTGAGCTCCCATACCGTACCGCAGAGTCTGATATATCAGTCGCGCATCAACGGCTCCCAGAGCGGTGCGCCCAGGACGACCAGCCCGTCGACCAGCCCCGCCGCCCCCCACCACGCGAACGGAGCCGTGGCATGAGCGCCGAGCCGCCGCCGGAACACCCCGACTTCCTCTGGCACCACCCCGAGCCGCGTTCCTCGTACGACGTCGTCATCGTCGGCGGGGGCGGCCACGGCCTGGCCACCGCCTACTACCTCGCCCGCAACCACGGCATCACCGACGTGGCCGTCCTGGAAAGGGGCTGGCTGGCGGGCGGCAACATGGCCCGCAACACCACGATCATCCGCTCCAACTACCTGTGGGACGAGAGCGCGGCGATCTACGAGCACGCGCTGAAGCTGTGGGAGCGGCTCCCGGAGGAGCTGGACTACGACTTCCTCTTCAGCCAGCGCGGGGTCCTCAACCTCGCGCACACCCTCCAGGACGTCCGCGAGGGCGTGCGCCGAGTCAACGCCAACCGACTCAACGGCGTCGACGCCGAGTGGCTCGAACCCGACGAGGTCGCCACGGTCTGCCCCATCCTCAACGTCTCGTCCCGCACCCGGTATCCGGTGCTCGGCGCCACCTTCCAGCCCCGGGCCGGCATCGCCAGGCACGACCACGTCGCCTGGGCGCTGGCCCGCCGCGCCGACCAGCTGGGCGTGCACCTGATCCAGGGCTGCGAGGTCACCGGCTTCGTCAAGGACGGCGACCGGGTCGTGGGCGTCGACACCACCCGCGGCCGCATCCACACCGGCCGCGTGGGCCTCGCGGCGGCAGGCCACAGCAGCGTCCTCGCCGAACGGGCGGGCCTGCGGCTGCCGGTGCAGTCCCACCCGCTCCAGGCCCTGGTCTCCGAGCTGCACGAGCCGGTGCACCCGACCGTCGTCATGTCGAACCACGTGCACGTCTACGTCTCCCAGGCACACAAGGGCGAGCTGGTGATGGGCGCGGGCGTCGACTCCTACAACGGGTACGGCCGCCGCGGCTCGTTCCACGTCATCGAGCGGCAGATGGCCGCCGCCGTCGAGCTGTTCCCCGTCTTCGCGCGGGCGCACGTGCTGCGGACCTGGGGCGGCGTCGTCGACGTCACCCCGGACGCCTCACCGATCATCGGCGGCACCCCGGTGGAGGGCCTCTACGTCAACTGCGGCTGGGGGACCGGCGGTTTCAAGGCCACCCCGGCGGCCGGCTGGACCTTCGCGCACACCCTCGCCACCGGCGAGCCGCATCCGCTGAACGCCCCCTTCGCCCTCGACCGTTTCACGACCGGCGCGCTGATCGACGAGCACGGCGCCGCGGCCGTGGCCCACTGAGGAGGACACCGTGCTGCTGATCACCTGCCCCTGGTGCGGCCCGCGGGACGAGACCGAGTACCGCTACGGCGGGCAGGCCCACGTCCCCCACCCCGAGGACCCCGCCGCCCTGACCGACGAGCAGTGGGCCGAGTACGTCTTCTACCGCGACAACCCCGAGGGTCCCTTCGCCGAGCGGTGGGCACACAGCACCGGCTGCCGCCGCTGGTTCAACGCGCTGCGCGACACCGCCACCCACGAGGTGCTGACCACCTACCGGCTCGACGAGCCGCGCCCCGGAGGGACCCGATGAGCGAGCAGCGTTTCCGGCTGGCGCACGGCGGCCGCGTCGACCGCGCCACCCTGCTGCGCTTCACCGTCGACGGACGGGAGCTGACCGGCCACCCCGGTGACACCCTCGCCTCCGCGATGCTGGCGAACGGGCTCGTCGAGGTCGCCCCCTCGCTCTACCGCGGCCGCCCGCGCGGCATCGTCGCCGCGGGCGTCGAGGAGCCCAACGCCCTGGTCCGGCTCGACGGCCCCTGCCCGGAGGGCATGCTCCCGGCGACGACGGTGGAGCTGTACGACGGCCTGTCCGCCACCACCCTGTCCGGGAAGGGCCGGCTCGCCCCCACCCCCGACCCGGCCCTCTACGACAAGAAGTACGCCCACACCGACGTCCTGGTCGTCGGCGCGGGCCCGGCCGGACTCGCGGCCGCCGCCGCTGCCGCCGCTTCCGGCGCCCGGGTGATCCTCGTCGACGACCAGCCCGGTCCCGGCGACTGCCCGCACTCCGGCACCGACGAGGGCGCGGTCCTGCGTGCGGCCCTGGACCGCGCCCCCGAGACCGTCGTCCTGCGACGCACCACCGCCTTCGGCTCGTACGACGACAACTACGTGCTCGCCCTCCAGCGCCGCACCGACCACCTCGCGACCGCCGTCGAGGGCGTCTCCCGCCAGCGGCTGTGGCACATCCGGGCCCGCCAGGTGGTGCTGGCGACCGGCGCGCACGAGCGGCCGCTGGTCTTCGCCGGCAACGACCGGCCCGGGGTGATGCTCGCCTCGGCCGTGCGGACCTACCTCGACCGGTACGCCGTGGCCCCCGGCTCCCGGGCCGTGGTGAGCACGACCAACGACAGCGCCTACGACACAGTCGCCGCTCTGCACGCGGCCGGGATCGGCATCGCCGCCGTGGCCGACGCACGGCCCGGCCTGTCCCGCCGGGCCGCCGAGATCGCCGGGGTCACCGGGGTGCGGGTGCTGTCGGGCAGCGCGGTGACCGGTACGGCGGGCGAGCCGAGGCTCACCGGCGTCACGGTCCGCGAACTCGACGCGGACGGCCGGCTCACCGACGCGCCCCAGCCGTTCGCATGCGACCTGCTCGCCGTCTCGGGCGGCTGGAGCCCGGTGGTGCATCTGCACAGCCAGCGCCGGGGACGGCTGCGCTGGGACGAGGACCTGGTCGCCTTCGTGCCCGACGGCGCCGTGCGGGACCAGCAGGTCGTCGGTGCCGCGCGCGGGACGTACGACACCGCCGGCTGCCGCTTTGAAGGGGCCCGGGCGGGTGCGCTGGCCGCGACGCGGGCGGGGTTCCCGGTCGCCGTACCGCCCGAGTGCGAGCGGCTGCCGGCCGGCCCGGCCCGCGCCCTGTGGCTGGTCCCCGGGCCCGACGGTGAACCAGCCACCTGGGACCGTCACTTCGTCGACCTCCAGCGCGACGTCACCGTCGCCGACGTCCGGCGGTCCACCACGGCCGGGATGCGCGGCGTCGAGCACGTCAAGCGCTACACCTCCCTCGGCACCGCGAACGACCAGGGCAAGACCTCGGGCGTCAACGCGATCGGCGTCATCGCCGAGGCGCTCGGCGGTTCACCCGGGCACATCGGCACCACGGCCCACCGGGCGCCGTACACACCGGTCGCGTTCGCCGCCCTGGCCGGACGCGAGCGCGGCGAGCTGTTCGACCCGGAGCGGACCACGCCCCTGCACGGCTGGCACGTGGCGCAGGGCGCCGAGTTCGAGAACGCGGGACAGTGGAAGCGTCCCCGGTTCTACCCCCGGCCCGGTGAGGACATGGACACCGCCGTGGCCCGGGAATGCCGGGCCGCCCGCGAAGGGGTGGCGTTCATGGACGCCTCCACCCTCGGCAAGATCGAGATCCGCGGCGCCGACGCGGGCGAGTTCCTCGACCGGATCTACACCAACGCCTTCGCGAAGCTGAAGCCCGGCACGGCCCGCTACGGCGTGATGTGCAGGCCCGACGGCATGATCTTCGACGACGGTGTGACGCTCCGCCTCGACGACGACCGCTACTTCACGACCACCACGACCGGAGGTGCCGCCGAGGTCCTGGACTGGCTGGAGGAGTGGCTCCAGACCGAGTGGCCCCAACTCGACGTGCACTGCACCTCGGTGACCGAGCAGTGGTCGACCATCGCCGTCGTGGGCCCGAAGTCCCGGGACGTCGTCGCCCGGCTCGCGCCCGGCCTGGACCTGTCCGCCGAGGCGTTCCCCTTCATGACCTTCCGCGAGACCACCCTCGCCTGCGGCGTTCCGGCGCGCGTCTGCCGCATCTCCTTCTCCGGCGAACTGGCCTACGAGATCAACGTCTCGGGGTGGTACGGCCTGGCCGTCTGGGAACAGGTCCACGCGGCCGGGCAGCCGTACGGCATCACCCCGTACGGCACCGAGACCATGCACGTGCTGCGGGCCGAGAAGGGCTACATCATCGTCGGGCAGGACACCGACGGCACCGTCACACCCCAGGACGCGGGCATGTCCTGGGTGGTGTCGCAGCGGAAGGACTTCATCGGCAAGCGGTCCTTCTCCCGTGCCGACACCGCCCGCGCCGACCGCAGGCACCTGGTCGGCCTGCTGCCGAGCGACCGCACGACCCGGCTGCCCGAGGGCACCCAACTCGTCGCGCCGGACGCCGCCTTGGACAGAACGCCGGTGCCGATGCTCGGCCACGTCACCTCCAGCTACCACAGCCAGGCCCTCGGCCGCCCCTTCGCCCTGGCCCTCGTCACCGGCGGGCGGGCCAGGATCGGTGAGACCCTGCTCGCCCCGGTCGGCCGGGACCTGGTGCCCGTCGAGGTGACCGACTGCGTCCTCTACGACCCCGAAGGGACCAAACGAGATGGCTGAGACAGGCCCCGCGACACTGCGCCGAAGCCCCCTGGCCCACCTGGAGGCACGGATGCGCGCCGCCACCGTCACCGGTGCCCGGGGCGTCGCCCTGCGGGAGCTGCCGTTCCTCGGCATGGTGAACGTGCGCGTCGAGCCCGCCTCCGCGGGGGCCGGCCGGATCGAGGCCGCCCTGGGGGCGCCGCTCCCGCGCCGGTGCGGCGACACCACGACGTCGGGACCCCGCACGGTCCTCTGGCTGGGCCCCGACGAGTGGCTCGTGTTCTCCCCGTCCGACGAGACCGCCGCCCTGCGAAAGGCGCTGGGCCCGGACCCCGGGTCGGTCGTGGACGTCTCCGCGCACCGCACCACGCTGGAGCTGAGCGGCCCGTCCGCCCGGCAGGTGCTGGAGAAGGGCTGTCCGCTGGACCTGCACCCCCGGGCCTTCGGTCCGGGGCGGGCGGTGTCGACCACGGTGGGCCCCGTCACCGTCCTGCTCTGGCAGACCGACGACACGCCGACGTACCGGCTGCTGCCGCGCTCCTCGTTCGCCGACCACCTGGGGCGCCGGCTGATCGACGCGATGGGCGAGTTCGGCGGGCCGGAGGTGCCGTGAGGGCACCGCCGGGGACGCCCGTCAGCCTGCCAGACGTTCCACCAGCAGGAAGCCGCCGATGCCGATCATCATGGCACCCGAGGCCCGGGTCACCGCCCGGGCCGCGGCGGGCCGCGTCCTGAGCACCGTGCGGGCCAGGACGCCCACGGTGAGGTAGACGACGGCGCAGGCGGTCATGTGCAGCGAGCCCAGCAGGCCGGTCTGGCCCGCGACCGGCCAGGCGCCCGCGGGGTCGATGAACTGCGGGAACAGGGAGAAGTAGAGCAGCAGCGCCTTGGGGTTCAGCCCGCTGGTGCCGATGCCCCTGACCATGACCCGCAGCCCGGAGGCGCCCTCGGTGCCCGCCTCCTGCCCGGGGACCGTCAGGGCGGCCGGCTGCCGCAGCACCCCCCAGCCCAGCCACACCAGATAGCCGGACCCGGCCACGGTCAGAGCGGTGAGCAGCGTCCCCGAGCTCGCCACGATCACCACCAGGCCCGCGACGGCGAGCAGGGTGTACCCCGCGTATCCGGCGACCAGCCCGGCGACCGCCGGCACGACCGACCGGTCCCTGAGGCCCGCCGTGATCGCGTAGGCCCAGTCCGCGCCGGGAGTGAAGATCAGCAGCAGGTCCACCGCCAGGAAAGCCGCCAGCGTGGTCGTGTCCATCGTTCGTTCCCTCTCACATGCCGTGGTGCGAGGGGAAGGCTAGGCCGGATCCGCCCGAAGGTGTTCCCTTCTTTACTCCTGCATGCGAGCATCTGGGGCAGAATCTTCTCCATGGATGCCCTGGACCGGAAGATTCTTACCGAGCTACAGCTGGACGGCCGTCTCACGGTCACCGAGCTGGCCGCCCGAGTGAAACTGAGCGTCTCGCCCTGCCACCGCAGGCTGCGCGACCTCGAACGCGAGGGCGCGATCCGCGGCTACCGCGCGGTGGTGGACCCGGCCGCCGTCGGCCTGAACTTCGAGGCCCTGGTCTTCGTCACCCTGCGCTGGGAGGACGCCGACACGGTCTCGGCGTTCGAAGAGGCGGTCGCCGCCGTCCCGCACGTGCTCCAGGCCCAGCGCCTGTTCGGCGACCCCGACTACCTCCTGCGCGTCGCCACCACCGACCTCGGCGCCTTCCAGCAGCTCTACGACCAGCGGCTCGCCCGGCTCCCCGGCGTCCAGCGCCTCAACTCCACCCTCGTCATGAAGCACGTCGTCGACGACCGCCCCCTGCCCGGGTGAACGGCCCGCCGCCGGGTGCGCCACCGGTCCACGAGCCCAGCAGCCCCGCCACGGCCTGCTCCGCCGCGAGCGGCCGCTCGTCCAGACCTCGCATGTCCACCAGGAACGCCCCGTCGGGACAGGGCACCCCCGGTTCCTCGGCCAGCCGCACCGCCAGCGAGGTCTTGCCGCTTCCCGGCGGCCCGGACACCACCGCCGCCGGTGGCGTGATCCCGCGGCCTTGCGCCGCCTCCCGCGCGAGGGCGCGCAGCACGGCCAGCTCCGTCCCGCGGCCGACGAAGTCCCGTACGCCCCTCGGCAGGGTGTGGGGCGAGAACCTGCCGGACTCGGCGGGCCGCGTCCCCGGACGCGCGGCACGGGCGGCCGCGAGGAGATCGGCGTGCGCGGCGTCGTCCAGCTCCAGCCCCTGGGCGAGCGCGGTGACGGTGCTCCGGTGCGGACGCCGGCTGCGGCCCCGCTCCATGTCGCCGATGGCACGCCCCGAGATGCGCGAGGCCTCGGCCAGTTCTTCGATCGTCAGCCGGCGGCTCTGCCGTAACGCGCGCAGCATCCGGCCGGACGGCGTCGTGCCCCCCAGCCCGGTGCCCACCGCGTGAAGATACGTGCGACCTGGGGCGACGTGCGTCCGGCGGCCGGTGACGGCCCCGGGCGCACGCGCCCCCGGTTCACCCGGCGCGGCCCGCGGTGCTCAGGAGCGGTTCCCACCAGTCGCGGTGGGCGCGGTACCACTCCACCGTCTGGGCCAGGCCCGTGGCCAGCGGGACGGTCGGGCCGTAGCCCAGTTCGCGGGTGATCCTGGAGTGGTCGACGCAGTAGCGCCGGTCGTGGCCCTTGCGGTCCTCGACCCGGCGGACCTGCTCCCACGAGGCGCCGCAGGCCCGCACGAGCCGGTCGACGAGGTCGCGGTTGGCCAGCGGGGTGCCGCCGCCGATGTTGTAGGTCGCGCCCGGCCGCCCCCGGGTCCTGACCCGTTCCACGGCCCGGACGTGGTCCTCGACGTGCAGCCAGTCCCGTACGTTGCCCCCGTCGCCGTACAGCGGGGCCTCCCGGCCGTCGAGCAGCCGGGTGATGAACAGCGGGATCAGCTTCTCGGGGAACTGGTACGGGCCGTAGTTGTTGGAGCAGCGGGTGACCCGGACGTCCAGGCCGTGCGTCCGGTGCTGGGCGAGGGCGAGCAGGTCCCCGGCGGCCTTGGACGCGGCGTACGGGCTGTTCGGCCGCACCGGGGAACTCTCGCTCCAGGCGCCCCGGTCGATGGACCCGTAGACCTCGTCGGTGGAGATGTGGACGAACGGCCCGACCCGGTGGCGCAGTGCGGCGTCCAGCAGGACCTGCGTGCCCGTCACATTGGTCCGTACGAAGTCCGCCGCGCTGTCGATGGACCGGTCGACATGGGACTCGGCGGCGAAGTGCACCACCTGGTCGTGCGTGCGCATCAGCGCGTCGACCACCTCGGTGTCGCAGATGTCCCCGTGGACGAAGGTGAGCCCCGGATGGTCCGCCACCGGCGCCAGGTTCGCCCGGTTGCCGGCGTAGGTGAGGGCGTCCAGCACGGTGACGGTGACGTCCCCCGGGCCGTCGGGGCCGAGGACGGTCCGTACGTAATGGGACCCGATGAAACCCGCTCCGCCCGTGACGAGCACTCTGGTCATGACAGCTCCGCGCTCTCAGACGACGCGGACGTCCGGCACGTAGAGAATCCATTTCCCGCCTTGTTCCCGGAACGCGGTCTCCCTCGCGATGATTTCCTCGGCGTGGTTCCAGGCGAAGAGCAGCGCGTATTCCGGGTAGGGCGCCGAGAACTCCTCGATCGGCTTGACGGGAATGTGCACGCCGGGCGAGAGGCGGCCCTGTTTCGCGACCGTCGAGTCGTAGATCGCGGGAATCAGGCCGGGACCGATGCCGCAGTAGTTCGTCACGGTCGCGCTCTTGGCGGTGGCGCCGTACGCGGCGACGGTGTGCCCGGCGTCGCGCAGCCGGTGCAGCAGCGCGGTGAGCTCCTCGCAGTTCCTCTTCACCTGCATGCCGAACCGTTCGAGGATCGTGCTGTCCGTGAGCTGCCGGCGGCCTTCCTCGGCGGTCAGTTCCGCCACCGCCGGGCTCGGCTGCCGGCGGCCCGCGCGGGCCAGCGTGTAGCGCACCTCGCCGCCGTGCACCGGAAGCCGCTGCACATCGACCAGTTCGAAGCCGAACCGCCGGGCCGCGGCCTGCACCGACGAGGCGGAGAACAGGTAGAAGTGCTCGTCGTAGATCTGGTCGAAGCTGGCCCGCTCGACGATGTCGCCGAGGTACGGGTCCTCGAAGACGAACACCCCGTCCGTGCCCAGCAGCGCGTCGACGCCGCGGAACACCGAGTCCAGGTAGGGGATGTGGCACATGGTGTTGGCGGCGTAGACGACGTCGGCCGGCCCGTCCGCGGCCCTGATCTCCTTGGCGGTGGACTCCTGGAAGAAGTCGAACCGCACCCGCACGCCCTGGGCGGCCGCCAGCTCCACCACGTCGCGCGAGGGGTCGACGCCCAGGTGGCGGACACCGGCGGCGGCGACGGTCTTCAGCATGGCGCCGTCGTTGCACCCGATCTCGACCACGAACGGGTCGTCGCCGTGGCACTCGGTGGCCAGCAGGCGGCGCGCGGTCGTGGCGAAGTGCTCCCGCATGACCGACGACATGGACGAGCGGTAGGGGTAGTCCTCGCGGAACATGCGCTCCCGCGGGACCTCCTCCATGAGCTGCACCATGGCGCATTCCTCGCAGACGCCGACGGCGAGTCGGTAGAAGAACTCCTCCGACGTCTCCTCGGGTCGGCGAAATGCATCGGACAGCGGCTGGCGACCGAAATCGAAGAACTCGGTGACGGAACTCCGGCAGACGCGGCAAGTGGTCATGCTCGCACGCTAGGGCGGGTTCCTCGAAGAGAACTAGACACCTGCTAGATGGAGTGGGGAAAACCCGCCGCCCCGGCCGGGCGGAATCCCTGTCGAGTCGTCGTCGAGGCGCTCTCGAATACCGGATGACGGAATGTACGGCGTACCGATTCACCGCGAGCGGAGGGCGGGAGACACCCGTGAAGGGGATCATTCTGGCGGGCGGTTCGGGAACACGGCTGAGGCCGCTCACCCTCGGCGTGTCCAAGCAACTCCTTCCGGTCGGCGACAAGCCGATGATCTACTACCCGCTCAGTGTGCTGATGCTCACGGGCATCCGGGACATCCTCATCGTCTCCACCCCGGTCGACCTGCCCCAGTTCCAGCGGCTGCTGGGCGACGGATCACAGCTGGGCCTGTCCCTGACCTACCGTGCTCAGCACCGGCCCGTCGGCCTGCCCGACGCGTTCGTCCTGGGCGCCGATCACATCGGGGACGACCCCGTCGCCCTGATCCTCGGCGACAACATCTTCCACGGCCACCACTTCTACTCCGTCCTGGCCGAGCACAGCGCCGACGTACGGGGCTGCGTGCTGTTCGGCTACCCGGTGCACGACCCGGAGCGGTACGGCGTGGGCGAGGTCGACGCCGACGGGCGCCTTCTGTCGATCGAGGAGAAACCCGAAAAACCCCGCTCCAACACGGCGATCACCGGCCTGTACTTCTACGACAACCGCGTGGTCGAGGTGGCGCGGAACCTCCGGCCCTCGGAACGCGGCGAACTGGAGATCACCGACGTCAACCGCTGGTACCTGGAACGGGACGCCGCCCGGCTGGTCAACCTGGGCCGGGGCTTCGCCTGGCTCGACACCGGGACCCCCGAGTCGCTGCTCCAGGCCGGACAGTACGTCGGCACGCTGGAGGCCCGGCAGGGCGTGCGCATCGCCTGCATCGAGGAAGTCGCCCTGCGCATGGGCTACATCGACAGCGAGGCCTGCTACCGGCTGGGCGTGCGGATCGGGCCCTCGGGGTACGGGGCGTACGTGCGCACCATCGCGACGGAACTCGCGCGGGAGTGAGACGGCCCACGCCCGCTCCGGAGCCGGTGGCCGGAGCGGGCGTGGGCGTCTCAGCTCGCGTCCCCGACCGGGACGAACCGCAGGTCGTGCCGCTCGGCGTCCGCGGCCGCGAACCGCAGCAGGCGCTCACCCTCCGCCGCGACCTCCGCCTCCTCACGCGCCGTCAGCGGGGAGAAGCACTTCACGGTCAGGACCGCGGCCGTCCTGCCGCGCCCCTCCCGCTTGATCACCCACAGGGCGCGTACGAAGCCGTCCACGAGCACCGCCGCCTCGACGATGATGTGCCGGCGCTGGTCGTCGGTCATCAGCCGGGAGCGGTCCGCGTGACCGAGCACCACGTTGTCCAGGGCGGCCAGGAATCGCACCGGGACCACCGAGTCCGGGTCGGGCAGCGGCGCCCCGGGAAGGTCGAACAGCTCCTCCCCGCCCTCGCCCCGGTACACCCGCAACCGCGGCCGCAGCTCCTCGACCACCTCACGCAGCCGCGTCGTACCGCTCCACGCCTGGACGTCCTTGACGGTGGCCGGGCCGAATCCGGCGAGATGCCGCAGCACGAGCTGCCGCCGCGAGGCATCCTCGGCGAGCGGCCGGTCCAGCCACTCCTCGGCGAGCGCGAACGGGGTGGTGCCCCGGCGCCCCCAGGTGCCGTCCGGGGGCGGGTGCACCACCGCGAGCAGACCCTGCACCGAACGGGCCAGCGCCACCGGGTCACGCCCCGGCCAGCGCTCCGCCAGCAACCGGCCCAGCTCCGGCCGCGCCAGCGAACCGCCGGCCAGTGCCGCACGGGCCACCGCGGCCAGCTCGGCCAGGTCCACACCGGCCGTCTGCTTGCCGAAGGCGGCCTTCTGCCAGCGGTCCAGCATCGGCTGCAACAGCGGGCGCAGCCACAGATAGTCCTCCGCCGTGACCAGGTGCTGGGTCCCGCGGAACAGGGTCGCCCGCACCACCGCGCGCTCCTCGAGCAGCTTCGTCAGCTCCTCCAGCCGGAAGCCCTCGATCCTGCTCCACAGCCCGATGTACGGCGGATCGGGGTCCTGCGCCTGCAACCCGGCCAGCCGCTCGATCACCGCCGGGGCGGACAGGTCCGTGCGCCGCGTCAGCAACTGGCGTTCCAGGGTCGCCCGGTTGAGGGCCCGGCGCGTGAGAACTTCTGCCATGGCGTCCTTTCGCCTGTGTACGCGCCGAGCACGGCGACGGGGAGACGATCGCCCGCGGGGCCAACCTAGCCGTGATCGCGGTCAGCCACTGACCGCGATAGGGCAGCTGCCTGGAGCGGACCTGTAGTGCGCTTCGAGGCGGCCGGGCCACAGTCACCGCCCATGGAATCGAGAGAGCTCGAGGTCGCCGGCGCGCGCGTCTTCACCCCCGAGGTGTTCCGGGACGACCGGGGGCTGTTCGTGTCGCCCTTCCAGTCGCAGGCCTTCCTCCGGGCGACCGGCCGGCCGCTCTTCCCGGTGGCCCAGACCAGTTGCAGCCTCTCCCGGCGCGGTGTCGTGCGCGGGGTGCACTTCACCCGCACTCCGCCCGGCATGGCGAAGTACGTGTACTGCGTCCGGGGAAAGGCCCTCGACATCGTCGTGGACCTCCGCCTGGGCTCGCCGACCTTCGGCCGGTGGGACGCCGTCGTCCTCGACCCGGTGGACTTCCGCGCCGTGTACTTCCCGGTGGGCGTCGGACACGCCTTCGTGGCGCTCGAGGACGACACGGCCATGGCGTACACGCTCTCCCTCGCCTACGACCCGGACAACGAACTGGCGCTGTCCGTCCTCGATCCCGAGCTCGGCCTGCCGCTGCCCGGTGACATCCAGCCGGTCCTCTCCGAACGGGACCGGGTGGCTCCCACCCTCGCCCGGGCCGCGGACGCCGGACTGCTGCCGCACTACGGGGAGTGCCTGAAACTCGAGGACGCCCTCACGGCACCGCACGACAGGGCCTGACCGCCCGGGGGCGTGCCGTCCCAGCCGGATTCGAGTGCCGTTCCGGCCCGCTCTTCTACCTTCCCCGGCATGAAGACACTGGTGGCCACCGGCCCAGCTCACCCGCTGTACTACCCGATCGTGCCCCTCGCGTGGGCGCTGCGCGCGGCAGGCCACGAGGTGCTCGTGGCGGCCCCCGAGAGCTTCGAGGGCCCCGTGCGCGGCTCCGGCCTGCCCATGGCGCCGGTCTACGGCCCGCTCGACATGGGCGAGGTGATGGCCAAGGACCGCGACGGCGGGCGCGTCCGGGTGCCCGACACCGACGAGGAGATGGCCGAGGGCATCGGCCGCGGCTTCGGACGGCTCGCCGCCCGCACCCTGGAGGGCACCGCCGAGCTCGTCGACCGCTGGCGCCCCGACCTGATCGTCGCCGAGTCGTACGGATACGCCGCGGCGGCAGCGGCGTCCGCCCGGCACGACATCCCCTGGGTCAAGCACGTCGTGGGTCCCGGCGACCTGCCCGTCGACCCCTGGATCGCCGACGAACTCGCCCCGGAGCTCAAGGAACTCGGACTCGGCGCGCTCCCCGAGCCCGCCCTGGTACTCGACAACTGCCCGCCCCTGCTGGGCGATGCGGCGCCCGGCACGACGCCCCTGCGTTACGTGCCCTACGGGGAGCCGGGCACCGTGCCCGAGTGGGTGCTGCGGCCCCGCACCCGCCCCCGGCTGCTGGTCACCCTCGGCTCCGTGCAGCCGCAGATCGGCGGCGCCCCGATGCTCGGGCAGATCGTCCGCTCGCTCGGCGAACTGGACGTGGACCTGGTCGTCGCGGTGGCCGACCACCTCGTCGGGCAGCTCGGCGCGCTGCCGGACAGCGTCATCGCCACGGGCTGGCAGTCGCTGACCTCCGTCCTGCCGGGCTGCGACGCCGCCGTCCACCACGGTGGCCCGGGCACGATGATGGCCTGCCTCGTCCACGGTGTGCCGCAGGTCGTCGTGCCCGGGCGCGGAAAGCCGCTCGACGCCATCGCCCGCCTCGCCGACCTGGGCGCGGTACGCCGCGTCCACCCGGCGGAACTGTCGCCCGCGACCATGCTGGAGGCCGTCCGCGCGCTGCTGGAGGACCCCTCGTACGCGCGCCAGGCGCAAACCGTGGCGGACGACAACGCCCGCCGCCCCTCCCCGGCGCGCACCGTGCCGGTGCTGGAGGAACTCGTCGCCGGGCGTTCCGGCGCCTGAGGGGGAACCGGGCGGCCGGTCACCGGCCGCCCGCAGGACCGGGAGGACGGCATGACCACATCGCACCGGCCCGCACCCACACGGCGGCGCGTGGCCGTCCTCGGCGGCACGGGCTGGGTGGGGCGCCACGTGTGCACCGCCCTGGCCGCCCGCGGCGACGACGTCCTCGTCGTCGCCCGCCGGCCGGCCCCCCACATCCGCCCGTACGCCTTCGCGTCCCTGGACCTCGGCCACGCCGGCCGGGAGCGCATCGCCGGGCTGCTGGCGACCCACCGCATCGACACGGTCGTCAACGCGACGGACGCCCTCAACGCGACGGACGGCTGGGCCCGGCCGGACGAGGACCTGGACGCGGTGAACGTCGCCGCGGTGCACCGGCTGCTCGCAGCCCTGGGCGACCTGCCCTGGCGCACGCGCGTCGTGCACATCGGCACCCTGCACGAGTACGGCGACGTCCCTCCCGGGACGCTCATCGACGAAAAGGTCACCCCGCGCCCCGGCAGCGCCTACGCGCGGACGAAACTCGCCGGATCGCAGGCCGTTCTCGGCGCCGTGCGCGCGGGCGCGGCCGACGGTCTGGTGCTGCGAGCGGCCAACGTCTGCGGGCCCCATCCCTCACCGGCGAGCTTTCCCGGCAAGCTGGTCACGATGCTGCGCCGGGCCCTCGCCGACCAGGAACCCATGACGGTGGTCCTCACCGGGGCCCGCCGGGACTTCGTGGACGTCCGCGACCTCGCCGACGCGGTCGTCAGGGCCGTCCACTCCCCGGCGACGGGCCACGCCCTCAACATCGGCAGCGGCCACGCCGTGGACATGCGCACCCTGGTCCGGCTCTTCGTCACCGCCGCCGGACACTCCACCGACCTGATCGAGGAACGGACCCGGGACGTCGCGGGCCTCGGCGGCGCCTGGACCCGCGCCGACATCCGGCTCGCCGGGCGGCTGCTCGGCTGGTCCCCCCGCATCGGCCTCGCGGAGTCCCTCGGCGCCATGTGGACCGCGGCGACGACGGACGGCCCCCTCCGGACGGACGTCTGAAGGGGGCCGTGCGGTTCCTTGCCTGCCTCAGCGCACCGGCGTCACTTGGCCACACCGACGAACAGACCGCAGCTGAAGCGGCCGGGACCGACGTACTCCACCGAACAGCCGGCCCGCTCGAAGGCCGTCTCGTACTGCTCCCGGGTGAACAGCCGCATGAGGTGGACGTCCGTGAAGTGCCGGATGCCGGCGTCCTTCCGCGCGTCGATGTAGTGCACGACGATCGGGACGTCGTCCCCCTGCCGCCGCGAGTGGGAGACCCGTACCGTCACCCGGTCGTCGGTGCGCACCAGGTCGTCCGCGATGTAGCCGGGCAGGAACGCCTCCGGGAAGTACCAGGGCTCCAGGACGATCACCCCGCCCGGGGTGAGGTGCCGCGCCAGACTGGCGAGGGTGCGCTCCAGCTCGTCGGTCGACCGGGTGTAGCCGATCGAGCTGAACATCAGGCTGATCGCGTCGTAGCGGCGGCCGAGCGTGAAGTCGCGCATGTCGCCCGGGTGCACGGGGATGCCGGGCAGCCGGCGCGCCGCCTGGGCGATCATCGGCCGCGACAGCTCCAGCCCCTCCACGGTCGCGAAGTGCTCCTGGAAGTAGGTCAGATGGCCTCCGGTGCCGCAGGCCACGTCCAGCAGGGACGAGGCGTCCGGCCTGCGGTCCCGGACCAGGGCCGTCACCTCGGCCGACTCGGCGGCGTAGTCCTTGCCGCGTGCGGCGTAGACGAGTTCGTAGATCTCGGCCAGGTGCGGGCCGTACGCCTCCTGCTGCATCACGCGTCCCAGGTGACGGACAGCTCGCGCACCCCGTAGACGATGGCCCCCTCCTTGCGGGGCACCTCGTCGAGCGGTACGGCGAGCCGCAGGGTGGGGATGCGCCGGAACAGGGTCGTCCAGGCGATCTGCATCTCCAGCCGGGCCAGTTCGGCACCGATGCACAGGTGCGCGCCGTGACCGAAGCCCATCTGCTTGCGGCTGCCCCGGCGCAGGTCCAGCTTCTCCGGCTCCGGGAAGACCTCCGGGTCCCGGTTGGCGGTCAGCAGCAGACACAGGATGCCGTCACCGGCCGGGATGACCGTGCCGTCGATCTCGATGTCCTCCAGGGCGACCCGGGGCACCCCGATGTCCCCGATGGTCACCATGCGCAGCAGTTCCTCGGTCGCCGGGCCGATCAGCGCCTCAGGATCCGCCATCAGCTCCGCCAGCTGGTCGGGGTGCTCCAGCAGGCAGGCCGTGCCCAGGGACAGCATGCTCGCGGTGGTCTCGTGACCGCCGTTCATCAGCATCCGGACCATGTTGACCAGGTCCCGCCGGGTGTACTCCTCGCCCGACGCCCGGTACTCCTTGATGATGTGGCTGGTCAGGTCGTCGCCGGGCTCGGTCTCCCGGATCTCGACCAGCTTCTCGACGTAGGCGTTGACCTCCACGATCGCCGCCACCCGCTGCTCGGGGGTGCTGTGGATGCCGAACATGTTGTTGCTGTGCTCGATGATGAAGTCGTGATCGCCCTGGGGGATGCCCAGCATGTCGCAGATGATCGTCGTGGGCAGCGACAGGGAGAACAGGCGGTGGAAGTCCACCGGCGGCGTCAGGGCCAGCAGCCGGTCGATGTGCTCGTCGACGATCTCCTGGATGCGCGGACGCAGCTTCTGCACCCGCTGGTAGGTGAAGGCCGCGGCCGCCTTCCCGCGCGCGGCCGTGTGCTCGGGCGGGTCGTAGCCGATGAAGGAGGTCTCGGTGCGGGCCTCGGGCGGCGCCACGAAGTAGAACGGGAAGCCCGGGTGCTTGCGCGAGGCGCTGACGCGCGGGTCGGTCAGCAGCCGGCGTATCGCCTCGTGGCCGGTGACCGTCCAGACGCGCAGCCCGGTGTTGGCGAGGGTCACCGGGGTGACACCCCGCCGCACCATGCCCGCGTACTGCTCGGGCGGGGTGAACGGGCCGGGACGGACGAAGGGGAAGGTCTCCGGCGCGCCCGAGACGTCCGCGGTGCTGGTCATCAGGTCTCTCCTCTGCTTGCGAATCGGGTCACGACGAGGCCCGCAGCCCGTCGCCGTCGGCCGGCGCGTGCCAGTCGATGTGGTGGCTGCTCATCCAGGTGGGATCGGAGCCGTCGGAGGTCTTGAAGGCCCGGGCGATGAAGTAGTTGCGCAGGAAGCGGCCGACCGGCCCGCGGCGCATGTTGCCCTCGTTGTTGTACTTGCCCTGCGCCACGATGTCCTCGACGCGCTTGCGCCGCACCGACTCGTAGGTGAGGAACGCCTTGTCGATGCCGGGCGCGTCGCGCAGGCACTTGGCCAGCACCACGGCGTCCTCCATGGCGACCGAGCACCCCTGGCCCGCCGTGGGCGAGACGGCGTGGGCCGCGTCGCCGATCACGACGAGCCCGTCCCGGTGCCAGTGCGGTGCCCGGGGCAGGTCGTAGGTGGGCGAGGGCGGCGCGGGGTCGGGCGTGGCCGCGATGATCGCGGCCGCCGGGGTCCGGTCACCGGCGAACAGCTCCAGCAGATAGCGGCGCCAGTCCCGCCGCAGGGCCCGCAGCTGCGCCCCGTCCGGCTCGGCCGCGCAGGGCGGGTTGGCGAACCACCACAGGTCGCCGTTGGGGTGTTTGGTGTAGCTGAAGAAGCTCTTCTTGCCGAAGAACATCCGGATCACCCCGGGCGGCCCCTCGGCCGGGAAACCCCGTGCGCAGCCGAAGGCGTTGAGCACTCCGAGGTAGCGCGGCAGGGGAGCGGAGGGGTCGATGATGCGGCGCACCTGTGAGCGAAGTCCGTCGGCGCCGACGAGGAGGTCGCCCTCGGCCTGCGACTCGTCCGCGAAGACGGCCCGGACCACGCCGCCCGTCGTGGTGGCGTCCACGATCCGCTTGCCGTACTCGATGGGAATCCCGCGCTGCGCCGCCTCGTCGCGCAGCGACACATAGAGGTCCGAGCGCCGGATCGTCTGGATGATCTGACCGTCGGCGGCCAGCCGGTCGGTGCGGACGTCGCCGGTCAGGGCCCGGCCGGTGTGGCTGTAGAAGGCGATGCCGGGGGTGTTGAAGCCGTGTTCGCGCACCAGATGGCCCAGACCGATGCTGTCCAGCGCGTCGATCCCGTTCGGCGCGATGTTGACGAAGTTGCCGATGCCGTCGGCGGTCCGGTCGTAGGCCTCGTAGACGACCGGGTCCAGGCCGGCCTTCTGCAGTGCGATCGCGGTGACCGTGCCGGCGATGCCTGCGCCGATCACGAGTGCGCGTGCCATGGGTTCTTCCTTCGCTTGTCGGACGCGGTCCGGGTCAGGCGCGGCCGGTGGCCGCGGGCGTGCCGTCGCAGGGCAGGTCGGGGCGGAGCACCGTGCTCGCGCACACGGTGTCCTCGGGCACGACGCCGTCGACGAGATAGGCGTCGACCAGGGCGTCCACCGCGGGATTGCCGCTGAGCCCGTAGATCTCGTGCTGGCCGGAGTCGGCCACGGTGATCAGCCGGTACCCCAGCCGCTCGGCCATCGCGGCCCCGCCCTCGTAGTGGTCGGTCGGGTCACCGTCGGCGTGCACCACCAGACCGGGGGAGAGGCCCTCGCCGGTCGGCTTCACCGGCGGCTGCGGGGGAGTGAAGGCCCGGAAGGCCCCCACCCATGGCGCGGCGCGCAACATGCCGTATCCGTACGGGTAGTTCTCCCGGAAGTGGCGCATGTCCTCGTAGTAGACCTCGAGGTCGGCCGGCCAGTCCTTCTCCAGGGTGACCGCGTCCAGCACACCGCACCGCGTGGTGCCCTCCGTCTCGGCCGGGGGCCACACCCGCTCGTCGGACAGCCACCGACCCGCCACCGCCGCGTCACCGGTGCGCAACTCGCGGACCAGGTGGCCCAGTTCGGCCCAGCGGGCCCGGTTCGCCGAGCGCGATCCCATGGCGCCGTCGAAGAGGGTGCGCAGCTGTGTGCCGGCCTGCTCGGCGGTGTTGCGCGCGGCCTCCTCGACGGCGGTCAGCACCGCCTCCCGGGAAGCGCCGAGCCCGAACAGCCCGTCGCGTTCGGCCACCCACGCCGCCCACGCGTCGACGTTGGCCCGGTTGGCCCGGCCCTGGGCCATGAACTGCTCCCGCCACGACCAGTCCGGATGCACACAGGAGTCCAGGACGCAGCGGTCCAGCCGGTCGGGGAACAGGGCGCCGTAGACCGCTCCCAGGTAGGTGCCGTAGGTGTACCCGACGAAGCTGAGCTTCTCCTCGCCCAGCACCTGCCGGATCACGTCCATGTCCCGCGCGATGCTCGGGGTGTTGTGGTGACGGCGCGCCTCGCCGCCCAGCCGCTGGTTGCCCGCTTCGCGGATCCGGGCGTCCTCGGCGAGCAGCGGGAAGTCCGCATCGGGCAGCCGGGAGTCGAACGGCGCCTCGGTCGGGGTGATCTCGCTGGTCAGCGGCGTGGAGGCACCGGTGCCGCGGGGGTCGAACCCGATCAGGTCGTACACCTCGGGCAGACGGGTGCGGGCCAGGACCGCCGGGAAGCCGCGGCCCAGGCCGAAGTAGCCGCCGGGGCCGCCGTTGAGGGCGAGCAGGATGCCACGGCGCCGGGCCGGGTCCTTGGCCCGAATGCGGGTCAGGGCCAGGGAGATCCGCGGCCCGTCGGGCCGGGAGTGATCGAGCGGCACCTCGACGGTGCACTGTTCACTGCCGTCGCCCGAGGGTGAGGGCGACCAGGTGGGTGGCCGGCCGCGGAACCCGTTCAGGGCGTCCGGTGAGAGGTGACTGGTCGTCATGTCGTCGGAGGGCCTCCGTGTCGGCGGGGCGTGCGGTGATCGGTGCACAGCCTCGGGTCGGTCACTGGAATCGGCGTGGAAGGACGGTCGACGATCCGCCGTGGCCGGGTGGCCGGGTGGCCGGGTGGCCGGGTGGCCGGGTGGCCGGGTGGCCGGGCGGTGGTGGCGGATGTCTCCGGACGGCTCGGGGCCGGGGTTCTCACAAGCCGGGGTGCGGACTGCCTCCATGGGGCAGCGGGCTCCCCGGGTGGGCGATGGGGTTCTCGGCGGGCCGACGGCCCGAGGGACGTGGCGGCGACACCCGGCGAGCGGCGGCGACGGGCCCGCCGGGACGTGGCCGCGGACCGGGTGCCCGGTGACGCGCCCGAGGACGCCGCGACAGCCCTCGCCGCCCGGGCGGCGAGGCGGGCGTCACTCCTCGAAGGACGGGGTCGGCGGGGGCTCGGCGACCACCTCCAGCACGGCGACCGACCAGGCGAAGCCGCCCCCCGCGCTGATCAACGCGCAGAGCCGGCCCGGGCGCAGGGCCCCGGTGCCCGCCAGCCGGGCGAGGCCGGCGAAGGGGTCACCGGCGCCCAGGTGGCCGACCCCCGAGCCCCAGGACCAGGTCGTGCGCTCCGGGCCGATGTCCAGCACCTGGAAGAACTGGGCGTCCATCTTGGGGCGTCCGAGGTTCGGCAGGACGAACCAGTCGATGTCGCGGGCCTTGGCGCCGGCCTCGTGCAACGCCCGGTCGAAAGCGGCCCGCTGACCCTCCTGGAGCACCTCCAGCAGCCGGGTCAGCCCGATCTTCTTGACCAGCCGTTCCCGCGAGGCGGCGACACTGATCGGTGCCCGGGCGGCCAGGGGCGCGGGGGCGAAGCCGTCGCCGTCGCGGCCCATCGCCTCCAGGGACGGCTCGGACACCGTCACCAGACTGCGCAGCCGGGCGAAACCCGAGCCCCGCGACAGCACGAGCGCGGTCCCGCCGTCGCCGCAGACCGTTCCGGGGTCGGTCCGCCAGCGGTCGAAGCCCGGCAGGCAGAAGCGGTCCCCGGTGGTGATCAGCGCACTGCGCGGTCCGGGACCGGCGTCCGCCCGCAGCCAGGCCACGGCCAGCTCCATCGCCGCCATGCCGCCGTTGGACAACTGCCCGACCTCCAGGGACAGACAGCTGTTGCCCACCGCCTCGCGCTGCACATAGGACGCCGGCGCCCACAGGTCGTGCCCCTGGAACCAGGTGCCGGCGTGCAGGACCACCCCGATGTCGGACGGCGCCCGCCCCGACCCGCGCAGGGCGGCCCGCGCGGCCTCGACGGCCATCTCCGGGCCCGACCGCTCCCCGACGCACACCGAGCGCATCCCCGTGCGCCGGACCGTCCGCAGATCGGCGATGCCCCGGTCGACGACCTCGTCGGCCGGCATGCGCCGCGCCAGGTGCAGCCCGACCCCGGACACGTACACGTCCGCGATGTCCACAGTCCTCCCCCGTGTGCCGCTCGGACCCCGCGGCGACCGTCCGCCGCCGCGGGGGGAGTGTCGGTCCGCGGTGTCGAAGCCGGCTCGAGCCGGGACGGATCACCGAGGTTCGAACGGCACTCCGGCGCGCCTCGACCCCCGGGGATGACCGTCTGGTCGACACGAGGAAAGGGGTGGAGATGCCGGACACGGCAGGGCGGGCCAGGCCCGTCGTCCTGATGTTCGCCGGTCAGGGCGCGCAGCATCCGAGGATGGCGGCCGGACTCCACGGCCACGACGAGACGTTCACGGCCTGGATGGACGAGGCGTTCCGGCTCCTCGGACCGGACGGCGCCCGCCTGCGGGAGCAATGGCTCGCGCCGCAACCGGCACCCGACTACGACGACGTGACCGTCGCGCAGCCCCTGCTCTACGCGGTGGGGCACGCCCTGGGCCGCATGCTGCTGGACCAGGGGCTGCGCCCGGCGGCGCTGTTCGGCCACAGCGTGGGCGAACTGGTCGCCGCGACCCTCGCCGGAGTCCTCGAATTCACCGACGGCATCCGGCTGATGCGCGACCGCATGTCCCTGTTCGCCGACACCCCGCCCGGCGGGATGCTCGCGGTCGCCGCCTCCGTCGACGACGTCGCCGACCTCCTGGGCCCCACCGTGCACCTGGCCGCGGTGAACGCCGCCCGCCAGCTGCTGCTGGCGGGGGAGCGCGCCCCGCTGGACGACGCCGCGCGGACCCTCACCGCGCGCGGGCTGGTCTGCCAGGACGTCCGCGCCCGCCAGGCCTTCCACAGCCCCGTCGTCGAACCCGCCGTGGCCGCCTCCCTGCCCGCCTGGCACAGGGTGCGCCTGGCGCCGCCGAGGCTGCCCCTCTACTCCGCCTACACCCGCGGCCCCCTCGACGCGGACCGGGCCCGGGACCCGGAGTTCTGGGCCCGGCAGCCCGCCGAGACCGTCCACTTCGCACCGACCCTGACGACCGTGCTCGACGAGCACCCCGGATGCCTGCTCGTCGAGGCGGGGCCCGGCAACAGCCTGGCGACCCTGGCCAGACGGCAGCGCGCCCTCGCCGGCGGGCACAGCGCCGTCCTGACCCTGCTGCCCGACCGGGCCCGTGGCGACGAGGCCGACATCCGGTCCGTGGAGCAGGCCTGGTGCGTGCTGTCCGGACCGGCCGTACCCGCCGGCGCCGTGGCCGGACCGCACCCGTCCACGGCCGCAGAGACAGGAAGGAAGCCATGAGCCCCGCACGCGACACCGACCGCGGCCCCGAGGCCGCACGGCCCCCTCGCCGGGAACGGCCGGAGTCCGGGACCGGCGACGCCCCGGTGGCCGTCGTCGGCATGGCGTGCCGGTTCCCCGGGGCGGACGGACTCGCCGCGTTCTGGCGGCTGCTGCTGGCGGGCGAGGACGCCATCGGCCCCGGCACCGGCAGCCGCGCGGGCCGCCGCCCCGGCGGCTACCTGCCGGACGTCGACCTGTTCGACGCCGGGTTCTTCGGTGTGCCCGCCCCCGAGGCGGCCGCGCTCGACCCGCAGCAGCGGCTGCTCCTGGAACTCACCTGGCACGCCGTGGAGGACGCCCGCACCACCCCGCGCGAGCTGTCGTCCGGGCCCGTCGGCGTCTTCGTCGGCGCCGGCTCCGACGAGTACGCGTTCCTCAGCCGCACCGGCGGCGCACTGCCCTCCGCCTACACGATGACGGGCACCGGCCGGACCTTCCTGGCCAACCGCGTTTCCCACTTCCACGGCTTCACCGGCCCGAGTCTCGTCGTCGACACCGGCCAGTCCTCGTCCCTGGCGGCGCTGCACCAGGCCGTGCTGGCGCTGCGCCGGGGCGAGTGCGCCGCGGCCGTGGTGGGCGGCGTGCAGCTCAACCTCACCCCGGAGGGCGACGACGTGGTGGAGGCACTGGGCGCCCTGTCGCCCCGCGGCCGCTGCCACACCTTCGACGCCCGCGCCGACGGCATCGTCCGCGGCGAGGGCGCGGGCGTCGTGGTCCTCAAACCCCTGGACCGGGCCCTGGCCGACGGGGACCGCGTCTACTGCACCCTGCTGGGCGGGGCGATGAACAGCGACGGCGACCGGACGGCGCTGACCGCACCCAGCGAGGCCGCGCAGCGCGAGGTTCTCACCGCTGCCTGCCGGCAGGCCGGCGTCGCACCCGACGAAGTGGCCTACGTCGAACTGCACGGCACCGGCACCGCGTTGGGCGACCCCGTCGAGGCCGCGGCGCTGGGCGGAGTCCTCGGGCACGGACGCCCGGACGACCGGCCGCTGCTGGTCGGCTCGGTCAAGACCAACATCGGGCACCTGGAGGCCGCCGCCGGCATCGCCGGGTTCATCAAGACCGCGCTCGCCCTGTTCCACCGCCGGCTCCCGGCCAGCCTCAACTTCCGCACCGCCAATCCGGCCATCGACCTGAAGGCACTCGGGGTGCGGGTGTGCGACCGGGGCCGGGACTGGCCCGCGCAGGACCGGCCGCGCGTCGCCGGGGTCTCCTCCTTCGGCCTCGGCGGCACCAACTGCCATGTGGTGCTGGGCGAGGCACCGGCCCCGGCCGGTCCCGCGGAGCCGGGCGCCGCCGTCTCGGCCGTGCCCGTCGTCCTGTCCGCCCCGGCACCCGAGGCCCTCAGGGCCAGGGCCCGCGACCTCGCCGACGCGGTCGCCGACCCCAGCCGGCCGCTCGCCCTCGCCGACCTGGCCTGGACGGCCGCGACGGCCCGTACCGCATTCGCCCACCGGGCCGGTGTCATCGCCTCGGACCGGGACGAGCTGGCGCAGCGGCTGCGCGCCCTGGCCGACGGCTCACCCGACGACGGCGAGAGGGGTCTCGTCCAGGGACTGCGCGGCGAGGGCCGCACCGCCTTCCTGTTCGCCGGGCAGGGCGCGCAACGCCTCGGCATGGGACAGGGCCTGTACAAGGAGTTCCCGGCGTTCGCCCAGGTCTTCGACGACGTGTGCGCCCGGCTCGAACCCGTGCTGGGTGCCGACCTCGCCGACGCCATGTGGCAGCGGCAGGAGGTGGACCGCACCGAGCACGCGCAGCCCGCCCTGTTCGCCGTCGAGGTGGCGCTGTACCGGCTGCTGGAGTCCTTCGGCATCGTGCCGGACCTGCTGATCGGCCACTCGCTCGGCGAGATCGCGGTGGCCCACCTGACGGGCACGCTGTCCCTGGAGGACGCGGCCACCCTGGTCGCCCACCGGGCCCGGCTGATCGCTGAACTGCCGCCCGGCGGCGTCATGGTGGCCGTGCAGGCCGAGGAGGACGAGGCGCGCCGCGTGGTGGACCGCACCCCCGGGCTCGTCGGGATCGCCGCCGTCAACGGCTCACGGTCCGTGGTCCTGTCCGGCGAGGAGAGCGCCACGCTGAAGGCGGCGGCCCACTTCGAGGACCTGGGCCGCCGCACCCGCCGGCTCCGGGTCTCCGTGGCCGGGCACTCGCCGCTCATGGCCCCCGTGCAGAAGGGCCTGCGGTCCGTCGCCGAAGGCCTCACCTGGAGGCTCCCGGACGGCCCGCCGATCGTCTCCACGGTCACCGGCGAGCTGGTGGACCCCCGTCGGTTCGCCGACCCCGACTACTGGGTCCACCACGTGTGCGCGCCCGTGCGGTTCGGCCCCGCGCTCACCACGGCGCACCGGCTGGGCGCCCGGTTCTTCGTGGAGATCGGGCCGGGCCGGGCGCTGACCACGCTCGCGGCGGAGACCGTCGGGTACGGCACGGAACGCTTCAGTGCCCCGATGGCCACCCGGGAGGAGGCCGCGGGCATCGCCGAGACCGCCGCCGGCGCCCATGTGTCCGGCCTGCCGGTGCGCTGGGAGGCCGTACTCGGCGGCCCCGCCCGGCGCGTCGACCTGCCCCTCTACCCGTTCCAGCGGCGGCGCCACTGGCTCGGCACCGTCGACGCGCCGGCACCGCCACCGGCCGGTCCGGCCGCCCCGCCGTGGAGCGGGGACCCCTTCGACCTCGTGGTGACCTGCACGCTCCAGGCCCTCGGACTCGATCCGGACGCCGACCTCGACGTGGGCCGCTCCTTCAGTGAGCTGGGACTGGACTCCCGTATGGCCGTGGCCCTGCGCACCACCCTCGCCAGGATCACCGGCCGCTCCCTGCCGACCACGCTGCTCTTCGACCGGCCCACCCCCGCCTCGCTGATCGAGGCGTTCCGCGCGGACACGCCGCTCTGACCGAAAGGCCTGCTGCACACATGAACCGCGAACCGGCTTCCCCGCACGGCGAGCAGGACGCGATCGCGATCGTGTCCATGGGCTGCCGCTACCCCGGGGGCGTCACCACCCCGGACGACCTGTGGCGCCTGGTGGCCTCGCGCGGCGACGCGATCACCGAGTTCCCCGACAACCGCGGCTGGGACGTCGCGGCGGCCGACGACCCCACCGCCGACACCACCACCGCGTCCAGCACCCGGCACGGCGGCTTCCTGCACGACGCGGACCTGTTCGACGCCAAGTTCTTCGGCATCGCACCGCGCGAGGCGACCGGTATGGACCCGCAGCAGCGCGTGCTCCTCGAAGTGGCCTGGGAGACCTTCGAACGGGCCGGACTCCCACGCGAGTCGCTCGCAGGCGCCGACGTCGGTGTCTTCGTCGGCGCCATGGCCCAGGAGTACGGGCCGCGCCTGCACGAGGACAACCAGGGCGCCGGCGGCTACCGCATCACCGGCAGCACCCCGAGCGTGGCATCGGGCCGCATCGCCTACTGGTTCGGGCTGCGCGGTCCCGCCATCACCGTGGACACGGCCTGCTCCTCGTCCCTGGTCGCCCTGCACCTGGCCGCGCAGTCGCTGCGCCAGGGGGAGTGCGACATGGCCCTGGCCGGCGGGGTCGCGGTGATGCCCACCCCGGGCATGTTCATCGACTTCAGCCGGCAGGGCGGCCTCTCACCGGACGGGCGGTGCAAGTCCTTCTCCGCCGACGCCGACGGCACGGCGTGGTCCGAGGGCGCCGGCCTGCTCCTGCTGGAACGCCTGCCCGACGCCGTCGCCCGGGGCCACCGCGTCCTCGCCGTGATCCGCGGCAGCGCCGTCAACCAGGACGGCGCCAGCAACGGGCTCACCGCACCGAACATGGCGGCCCAGCAGGACGTCATCGACCGCGCCCTGCGCGCGGCCGGGCTGCGGCCCGACGACATCGACGCGGTCGAGGCGCACGGCACCGGAACCCCGCTCGGCGACCCCATCGAGGCCCGCGCCCTGGCGGCGGCCTACGGCCGGGGACGTACCGGCGGGTCCCCGCTGTGGCTGGGCTCCCTGAAGTCGAACCTGGGGCACACCCAGGCCGCCGCCGGGGTCGGCGGCGTGATCAAGATGGTCCAGGCCCTGCGGGCCGGCGTGCTGCCCGCCACCCTCCACGCCGACCGCCCCAGCCCGCACGTGGACTGGGAGAACAGCGGCCTCGCCCTGCTCACCGAGGAACGCCCCTGGCCGCGCGGCGAACGGCCGCGGCGGGCCGCCGTGTCCTCCTTCGGGATCAGCGGCACCAACGCCCACCTCGTCCTGGAAGAGGCCGACACCGAGCCCGAGACCGGGACCGGCACCGCCGAAGGGCCCTTCGTGTGGCAGCTGTCCGCCCCGAACCCGGAGTCGCTGCGCCGGCAGGCGTCCGCCCTGGCCGACTTCCTGACCCGGGCTCCCGGCACGGCGCCGCAGGACGTCGCCCACGTCCTGCGCGGCCGCACCCGCTTCACCCACCGCGCCGCGGTGGTCGCCGACACGGCGCAGGACCTGCGCGCCGGGCTCGACCGGCTGGCCCGCGGCGACGCCGTCCCGGCCGTCCCGGGCACCTACCGGTCCCCGACCGTGCTCGGCGGCGAGGCCCGGCGCGACTCCACCGGCCCGGTCTTCGTCTTCCCCGGGCAGGGCTCGCAGTGGCGGGAGATGGGACTCGCGCTGTGCGAGGAGTCCCCGGTCTTCCGCGACAGCATGGCCGCGTGCGCCGAGGCGCTCCTGCCCTACTGCGGATGGCAGCTCCAGGACGCGCTGCGCGGTCAGGCGCTGGAACGGGTGGACGTCGTCCAGCCCGCCCTGTTCGCCGTCATGGTGTCGCTGGCGCGGCTGTGGGAGAGCGTCGGGGTCCGCCCGGCGGCCGTCGTCGGGCACTCCCAGGGCGAGATCGCCGCCGCGCACGTGGCCGGCGCGCTGAGCCTGGCCGACGCCTGCCGGATCGTCGCACTGCGCAGCAAGGCCCTGCACACCCTCGCCGGCACCGGAGGCATGGTCTCCGTACCGCTGGGCGCCGACGAGACCCGGGACCTGCTGAAGAGCGTGGGCGGCGCCGCCGGCATCGGCATCGCGGCCCTCAACGGCCCGCGCGCCACCGTCGTCGCCGGACCCCAGGACGCGCTGACCGAGCTGCTCGCGGCATGCGCGCGCACCGGCGTCGACGCCCGCCGCATCGACGTCGACTACGCCTCCCACACCGAGGCCGTCGAGGTGCTCAAGGAGCCCCTCGCCCGGCAGCTGACGGGCGTCCTGCCGCGCCCCTCCGCCGTACCCGTGTACTCCACCCTGGCCGGCGAGGCCGTCGACCCCACGGTCCTCGACGCCTCCTACTGGTACGACAACCTGCGCGGCACCGTGCGTTTCAGGACCGCGGTGGAACGGCTCGTCGCGCGCAGGCACCGCACGTTCCTGGAGATCAGCCCCCACCCCGTCCTCACCATGGCCCTGACGGACATCCTCGACGCCGCCGGCGTGCGGGGCACGGTCATCGGCTCGATCCGGCGGGGGACCGGGCTCAGCCAGTTCCTCGCCTCGGCCGCCGCGGCCCAGGCCTCGGGTGTGCCGGCGGACCTCTCCTCCGTCCAGCCCGCGGGCCGCCGGACCGAGTTGCCGGGCTTCGCCTTCAGCCGCAGCAGGTACTGGGTCACCGGCGCACCGCCGGCCGCCCCGGAGGCCGGAGCCCTCGCCGGTGGACCCGTGTCCCTGCCGGACGGCCGGACCGTCCTGTCGGCCGCCTTCGACCGGGCCCGGCAGCCCTGGCTGACCGATCACGTCGTACGGGACACCGCGCTGGTCCCGGCCACCGCGCTGCTGTCCCTCGCCGCGCGGGCGGGGACCGCCGTCGGCTGCCCCCGGATCGAGGAGCTGACCGTCGGGCTGGCGCTGCCCGTCCCGCGGCAGGGCTCCGTGGAGATCCGCGTGATGGTGGAGCCCGCCGACGCCTCGGGCCGCCGCGCCGCCTCGCTGCACGGCCGCGCCCCGGACGAAACCGCATGGACAGAACACGCCACCGCCGTCCTCGCCCCCGCCGACGGCACGATCCCCCCGGCACCGCACGACACGGTGTGGCCGCCCCGGGACGCCGAACCGCTCGACCCGGCCGACGCCTACGAGAGGCTGGCCCGGCGCGGCTACCAGTACGGGCCCGCCTTCCGCGGCCTGCGACGTGCCTGGACACGCGGCTTCGAGACGTACGCCGAGGTGGCCCTCGACCAGGACCCGCCCGGCGGCTCCTGCGCCACCGCGCACCCGGTGCTGCTCGACGCCGCCCTGCACGCCGCGCTCCTCGGCACCGGCGACGACCTGAACGTCCCCTTCACCTGGCGTGACGTCACCCTGCCGCCCACCACGGCCCGCACGCTCCGGGTGCGCGCGACGGGCGGCGGGACAGAGCTCTCGGTGTCCTGCACGGACGAGAAGGGCCGGCCCGTCGCCACGGTCGGCTCGCTCGTCCTGCGGCCCCTGACGGCGGCCAACGGTTCCGACGACGGGGCGACGAGCCTGGAACTGGCCTGGGAGCGCGCGGCCGTGGACGATCTGCCCCCGCTGCCCGACTGGGCGAGCCTGGCGGCCCCCCATCTGGGCGCCGGGCGGGACTTCCCGGACCTGGAGACGCTGCCCACGACGGTGCCGCCCGTCCTGGTCGTCCACCCGGAGGTGCCGCGGGCGGCCGGCGAGGCGCTGCCCGCCACCGTGGAACGGCTGACGGGAGAGGTCACCGACCTGCTCCAGCAGTGGCTCGGCGACGACCGGTTCAGCCGGTCCCGCCTGGCCGTGGTGACCCGCCGGGCCGTGGACGTCACCGGCAGCGAGACCCTGCCGGGCCTGGCCGCGGCCGCCGTCGGCGGGCTGGTGAGGGCGGCGCAGGCCGAACACCCCGGCGCCTTCCAGCTGGTCGACATCGACGACGACCCGGCCTCCGTGGCCGCCCTGCCCACGGCCCTCGCGCTGGAGGAGCCCGAGACGGCGATCCGTCAGGGCCGGGTCCACGTGCCGAGGCTGCGGCCGGCGGACGACCGGGGCCTGCCCGTGCCGCAGGGCCACTCCGCCTGGCGCCTCGACGTCACCGCCAAGGGCACGCTGGACAATCTGGCGCTGGTCCCGCACCCGGAGGCCACCCTGCCCCTCGGCGCCCGGGAGATCCGTATCGAGGTGCGGGCGGCGGGCCTCAACTTCCGTGACATCGCCGTGGGACTGGGACTGGTCGCCTCCGAGAAGACCATGGGCAGCGAAGGCGCCGGAGTGGTCACGGAGGTCGGGGCCGAGGTCACCCGCATCGCGGTGGGGGACCGGATCTTCGGTGTCTTCGAACGCTCCCTCGGACCGGTCGCCGTCGCCGACGAACGGATGGTCCGGCGCGTTCCCGACGGCTGGAGCGACGCGCAGGCCGCGAGCGTCCCCATCGTGTTCATCACCGCCTACCAGTGCCTGGTGGACGTCGCCGCCGTCCGGCCGGGCGAGTCGGTGCTCGTGCACACCGCCACGGGCGGGGTCGGCCTCGCCGCGCTCCAGCTCGCCCGCCACTTCGGCGCCGACGTCTTCGCCACCGCGGGGCCCGCGAAACACGGCATCCTGCGCGAGTGGGGCGTGCCCGACGACCACATCGCGTCCTCCCGCTCACTCGACTTCGAGCACGAGTTCCAGGAGGTGACCGCCGGCCGGGGCGTGGACGTCGTCCTCAACTCCCTCGCCAACGAGGCGGTCGACGCCTCCCTGCGCCTGCTGGCCCCCGGCGGCCGCTTCGCCGAGATGGGCAAGACGGACATCAGGGACGCGGGCCGGATCCAGGAGCAGTACCCCGGCATCGGCTACCAGGCGTACAACATCCTGGGCGTCGCCCCCGAACGGATCGGTGAGGTGCTGGACGAGCTCATCGCGCTGTTCCGCTCCGGAGCCCTGGTCCACCTGCCGCTGCGCACCTGGGACGTCCGCCTGGGACAGCGGCCGCTGCGGATGCTCAGCCGGGCCAGGCAGCACGGCAAGCTCGCCCTCACCATGCCCCGGACCCTCGACACCGGCCGCCCCGTCCTGGTCACCGGGGGCGCCGACGGACTGGGCGCCGTCCTGACCCGTCATCTCGTCACGGCGTACGGCGTCCGCGAGGTCGTCCTGCTCAGCCGCCGCGGACCCGCCGCACCCGGTGCCGCCGAGCTGGTGGCGGACTGTGCCGGACTCGGCGCCACGGCACACGTCCTGGCCTGCGACGTCACCGACCGGAACGCGCTGGCCAAGGTGATCGCCGAACACGCCCCGGGCAGCGTCTTCCACACCGCCGGTGTGCTCGACGACAAACTGATCGGCGGGATGACCCCGGCCCGCATGCGGGCGGTGCTGGCACCCAAGGCGCACGCCGCCTGGCACCTGCACGAACTCACGCGGCACCTCGACCTGTCGGCGTTCGTGCTGTTCTCCTCCGCGGTCGGGGTGATCGGCGGACCGGGCCAGGCCAACTACGCGGCCGCCAACGCCTTCCTCGACGCCCTCGCCCACCACCGCCGGGCCCAGGGGCTGGCCGCGACCTCCGTGGCGTGGGGCCTGTGGGAGGACCGGACGGGCATGACCGCCCATCTGACCGAAGCGGACGTGGCCGCTCTCGCCGCCATCGGCATTGCGCCCATGACGACCGCGAGCGCACTGCGGCTCCTCGACGAGGCCATGGCCTCGCCCCGGCCGGCGGTGGCCGCCTTCAGCCCCGTGCCCGAGCGGATCCGTCCCGGCACCCGCGCCGCCGCCCTCTTCCGAGGACTGCGAGACGTCCCCCGGACCGGCCCGTCGGCCCCGGTCGCCGCATCCGGCGCGGCCCGGCCGGCCGCCGCGGCCGGCCCCTCCGCACAGAACCTCGTGGACATGGTGTGCGCGCAGGCCGCCGAAGTCCTCGGCTACACCGAGGCCGTGACGGTGCGACCCACCGACTCCTTCAAGGAGCTGGGCTTCGACTCACTGCTCAGCGTGGACCTGCGCAACCGGCTCAACGCGGCCACCGGCCTGCGGATGCCGGCCGAGGCGGTCCTCGACAACCCCACGCCCGAGGCGCTCGCGGCGTACATGCGTGCCGCGCGGACCGGCGAACACCCCGCCACCGCACCGGCCACGACCGCGTGAACCCGCCGCCCCCACCGCGCCCGACCACACCGATGGTGAGGAGAGAGCCCGTCATGAGCGACACCGAGCCGACGCAGGTGACGCACCGGATCGACATCGAGGCACCGGCGGACGCCGTGTACCGCGTCGTCTCCGACGTGCGCCTGTGGCCGCTGTACTTCCCGCCCACCGTGCGCGCCGAACGGACGCGGGGCGACGACAGCGACGAGCACATCCGCATCTGGGCCGTGGCCCACGGCGAGGTGCGCACCTGGGAGTCCCGGCGCCGTCTGGACCCCGCCGCGCGCAGCGTGCGCTTCGAACAGACCGAACCCGCCGACCCGGTGGCCGCGATGGGCGGCAGGTGGGAGGTCCGCGAGCGCGGCGACAAGGCCTGCACGGTGGTCCTGGACCACCACTACCGGGCCGTCGGCGACGACCCGGCCGCACTGGCCCGCATCGCCGCGGCCGTCGAGACCAACAGCGTCTCCGAACTGGACCATCTGCGCCTGGCCGCCGAGCGGGCCGGGAGCGAGGACGACCTCCTGCTGGACTTCTCCGACACCGAGCTGATCGCCGGTTCGCCGGGCGACGTGTACGACTTCCTCTACGACGCGGCGAAATGGCCGGACCGGCTCGCCCACGTCGTCCGGCTGGACCTGCGGGAGAACGTCACCGGTCTGCAGTACATGGAGATGGACACCCGCGCGCCGGACGGCTCCGTGCACACCACCGTCTCCGGGCGGGTCTGCGTCCCGCAGCGGCAGATCGTCTACAAGCAGACCAAGCTGCCGCCCGTGCTGCGCGCCCACAACGGCGAGTGGCTGGTGGAGGAGGCCGCCGACGGCATGGTCCGGGTCACCGCCCGCCACCAGGTGCTGCTGGATCCCGAGGGCATCGCGGCCCTCCCCGCGCCCCCGGCCACCCTCCAGGCCGCCCGGGACGCCGTGCAGCACTCCCTGAGCTCCAACAGCCGGGCGACCCTGGCCCGGGCGCGCGCCTTCGCCGAGGCCCGCTGACCCGACCGGGCCGCCGGTCGTCACCCGAACGCGCACGGTCCGCCCACGGGATCCGTGCCGCACCCCACCACCCGAGAATCACACCCGAGGAGAGCCCCCATGGCCGAGCTGACCATCGACGAACTCAAGGGATTCCTGCTGCGCGCCGTCGGCGAGGACGAGACCATCGACCTGTCCGGCGACATCCTCCACGCCCCCCTCGCCGACCTGGGCTTCGACTCGCTCGCCGTCATCGCCACGACGAGCGCGCTCGAACAGCACTACCAGGTCAAGCTCGGGGACGACGACGCCTCCGCTCTCGAGACGCCCCAGGACTTCCTCGACGTCTTCAACCGCCGCCTGACCCAGGCGGCGTGACCGTGGCCGCACCCGCGTCGGTCCACCCCGCGTCCCCCGGTACGGGGGCGCGGGCCGCCGACCTCCTGGAACGGGTCCGGGCGTTCGTGCACGCCGAGGTGCTTCCGGCCACGGAGCACTTCGACACCCTCCCGCCCGTCCCCACACCCGCCTCGGTCCGCCTGGCCGAGGCGGGGCTGGCCAACTGGTGGATCCCCGCCGAGTACGGCGGTCCGGGCCTCTCCCTGCGGGACAGCGTGGACGTCGTCTCGGAACTGTCCTACGGGGACGCCGGCTTCGCCTTCGGCTCCTTCCTGTCCGTGCTCGGCACCACCATGCTCCAGCTCTCCGGCGCCGACGCCCTGACCAGGCCGCACCTGGAACGCCTGGCCCGGGACGGCGGCGTCCTCGGCATCCTCGCGAGCGAGGAGGAAGCCGGCAGCGAACTCGGGCGCATCACGACCACCTGCCGCCGCGCCGGGGACAGCGTGATCGTCACCGGCGACAAGTACTTCTCCACCAACACCGACGCCGCGGACCTGCTGCTGGTCGTCGCCCGGGACGCCGCCGACGACGCCGACTTCGGCGTGGTCCTGGTGCCCCGGCACACCGAGGGCGTGGAGCTGACCCAGCGCTGGAACATGGTCGGCATGCGCGGCTCGGCCACCTACCGGGTCGCCCTGCGCGACTGCGCCGTACCGGCCGAGAACCGTCTGCCCGGCAACGGACTGCGGCTGCTGGAGATCGGGCTGAACGCCAGCCGCATCCTCATCGCGGCGACCGCCATCGGCATGGCCCGCCGGGTGCGCGACCTGGCGATGGAGTACGCGGGATCCAAACGGGTGCACGGCGCCCCGCTGGCACGCAACGCGGTCTTCGCCGGAAAGCTCGGCCAGATCGAGATGCTGATCGACGTGATGCGCAACCAGTGCCGCTCGGCCGCCGAGGAGTTCGACGGCTACCTGGCGGGGGGCGACGCCGCCGGGGCCCTGTACCGGGTGGGCACCCTGCGCTCCGCGCTGGCCGCGAAGATGTACTGCGGTCAGGCCGGCTGGCAGGTGGCGACCATCGGCTCCGAGATGTTCGGCGGACTCGGCTACACCCACGAGCACCCCATCGGAAAGCTGGTCCGCGACCTGCGCTACGTCGGTCTGGTCGAGGGCGGCGACGACGTGATCCGGGAACTGCTGTTCACCCGGTACGTCGTACCGACCGGCAAGCGGCGCTGAGGCTCCGCCCGAAGCGCCCCGCGTCGCCCGAAGCGCCCCGCGTCGCGCGGAGCCCGTGCGGCGCGCATGCCCGACCGGTGAAGGCCCGGGGCCCGGCTCGAGACACGAGCCGGGCCCCGGGCCCGTGTGTGTTCAGGACGCGGTGAGCACCATCGCCGAGGCGAAGCCCCCATGTCCCCTCGCCAGCACCAGCGCCGTGCGGAACTCCCCGCCACGGGGCTCCCCGACCACCAGGTCGACCCGTGGGTCCACCTCGTCCGGCGCCACGCCGGGCACGGGAGGGACGAGCCCGTCGCGCAGGCTGAGCAGCGCCGTGACCGCGTCGAGGGCCGAGCCCCCGGACATCAGCCGTCCCACCAGCGCCTTGGGCGTGCTCACCGGCACCCCTCCGGCACCGAACAGCGCGGTCAGCGCGTCGGCCTCGGCCCGGTCGAGGTCGGGGCTGCCGGCGGCGTCGGCGAACACGACGTCGACGGCCTCGGGCGCCAGCCCGGCATCGGCCAGCGCACCGCGGGCGGCCCGCGCCAGCCCGTCGCCGCCGGAGCCCGAGGGGTCCGGGTCGAAGGCCGCCGCGTGGCCCGCCACCGAACCCAGCACGGCCGCGCCGCGTTCGGCGGCGGACGCACGGGACTCCAGCACCATGACGGCCCCGCCCTCCCCGGGCACGAACCCGGAGGACGAGGAGTGGAACGGCAGGAAGGCCCGCTCGGGGTCGCTCGCGCGGCTCACCCCGGTGGCCACCGACACCGTCGAGACGCCGTACGGGCACAGCACGCTGTCGAAGCCGCCGGCGAGCATGACCGGCGTCCCGCGGCGCACCCTCCTGCGGGCGAACGCGATCGAATCCAGGCCGCCGGCCTGCTCCGAGACGACCACCCCACTGGGCCCCCGCAGCGCGTTGCGGATGGAGATCTGCCCGGTGTTGACGGCGTAGTACCAGGCGAACGACATGTAGGGACTGACCGACTCCCACCCGGTGCCCCACAGCTGCTGCAACTGCCGCTGGCCGAACTCCAGACCGCCGCTGGCGCTGGAGACGGCCACCCCGGCGCCGAACTCGGGCAGTTCGGCGGGGTCCACCCCGGCGGCGGACAGCGCGCTGTCCGCGCACATCATGGCCAGCTGGGTGAGCCGGTCGGTCTGCGGCACCAACTTCCTGGGGAAGGCGCTCTCCGCGTCGGACGGGGGTATCTCGGCGGCCAGCCGCACCGGATAACCGGTGGCGTCGAACCGGCTGATGGGCTGGATCGCCGACACGCCCTTGAGGGCGGCGGCCCAGTAGGTCTCCAGGCCGACTCCGTTCGGTGCGACGGCGTCCGCACCCGTGACAACGACGTCCTTGGTCATGCTGCGGTCCGCTCCAGACTCGTGAGCACCATCGCGCTCTGGAAACCTCCGAAACCACTGCCCACCGTGAGCACCGCGTCCAGCCGCTTCTCCCGGGCGGTGTTCGGCACGTAGTCCAGGTCGCACTCGGGATCCGGCTCGTGCAGGTTGGCCGTGGGGACGACCACGCCGTGCCGCATGGACAGGGCGCACGCCGCGATCTCCAGCGATCCGATCGCGCCGAGCGAGTGGCCGATCATGGACTTGATGCCGCTCATCGGCGTCTCGTAGGCGTGCCGGCCGAGGCTGCGCTTCACGGCGGCCGTCTCGTGCCGGTCGTTCTGCTTGGTGCCGGAGCCGTGGGCGTTGACGTAGTCCACCGCGCCGGGGTCCACGCGTGCTTCCGCCAGGGCGAGGTCGATGGCCTCGGACATCTCCTTGCCCTCCGCCGTCAGCCCGGTCATGTGGTACGCGTTGCAGCGCGCGGCGTACCCGGACACCTCCGCGTAGATCGTCGCCCCGCGCCGCCGGGCGTGCTCCAGTTCCTCCAGGACCAGCACGGCCGAACCCTCGCCGAGGATCAGGCCCGTGCGGGTGCGGTCGAAGGGGCGGCACGCGGTCGCCGGGTCGTCGTTGCGCGCGGACGTGGCCCGGATGACGTCGAAGCAGGTCACCGTGATGGGCGAGATCGGCGCGTCGGTGGCGCCGGTGACCATCACGTCGGCCTCGCCGTCCCGGATCAGCTCCGCCGCGTAGCCCACCGAGTCGATGCCGGAGGTGCAGCCGGTGGACACCACCGACGCGGGCCCCAGGGCGCCCGTGGTGCGGGCGACCTCGGAGGCGATGGAACTGGGCAGGAAGTAGTCGTACAGGTGGGGCACCGCGAACGACGGGTCCACCACCCAGTTCCGGCCGCCCTCGGAGAGCACGGAGTACTCCCGCTCCATGGTGGTGGTGCCGCCCACGGCACTGCCGAGGGCCACTCCGGTGCGTTCGGCCAGCGCACCGTCGATCTCCAGACCGCTGTCGGCGAGGGCCTCGCCGGCCGCGACCATGGCGAGCTGGGAGACCCGGTCGGTGCGGCGCACCTCCTGCGGGGTCAGACCGAGCGCGAGCGGGTCGAAGTCGCACTCGGCCGCGACGCGGCAGCGGTGTCCGCTGGCGTCGAACTGCGTGATCGTACGGGTCGCCGTCCTGCCCTCGACGAGGAGCCGCCAGAAGGGTTCGGTTCCGATCCCTCCCGGCGCGACGACGCCGATTCCGGTGATGACTGCCCTTCGGGCCATGGGGCTCCTTCGCGGTGAATGAGTCGGATGGCGCGGGCCGGTGTCGCTCGTGCCGCTCGCGGCACCACTGGGGACGGACGGACCGTGCGCGAGCGCCAGCCTGCGCCGCGGTCCTCGACTCGCGGTCCAGTGGCGTTGGAACGCGCCAGGCGCCGGTGCGCGGGCCCGGGGGGTTCGAGCCGTGCTCCACACGAGGTCGAGGCAGCCCGATGACGGTGGCGGCACACTCCTGCACCCGGCGGAAGGAAGAGTTCATGCCGCACGGTTCCGTTCCCGATGTGCGCAAGTGGGTCGAGGTCGAGGCCGACCCCCGGCGCTGCTTCGAGGTGTTCACCGAGCGAATGGCGGACTGGTGGCCGCCCTCGCACGTGCTGCTGTCCGAGCCCCGGGCCGGTCTGGCCATGGAGCCCAAGGAAGGCGGCCGTTACTACGAGTGGGACGTGAACGGCAACGAGATCGACTGGGGCACCGTCCTCGAATGGAACCCCCCGCACGGGCTGCGCCTGACCTGGCGGGTGGACGGCCGGTGGCAGTCGGTGCCGGACGACGAGCGGGCCAGCGAGATCGAGGTCGTCTTCACTCCGGCCGGACCCGGCCGCACCCGGGTCGAGCTCGCCCACGTCCGGCTGGACAAGCACGGCCCCGACGCGGAGCGCATCTTCCGGGCACTGGACGGTCCGAGCCCCGGTGAGACGCTCCAGCGCTTCGCGGAGGTGGTCTGACCGTGGCCGCCGGGACGGCGGCGCCCCCGGCACTGCGCGAGCTGGCCGAAGGCGTCCATGTCTACGAGCAGTTGCCCGGCGGCTGGTGCGTGAACAACGCGGGGCTGATCGCGGCGGGCGGACAGGCGGTGCTGATCGACACGGCGGCCACCCGGGCCCGGGCGCTGAGGCTGCGCGAGGCCGTGGAACGCGTCGTCCCAGGCGGCCCGGACGCCGTGGTCAACACCCACTTCCACGGCGACCACGTCTTCGGCAACGACCAGTTCGCGCCGCGTGCCACCGTCATCGCCCATGAGCAGACCCGCTCCGACATGGCGGAGGCGGGACTCGCCCTGTGCGGGATCTGGCCGGACGTGGACTGGGGCGAGCCCGAACTGACCCTGCCCGACACGACGTTCACCGACCGGCTCACGCTGCGGCTGGGCGGGCTGACCGTCGAGCTGTCCCGGGTGGGGCCGGCTCACACCGCGAGCGACGTGGTCGCGTGGGTGCCCGGACGCGGTGTGCTCTTCACCGGGGACGTCGCCTGGTCGGGTGTCACCCCCTACGTCCTGATGGGTTCCGTCGAGGGCTCCCTGCGGGCTCTGGCGGAACTGCGCCGTCTTCGGCCCCGGTTCGTCGTGCCGGGCCATGGCCCGGCGGGCGGGCCGGAGGTCCTCGACGCCACTGAGGCTTATCTGCGGTGGCTGCGCCGGCTGGCCGAGGACGGCAAGCGGCAGGGCTGGACGGTCCTGGAGACGGCCGGACGGGCGGACCTCGGGCCGTTCGCCGCGCTCGTCGACGCCGAGCGTCTGGTGGGCAATCTGCACCGCGCCTACGCGGAGCTCGACGGGCTCGCGCCCGGGGAGCGCGTCGACGTCGCCGCCTCCCTGCGGGAGATGGCCGAATTCCACGGCGGTCTGCCGCACTGCGCCGCCTGAACCGGCGCCGCATGACGAGCCGTCGGGCCCGTCCGACGAGCTGACGTGCTGACGAGAAGGAGAGAACAACATGACCGGTGCGCGAACCGCCTTCATCACGGGCGTCAGCAGCGGGATCGGGCTCGCCACGGCCCGCACGCTGGCCCGCCAGGGCATCGCCGTCTTCGGCTGCGCGCGCGAGGGCAAGAAGGTCGCCGAGGTCGTGGAGGAACTGCGCGACGCCGGCTGCACGGCGGAGGGTACGTCCTGTGACGTCACCTCGGGCGAGCAGATCAGTGCCGCGGTGGCGGCCGCCACCGCCCGGTTCGGACGGATCGACATCCTCGTCAACAACGCCGGCCGCGGCGGAGGCGGGGAGATCGCCGACCTCGACGAGGACCTCTGGCTCGACGTGCTGGAGACCAATCTGACCAGTGTGTTCCGGGTGACCAAGGAGGTGCTGCGGGCCGGCGGCATGCTGGAGGCCGGGTGGGGACGCATCGTCAACATCGCCTCGACCGCCGGGAAGCAGGGCGTCATGTACGCGGCTCCGTACACGGCGTCCAAGCACGGTGTCGTGGGCTTCACCAAGTCCGTGGGTTTCGAACTGGCCCAGCGCGGCATCACGGTGAACGCGGTGTGCCCCGGCTATGTGGAGACCCCCATGGCCGTCCGGGTACGCCAGGGCTACGCGGCCCACTGGGGCATCACCGAGCAGGAGGTCCTCGACCGGTTCAACGCCAAGATCCCGCTGGGCCGGTACGCGACCCCGGAGGAAGTGGCGGGGCTGGTGGGCTACTTGGTGACCGACTCCGCCTCGTCGATCACCGCACAGGCGCTCAACGTGTGCGGCGGGCTCGGGAACTACTGAGGCGCGTCGGCGAACGCCGCGGGGCCCGCACCTGGAGGAACCGGGGGCGGGCCCTTCCGTTTTGGTACGCACATGTCAAGTTTCCCACTGGACGGCAACCTCGATCGAGTCAGATTCGAGTTGGCTGATGAATATTCCAGCACGGTTTTAGGAAGGAATCCGATCGTCGGTGACGCATTGTTCGCCAAGGTCGATTGGTTGACCGGCTGACAAGGCGTACATAGGCTGACGGTCGTCGCTGCCGCAGGTAATGACGGGGGGTTGCCTGATCGATCTCATACAGCGCCTTGTGCCACGACGTGGCCAAACGTGCAAGTGCTCGGCACCGTCCCGCGGTCTGACCATCCGTGGAGCTGCACTTTACTGGGGGAATTAGTGAGCATACGTCTTCTGGGAGAGCTGAACGCTACCTTAAACGGCCGATCGGTGACACCAACCGCCGCGAAGCCCCGTCAGGTTCTGGCCATGCTGGCGCTGAGCGCCGGACGCATCGTCTCGGTCCCCGCGCTCATTGAGGAGCTCTGGGGCGACCGCCCGCCGATGAGCGTACGGACCACACTGCAGACCTACATTCTCCAGCTGCGCAGGCTGATCGACTCGGCCCTGCCTGCCGACGCCCCGACCCGCGCCAAGGACGTCCTGGTCACCCGCTTCGACGGCTATCTGCTCGATGTCGCGGCCGAGGACGTGGACGTCTGGGTCTACGAACAGCTGGTGGACGCGGGAAACCAGGCCATCGAGCGCGGTGACTACGAGGCCGCCTCGCGACACCTGGGCAGGGCCCTGGACCAGTGGCAGGGGCACGCGCTCGCCGACGTGCGGGTGGGCATGCCCCTGAGCATCGAGGTGGCCAGGCTCGAGGAGAGCAGGCTCATCGCCCTGGACAACAGGATCGGAGCGGACATACGCCTGGGCCGGCACAACGCCGTGCTCAGCGAACTCACCGTGCTGACCGCCAAGCACCCCATGCACGAGAACCTCTGCGCCCACCACATGGTCTCGCTCTACCGGGCCGGGCGGCAGTCACAGGCGCTGGAGGTGTTCCGCAACCTGCGCCAGACCCTGAACCGGGAGCTGGGCGTGGAGCCGTCGGTGCGGCTGCAGAGGCTCCAGCGGGCCGTGCTGCGCTCCGAACTCGACCTTGAGGCGCCACCACCGGTCCGGCGGTCGGCGCGCGCCGAGGCCGTTCCGGTCGCGGTGGTGCCGGGAGCGGGCTGTGACGAGGAGACGAGCGGCGTCCCCGCCGGCGAAGCGGCGGGGACGGGACACCTGACCAGGACAGGGGGCAACGGATGGCAGCGGTGAGCACCGATCTCTACGTGGAGGTGCTGCGCTTCTACGCGGGGCAGATGGCCCTGCTGGACTCGCTGGACCTCGAGGGATACGCCGACACCTTCACCGAGGACGGCGTGACGCACCATGTCCACCGGGGGCAGAAGCTGGAGGGCAGGAGCGCGCTGCTCGAGCACGCCCGGGCCGCCCTGCCCCGGTACCGGGAGGTCGTGGTCCGGCACTGGAACGACAACTACCGGATGGAGCAGGGCGACGACGGGGCGCTGACCGTGGCGTACGGCTCCCTCGTGACGCTGACCGACAAGGAAGGCCAGGTCAGCTTCGAGTCCACCTACGCCGTGACCGACGTGCTGGTCCGGGTGGACGGCCGGCTGCGCACCAGGTCCCGGACGCTGCTGCGGGACCGGCCCGCGGCGGCCTGACCGGTGCGGGCGGGGCGGCTCAGCAGGCGTCCGCGCGAGTCTCGCGGCGCATCTGGGACGTGACGGGGAACGAGTCCTGCTCGTTCCCGGCCGCATCGTGGAAGGATCCCTCGCCCACCGTGGTGAAGCGGTCGCCGCGCAAGGTGGCCCGGTGGGTGGCCCGCAGATAGCCCGTGGTGTTCCCCGCGCCATCGAAGAACCGTTCCTTCACTGTGAAGGTGAAGGTGTTGCGGCCGGTGGTGCGCCAGGTGCCCTGCCCCTCGACGCCTCCGTCGGGCCCGGGGGGCGGGGCGATCAGGCACAGCGTGCCGTTCGCCCGGAACGACACCCGCGCCTCCACCTCCCCGGCCGGGAAACTCACCGAGCCGTTCCACACGCCCACGGGAGCCGCTTTGAGCTGCGCGACGGCGGCGACGGGCGCCGCCGCGGGGGCCTCGGCGGCTCCCGCGGCCGACGGGAGAAGGGGCACGAGGGCGAGCGCGCCCACGAGGGTGAGGGCACCGAGACTCCGGCTCATCGTCAGTCATCCGTTTCCCGGTCCGTGACGGACCGATGCTGCGGCAAGAGGTGGACGGAACCGGTCACGGAGGGCGGGGCGGCGGTGGCCGGCCCGTGTGCGCCCGTGACGCGGTGCCGACACCGTGGGGCCCGGCGCTCAGGACCGGCTGGATTGCGCCTCGACCGGCGGCACCCCGCCCCCGCCCGGCCGCGGCAGGCGCTCTCCCCGCCGCCCCCGAGCCGCTTCCGGCAGCCCTGCGAGGAGGTCCGGCACGCGCTTTCTGCTCGGATCACCGGTCATTCCCCGGGTTTCATCCCGGCGCGGATGAGATCGGAACCATTTTTTCTGCTTGATCGTTGCATTACCTTCTGTTTGCCCGGCTGAAAAAGCCCGACCGGGCATGAGCGGCCGACGGGTTAAGGCGGCACCCGCTCCCACCCGCCCCCGGATCCGGCGTTATTCGACTCGCTGTCCAGCGCGCTGAGCCGAGAATGTGAACCGCCCGATCCCGCGGAAGACGACGGTTTCCCGTGGCACCCGGCTACGGCGGACAAAAGCTGTCCGCGATCGGTCCTACGGTGTGAGCGCCTTGGCGGAGCCGTCGGGGCACCAATGCGAGCTCGCGCCACGCGGGTGAGGGAGGAGCAATGACGAACGCGATCGTCGCCGAGGGGCTGAGGAGAAGTTTCGGCCCCAACACGGCACTGGACGGATTCGACCTGACAGTGCGGGAGGGCACGGTCCACGGCCTGCTGGGCCCCAACGGCTCGGGCAAGACCACGACGGTACGGGTGCTGTCGACCCTGCTGCGGCCGGACGCGGGCCGGGCCACGGTGGCCGGCCTCGACGTGCTGACCCAGGCGCCCGAACTGCGCCGTCTGATCGGCCTGTCCGGCCAGTACGCGGCCGTGGACGAGGACCTGACCGCCCGGGAGAACCTGCAGATGGTGGCCAGGCTGTACCACCTGGGCGCCACGGCGAGCAAGAAGCGGGCGGACGAACTGCTGGAGCGGTTCGGCCTGACCAAGGACGCCGACCGGCCGGTGAAGGGCTACTCGGGCGGTATGCGCCGCCGGGTCGACCTGGCCTGCGCGGTGGTCTCCACCCCCCAGGTGCTGTTCCTCGACGAACCCACGACCGGCCTGGACGTACGCAGCCGGATGGCCATGTGGGACGTCATCGCCGAGCTGGTGCGGGGCGGCAGCACGCTGCTGCTCACCACCCAGTACCTGGAGGAGGCCGACCAACTGGCCGACCGCATCACGGTGATGGACCAGGGCAAGGTCATCGCCGAGGGCACCCCCGACGAACTGAAGGACCGGGTGGGCGGGGAGCGCCTGGAGATCACCGTGGGCAGCGCCTCGGACGCGGCCCAGGCCCGCACCCTGCTCCAGGACATCGCCCAGGGCGGCGAGACCTCGGTCGACGAGGAGAACAACCGGGTCATCGTGCCCGTCTCCGACGGACCGGAGGCCCTGGTGAACAGCGTGCGCCTGCTGGACCGCTCCCAGGTGCGCCTGGTGGGGACCACGCTGCGCAGGCCCAGCATGGACGAGGTGTTCCTCGCCCTCACCGAACGGCCGGCAACCGGAGATCAGGCCGACGGCCGTGCGAAGGAGGAAGTGAAGTGAGCGCCCTGAGCCAGGCCCTCGAGGACGGCGTCGTCCTCACCAAGCGCAACGTCATCAAGAACCTGCGCAACCCCGACATCGTGGTCTTCGCCAGCGCCGCACCGATCGCCTTCGCCCTGCTGTTCGGCTTCGTCTTCGGCAGCGCGATCGACGTCTACGGCTCCAACTACCGCGAGTTCATGGTCATCGGCATCCTCACCCAGACGATGCTGCTCACCGCCACGAACACCGGCGTCGGCATCGCCCATGACATGAAGCTGGGACTGATCGACCGCTTCCGCTCACTGCCCATCTCGCAGTCGGCGGTGCTGGTCGGCCGCACCAACGGCGACGCGGTCAACAACCTGCTGGTCATCGTGCTGATGTCCCTGACCGGCCTGTTGATGGGATGGCGGATCCGGGGTGGCTTCGTCGACGCGGCGATCGCCTTCCTGCTGCTGTTCCTCTTCGCCTACGCCGCCTCCTGGATCACCGCGGCCATCGGTCTGACGGCGAAGTCGCCCGAGGTGCTCGGCAACGCCATGCTCATGGTGCTGCTGCCGCTCACCTTCATCTCCAACTCGTTCGTGCCCAGCGAGGGACTGCCCGCGGTCCTGCGCGTGGTCGCGGACTGGAACCCCGTCTCGGCCGTGGTCGAGGCGTGCCGGCAACTGTTCGGGAACATCCCGGCGGGCCGGCCCGAACCCGAAGTGTGGCCCCTGCAGAACCCGGTCCTCGCCTCGTTCCTGTGGGTGGCGCTGATTCTCGCGATCTTCGTGCCGCTGGCCGTCCAGCGCTACAAGAAGGCCGTGAGCCAGTGAACGGCGGGCCGCCGGCCACGGCATCCGCCGCGGCCGGCGGCCCCCGGACGATCCGAAGGAGAAGCATGCGATTCCTGTTCGTCGCCGGGGGAGGTGCCGCGCCCGTGCACGCCAGCGTGCCGCTCGCCTCCGCGGCCCGCACGGCCGGCCACGAGGTCATCGTGGCCGCCCCCGAGGAGAACCTCGACCTCATCACCGGTCTCGGTCTGCCCGCCCGCGGCGTGACCGCCATGGGCATGGCCGACGCCATGCTCAAGGACCGGCAGGGCAACTGGCTGCCCATGCCCACGGGCGAGGCCCACGAGATGGACTTCGCGGGACGCGGCTTCGCCCGGCTGTCCGCCGCGAGCCTCGCGGGCACCCTCGAACTGGCCGAGGCATGGCGGCCGGACGTGGTGATCGGCGGCGAGTACAACCTGGCCGGCCCGCTCGTCGCCCACAAACTGGGCGTGCCCCTGGTGCGCCACACCTGGGCCATCTATGACCGCACCGACGTCGACTGGCAGGGCGCCACCGACGAACTGCGCCCCGAGCTGAAGCAGTTCGGCCTCGACACGATCCCCGACGCGACCCTCTTCGTCGACATCACCCCGCCCAGCGTGCGACCCGAGCACGCCGAACCCGCCCAGGCCATGCGCTGGACCGCGGGCAACCCGCAGATACCGCTCGAACCCTGGATGTACGCCAAGGGCGACCGCCCCCGCGTGCTCATCACCTCCGGCTCGCGCAGCGCCTTCATCCCCGCGCTCGGCATGCACTTCTTCCGGCCCCTGCTGGACAACCCGCTCCTGAACGCCGGCGACATCGAGGTCGTCGTCGCCACGGGCGAGCCGCTCGCCGGGCAGATCCGCGAGGCCTATCCGCACATCAAGGCCGGGTTCGTCCCCCTCGACGTGATCGCGCCCACCCTCGACCTCGCGGTCCACCACGGTGGCGGCGTCACCGTGATGACCCTGCTGAGCGCCGGGGTGCCGCAGCTCGTCCTCCCCGAGATCCTGGCCTCGGCGATCCCCCTGCGCCCGGTCGACGCGTTCGGCGCGACGCTCACCCTGCCCTCCCATCAGGAGCCGCCCGAGGAGGTGGCCGCGGACATCTCCAAGATGCTGTCCGACTCCTCCTACCGCCGGCGCGCCCGCGACCTCGCGGACGAGATCGCCGGGCTGCCCGCCCCCTCGGAGGTGGTCAAGGCGATCGAGGCCCTCGTCTGACGCCGGGCCTTCCCCACGCGATGGTGCCCGCCCCCTCGACAGGGGGCGGGCACCATCGCGTTCAGGGCCGTCCGGCCGGGGCTCAGACGCTGAGCACGGCCTCGCGCACCGCCGAGATCACCTTGTCCTGGAGGCCGGCGGGCAGCGACGGGTACATCGGCAGCGAGAAGATCTCGTCGGCCAGCCGCTCCGTCACGGGCAGGGAACCGCGCTCGTAACCGAGGTGCCGGAAACCGGAGTTGGTGTGCACCGGCCACGGATAGCTGATGTTCAGGGCGATGTCGTGACGCTTGACGTGCTCGATGATCGCGTCCCGGCGCGGGTGGCGCACCACGTAGACGTAGTACACGTGATCATTGCCCTCCGTCACCGACGGCAGCAGCAGACCCCGTCCGGCGAGGTCGCCCAGCCCCTCGCGGTAGCGCTCGGCCACCGCCCGGCGGCCGGCGACATAGGCGTCCAGCCGGCGCAGCTTGCGGCGCAGGATCTCGGCCTGCACCTCGTCCAGGCGGCTGTTGTGCCCGGGCGTCTGCACCACGTAGTACGTCTTCTCCATGCCGTAGTAGCGCAGTCGCCGCAGCGCCGCGTCGACGTCCGGGTCGGAGGTCAGCACCGCCCCGCCGTCGCCGTACGCGCCGAGCACCTTGGTCGGATAGAACGAGAACGCGGCCGCGTCCCCCAGCGAACCGGCGAGCCGGCCGTGGTGCCGGGCACCGTGCGCCTGCGCGCAGTCCTCCAGGATCGCCAGACCGTGACGCTCGGCGATCGCCCGCAGCGGCGCCATGTCGACGCACTGCCCGTACAGGTGAACGGGCAGCAGCGCCTTGGTACGCGGGGTGACGGCCGCGGCGACCTGATCGGTGTCCATCAGGAAGTCGGACTCGCGGATGTCGACGAAGACGGGTGTGGCGCCCGCGCCGTCGATGGCCACCACCGTCGGTGCCGCCGTGTTCGACACGGTGATCACCTCGTCACCCGGACCCACGCCCAGCGCCTGGAGGGCGAGCTTCACCGCGTTGGTGCCGTTGTCCACGCCGGTGCAGTGGGCACTGCCGTGGTACGCGGCGAACTCCTCCTCGAAGCCCGCCACGCTCGGCCCGAGGACCAGCCTGCCGGAACGGAACACCGTCTCGACGGCGTCCAGCAGATCCTCGCGCTCCGCCTCGTACTCCGGCAGGTAGTCCCACACATAAGTCGTCATGCCGACGGCTCTCCTTTTCGCGTCGCGACGTCTCGTCGCTCGGTGAACTCACGCCAATAGGCCTCCACCGCCTCGGTCAGCGGCCGGTGCGGCCGCCAGCCGAGCGAGCGCCACGCGGGACCGGTGTCCACACGCGACCAGGTCTCGGTGGAGTGCTGTCTCCCGGTCCCGCTGTGCTCCTCCACGACGGCGGGCAGCCCGCTCCGCTCGATCAGCAGGTCGACCAGCGCCCGCACGGAGGTGCTCTCGCCGCTGCCGACGTCGACCAGTTCCCCGGACCGCCGGGACAGCGCGGCGGCCACCACCGCCTCGGCGACATCCCGGACGTCGACGTAGTCGCGGTGCGCCAGCAGCGGGTCGAGCCGGATCACCGCCGGACCGCCCCGGGCCTGAAGGAGCTGTCCCGCCACCTGCCCGAGCAGACTCACGTCCGGGCTGCCCGGCCCGGCGATGTTGCTGATCCGCAGCACCATCCCGGTCAGTTCGCCGCTGCGGAACCGCTCCAGCACGGCCCGGGTCGCGGCGAGTTTGGCCCGGCCGTACGCGCTGGTCGGCCGGGCCTCGGCGACCGCCGTGGTGGAACTGCCCTCCCGCATCCGGCCGTACTCGAGCACCGAACCGAGATGCACCAGCCGTGGCCGTGCCGGGAGCAGGGCGAGGGCGTCCAGCAGCCGGAGGGTGGGGAGTGCGGCGGCCTCCCACATCTGGTCGTCCCGCCGCCCCCAGATGCTGCCGACGGCGTTGACCACCACCCCGGCCCCCGTCCCGCCCAGCTCCCGGGCCAGTTCACGCGGAGGCAGCGTGACCAGGTCGAGGACGAGGAAGCGCCAGGGCGGCGGATCGGCCGGTGCTCCGCGGGCCACGGACACGACCTCGACGCCCCGCTCGTGGAGGGCGGCGCACACATGCCGCCCGAGGAAGCCCGTACCGCCCAGGACGACGACCCTGCCGTTCGCGGACATGGTGTCCTTCCTTCCGCTGCCTGTGCCGTCGCCCGGTCGGTGCCCGTGCGGTCCTGTCCCACCTCCGGGAACGGCGTGCCGAGGGCATCGTGGACCGTCTCGATCGCGACTCGCTCAAGCCCCGGCCGGGTTCCAGCGGCGCTCGACGGGCAGCGGGGAGTCTGCCGGGAGTCAGAAGGACACCTCACCGCCCGGCAACGGAGGAATCATGTACGGCGCCGACTCGGCCAAGATCTACCACGCGCAGCACACCGCACGGGGCAAGGACTACGCCGCGGAGGCGGAACTCGTCGCCGAGCAGGTCCGCCGGAGGCTGCCCGGGGCCTCCAGCGTGCTGGACGTCGCCTGCGGCACGGGCGGACACCTCGGGCCGTTCAGCGAACTCATCGGCCACACCGAGGGCATCGACCTGTCCGAACCCATGCTCGAGATCGCCCGGGCCGATCTGCCCGACATCCCACTGCACACCGGCGACATGCGCTCCTTCGACCTGGGCCGCACCTTCGACGCCGTCACCTGCCTGTTCGCCTCCATCGGCTACGTCGGCTCCGTGGAGGAACTGCACCAGTCCCTGCGGTGCTTCGCCCGGCACGTCGTGCCCGGGGGAGTCGTGGCCGTCGAGCCGTGGTGGTTCCCCGAGACCTACGTCGACCGCTGGGTCTCCAGCGACGTCATCGACTCGGACGGCACCACGATCGCCCGGGTCGCGCACACCGTGCGGGACGGCGACGCCTCCCGGATGAGCGTCCACTACCTGATCGCCTCGCCCGACGGCGGCGTCCGGCACGTCACCGAGGTCCACCGGGCGATGCTCTTCACCCGCGACCAGTACGAGCACGCCTTCACGCAGGCGGGACTGCGGCCCGAGTACGTACCGGGCGTGCTCTCCGGCCGCGGGCTGTTCCTCGGCGTCCGCGCGTGACCCGGAGGGGCGCAAGCAGCGCTCCGACCGGGTTCGAGCGCCGCACCGGACCATGCGTCCAGCCGAGCGCCGCACCCGGGCGCTCACCGATCCTCATGAGAGGTGGCCTGTGGCCCGCCTGCTGCACATCGACTCCTCGCCCTCGCCCTACTCCGTCTCGCGCCGGCTCGCCGGGCTCTTCCGGGAGACCTGGGCCAAGGAACTGCCCGACGGCGACGTCACCCACCGCGACCTGGTGGCGACCCCGCTGCCGCACCTGGACGCCGACGGGGTCCACACCCTGCTCAACGCGCCCGAGACCGACGCCCAGCGCACCGCCGCCGCGCTGCACGACGAACTCGTCGAGGAGATCCTGTCCGCGGACGCGCTGCTGATCAGCGCGCCCATGCACAACTGGACCATCCCCTCCCACCTCAAGGCGTGGTTCGACCAGTCCCTGCTGATGGGCCGCACCCTGCCCTTCGACCCGTCCGCCAACCCCCTGGCGGGCCGCCCGGCCACCGTGATCCTGGCCTACGGCGGCGACTACGGTCCCCACTCCGCCGACCACGCGATGGACCACTGCGCGCCGTACCTGCGCACGGTGCTCGGGCAGGTCCTCGGCTACGACCTGGAGATCATCACCGCCTCGCACACCGTGGCCCCGTTCACCTCCCAGGACCCGGCCGACCACGAGAAGGCGGCCGTCTCGCTGCGGGAGGCGGAGGGCGCGGTCGCGGAACGCGCCCGGGTCACCGCCGCGGTGCCGGCCCGCGCCTGACCGAGGGCGGCCGCGTGAGGCACCGCCCTCACGCGGGCCGTTCCCCGGCCGCCGGGTCGCGGACGCTGCCGGCCCACTCGTCGCTCTCCGGCCAGGCCGCCCGGTGCAGCCGGCCGGTGAGCGTCCGCAGCCGCTGCACCAGCTCGTCCGGTTCGTGCACCACGAAGTCGAACCCGAACGCGGCCACCCACACCGCCAGGTGGTCCAGGCTGTCCGAGCCGATGCGCAGCAGGCACGACTCGTCGTCGATGGGCTCCACCGTGCCCAGCGTCGTCGGCACCTCGTCGGCCACCTCGGTGGCCGAGCCGCGCATCGTCAGCACGGCCCGGTAGCGGTACTGGGCCGTGGTGCGCCCCGTCGACAGATAGCTCACCAGGTCCTCGTCCGGCAGCGGCCGCGGGGTGAACCGGGGGCCGGTGGGCACCTTGAGCTCCAGCCGGTCGACGCGGAACCTGCGCCAGTCCGACCGCTGGGTGTCCCACGCGAAGAGATACCAGCGCCGCGCGTCGTGCACGAGCCGGTACGGCTCCACGTCGCGCACCGTGCGCTCCCCGTCGTAGGAGACGTAGTCGAACCGCAGCCGTTCCCGGTCCCGCACGGCCGAGGCGATCGCGCTGAGCGCCGAGGGGTCGATCGTGCGCCCCGGGGTGGGCATGGTGACCATCGCGGCGCCGAGCGTGTTGATCTGATGGCGCAGCCGGGACGGCAGCACCTGGTCGAGCTTGGCCAGGGCCCGTACGGACGTCTCCGCGATACCCGTGACCGCGCCCGCCGCCGCCGTCCGCAGTCCCACCGCCACGGCGACCGCCTCCTCGTCGTCGAGCAGCAGGGGCGGCAACGAGGCACCGGCCCCCAGCTGGTACCCGCCGCCCACCCCGCCGATGGCGTTGATCGGGTAGCCCAGGGCGCGCAGCTTGTCCACGTCACGCCTGATGGTGCGCGCGCTGACGCCCAGCCGGTCGGACAATTCCTGTCCTGACCAGTCACGTTGTGTCTGCAGCAGCCCGAGCAGACGCAGCAGCCGGGCCGAGGTTTCCAACATGGCGAGAGTTTGACATCAATGGCGGTCAATAGGTGACCGCGAATGCTCCTAACGTCGTTCCCAGACGGAAGGAGACCCCCCATGACCATTCTTGTAGCCGGTGCCACGGGCAACGTCGGACGTCCCCTCGTGGAGCAGTTGCTCGCCTCCGGGCACCAGGTGCGCGCGCTCACCCGCAATCCGCAGAAGGCCGACCTCCCGGCCGGCGCGGAGGCCGTCGCGGGGAACCTCGCGGACACCTCCAGCCTCGCCCAGGCCTTCGAGGGCGTGACCGCCGCGCACCTCATCAGCTTCGCCGGCGAGGACTTCTCCCCGCTGACCAACGGTGTGGAGATCGCCGAACTGGCGCGCAAGGCCGGGGTGCGGCGGGTGACCGTCCTCAAGGGCGACGTGGAGAAGAGCCCCCTGGAGGAGGCGGTCGAGGCCAGCGGCCTGGAGTGGACCCACCTCTCGCCGGTGGAGTTCATGTCCAACGCGCTGGAATGGGCCGAGTCGGTCACCTCCGAGGGCGTGGTCCGCGAGGCGTTCCCGGAGGCCAAGAGCGCCATGGTGCACGAGGCGGACATCGCGGCGGTCGCCGCCGTAGCCCTGACCGCGGACGGCCACGCGGGACAGGAGTACTGGCTCACCGGCCCCGAGGCGCTGACCCCGCCGGACAAGGTCCGCATCATCGGCGAGGCCCTCGGCCGCGAGGTCCGCTACGTCGAGTTGTCCCGGGACGAGATCGTCGGGCAGTGGCGTGAACAGGGCTACTCGGACGAGGACATCGAGTTCTTCATCATGATGCGCACCAACCCGCCGGAGGCCGGTTACACCGTGCTGCCGACGGTGGAGAAGGTCACCGGCAAGCCGGCCCGGACCTTCGCCCAGTGGGTGCGGGAGAACCGGGCCGCCTTCGGCGGCTGACCACGGCGCGAGGACAGCGCGCCGCGCGGTACCGGCGGCACGTCAGCCGTCCGGCACCGCATCCGGACAGGGCCGGGCGGGAATCCCCCGCCCGCCCGGCCCCCTTCCGCGCCGGCGCCCGCGAGTTCGACCATCGCTGTGGGCATCGTCGAGCAGTGCTGACCACCGTGGCGGACGACCTGTCGGGCCATCAGGCACTCGGGAGTCCGCCTTGACCGCAACCGTCCCGTCGGCCGCACGCCGACCGGAGTCCCCCGGGGACTCCCCCTCCCTGCGGATCGCACGGTCCGCCCTGGCGACCTCCGGTCACCTCGCTGACCTGGACGCCTTCCACGACTGGTTCACCGACTGCGGACGGCGGTTCGCGATGGAGGTGGGGGTGGTGCCCCTCGACGCGCTCAGCGGCTGGCGCACCGACCCGGCCACCGGCGACCTGCGCCACGAGTCGGGGCGGTTCTACGCCGTGACCGGGCTGGAGGTGCACACCCCGGGGGCGCCGGTCAGCCGGTGGCGGCAGCCGATCCTCGACCAGCCGGAAGTGGGCGTGCTCGGCATCCTCGCCAAGGAGTTCGACGGCGTCCTGCACTTCCTGATGCAGGCCAAGAACGAGCCGGGCAACCCCGGCGGGCTTCAGCTGTCACCCACCGTGCAGGCGACCCGCAGCAACTTCACCCGGGTGCACGGCGGCAGCCGCGTGCCCTACCTCGACCACTTCCTGGACACCTCGCGCCACCACGTGCTCGCCGACGTCCGCCAGTCCGAGCAGGGCGCCTGGTTCTACCGCAAACGCAACCGCAACATGGTGGTGCTCGTGACGGAGGACGTCGAGACCCTGGACGGCTTCTGCTGGCTGACGCTCGGGCAGCTGCACCGGCTCCTGGCCGTGGACGACCTGGTGAACATGGACGCGCGCACCGTGCTGTCCTGTCTGCCGTTCGCCGCCGCCGGCCTGTCCGACCTGCACGGCGGGCCCGCCCCCGACCCCTTCACGGCCGCCCTGGTCCGGTCCTGCGAGCCCGGGGCCGACGACCGGCAGGAGACCAGGGAACTGCTCGGCTGGCTGAGCGGCATCCGGTCGGGACGCGAGGATCGCGTCCTGCCCGTCCCGCTGCGCGAGGTGGACCGGTGGCGGCTCGTGGACGGCCGGATCGTGCACGAGGACGGTGCCTTCTTCAGCGTGATGGGCGTGACCGTCTCGGCGGCGGGGCGGGAGGTCCGCAGCTGGTCCCAGCCCCTGATCGAGCCGTGCGACCAGGGCGTGTGCGCCTTCCTCGTACGGCGGCGCGAGGGCGTCCTGCACCTGCTCGTGCAGGCCAAGGCCCAGCCCGGTTTCGTCGACACCGCCGAGCTGGCGCCCACCGTGCAGTGCACACCGTCCAACTACGACGTACTGCCGGAGGCCGCACGGCCCCCGTACCTGACCGAGGTGCTCTCCGCCCGGCCGGAGCAGATCCGCTTCGACACCGTCCTCGCCGAGGAAGGGGGACGGTTCTACCGGGCCCGCAACCGGTACGTCGTCGTCGAGACCGGCGACGAGCACGACACCCCGCGGCCCGGTTACCGGTGGGTGACGATGGCGCAGCTGTCCGAGCTGCTCTGCCACAGCCACTACCTCAACGTCGAGGCCCGCAGCCTCGTCGCCTGCCTGCACGCCCTGTCCGCCGGACTTCGACCGGACCTCGAGACCGCGTCCCGACACTGACCACCGTTCTGACCTCAGCGTTCGCCCCGACCTCACGAGGAGACCACCATGGCCGCTCCGGCAGACCGCGCGGGAAGTGTCACGTTCGTCAACCGTTTCACCGTCTCCGGCGACCCGGACGCCTTCGAGAAGGCGTTCGCCCGCGTCGCCGAGTTCATGACGGTGCAGCCCGGCATCCTCGGCTACACCCTCTCGCGCGACGTCGACGACCCCCAGCGCTACGTGAACATCGCGCGCTGGGAGAACGCCCCGGCCCTGCGGGCCGCCGTCACCCGGCCGGGCTTCCGCGAGCACGTGGAGGAGCTGCGGCAGCTGGCCGAGAGCAGCTCCGAGCTGTACGTCGAGCGGCAGCGCTACCTCGGCGACGGCGTACCGGCGGCCTGACCACCCCGGCGCCACCGACCGGCCGATGAGACGAAAGGAGCGGTACCCGTGGACGAGTTGAGCGCGGCGGTGCTGGCGGACGCCCCCGCCGAGGAACTGGGGAACATCCCCCTGCCCAAGAGCTACCGGGCCGCCTGCCTGCGGGCCGAGGACACCGGGACCTTCGCCGGCGTCGACGACAAGGACGTGCGCAAGACGCTCCGCGTCGACGAGGTGCCCCTGCCCGAACCGGCCCCGGACGAGGTGCTGGTGGCCGTGATGGCGAGCGCCATCAACTACAACACCGTCTGGTCGGCGACCTTCGAACCCCTGCCGACCTTCGGCTTCCTCGGCCGCCTCGGCCGGCAGGGCGGATTCGCGGCGCGCCACGACCTGCCCTACCACGTGGTCGGCTCGGACGCGGCGGGCGTGGTGGTGCGCACCGGCGCCGCCGTCGCCCGGTGGGCCGTCGGCGACCACGTGGTGGTCAGCTGCGTCCAGGTCGACGACCACGAACCGGCCACGCACGGCGACGCCATGCTCGGTTCGGGCCAGCGCATCTGGGGCTACGAGACCAACTTCGGCGGCCTCGCCCACTACGCCGTGGTGAAGGCGAGCCAGCTGCTGCCGAAGCCGGGGCACCTCACCTGGGAGGAGGCTGGGAGCTCCATGCTCACCGCGGCCACCTCCTACCGCATGCTGATCAGCGACAAGGGCGCCCGGATCAAGCTCGGCGACGTCGTGCTGATCTGGGGCGCGGCCGGCGGCCTCGGTGCCTTCGCGGTGCAGTTGGTCAAGCAGGCGGGCGGCATCCCCGTCGCCGTGGTCGGCTCACCCGACAAGGCCCGCGCGGTGCGTGCCCTCGGCTGCGACGTGGTCCTGGACCGCACCGAACTCGGGCTGGGCGGCGGTGGCACGGGGGAGGAGATCATCGCCCAGGGCAAGCGGCTCGGACGCGCCGTCCGCCAGGCCGTCGGAGAGGACCCCGCGGTCGTCTTCGACTACGTCGGCCGGGCCACCTTCGGGCTCTCCGTCTTCGTGCTGCGGCGCGGCGGCACCGTCGTCACCTGCGGCTCCAGCACCGGCTACCAGCACGAGTTCGACAACCGCTACCTGTGGATGCACTCCAAGCGCGTCGTCGGCAGCCATGCCGCCAACCTCATGGAACAGGCCGAGTGCAACCGGCTGTTCGACCTCGGCAAGCTCGTGCCCGTGCTGTCCGAGGTGCACCCCCTGGACGAGGTGGGCGAGGCGGCCCGCAGGGTCCAGCTCAACCAGCACACCGGCAAGGTGGGCGTCCTGTGTCTGGCGCCGCGCGAAGGACTCGGGGTCACCGACCCCGAGCGGCGCCGGGCGATCGGCCCCACCGTCCTCAACCCCTTCCGACCATCCGTCCCGATGACCTGAAAGGCCTTCCGGTACACCGTCGCATGCGAAACACAGAAGACGACATCGTCATCGTCGGCGCCCGTGAGAACAACCTCAAGGACGTCTCCTTACGACTGCCCAAGAACAAGATCACCGTCTTCACGGGCGTGTCGGGCTCGGGCAAGTCCTCCGTGGTGTTCGACACCATCGCGGTGGAGGCGCAGCGGCAGCTGAACGGCACGTTCAGCTGGTTCATCCGCAACCAACTGCCCAAGTACCAGCGGCCGCACGCGGACGTCATCGCCAACCTGACCTCACCCGTCGTGGTGGACCAGAAGCCGGTCGGCGGGAACGCCCGCTCCACGGTGGGCACGATGACCGACATCTACTCCAGCGTGCGTGTGCTCTTCTCCCGCCTGGCCACGCCCTACAACGCGCCCTCCGTGTACTCCTTCAACGACCCCCAGGGGATGTGCGCGGAGTGCGACGGGCTCGGCCAGGCACGCCGCGTCGACGTGGATCGCATGCTCGACCGCTCCAAGTCCCTGGACGAGGGCGCCATCCAGCTCCCCACCCACAAGGTGGGGAGCATGGACTGGCAGCAGTACGCCAACTCCGGCCATTTCGACAACGCCAAGCGCCTGTGCGACTACACCGACGACGAGTGGCAGATGCTGCTGTACGGCAGCGGCGGCAAGGTCACGGTCAGCACGGCGAACAGCACGGCGACCCTCAACTACGAGGGCGTCGTCGCGCGTTTCAGCCGCACGAACCTCAAACGCGACCTGAGCTCCCTCAGCGAGCGAGGGCGGGCCAACGTCGAACGGTTCATCACCATGGGCGAGTGCGAGGCCTGCCGGGGAGCCCGCCTGAACCCAACGGCCCTTGAGGCCAGGGCCGGGTCCCACACCATCGCCGACTGGACCCGCATGGAGGTCAGCGATCTCATCGAGGTCCTCGCCGCGATCGACGACCCGGTGGCCGGCGCCATCGCCGAGGGCGTGGTCAGCGCCCTGCGGCGGATCGAGACGGTCGGCCTGGGCTATCTTTCCCTCGACCGCGCGACGACGTCCCTGTCCGGCGGCGAGGCGCAGCGCCTGAAGACCGTACGCCACCTCAGCGGCAGCCTCGTCGGCATGACGTACGTGTTCGACGAGCCGAGCACCGGACTGCACCCGCGGGACGTGGGCCGGCTCAACGACATGCTGCGCGAGCTGCGCGACAAGGGCAACACGATTCTGGTCGTCGAGCACGACCCGGACGTCATCGCCATCGCCGACCACGTCGTCGACATGGGGCCCGGGGCCGGTGTGCACGGCGGCGAAGTCGTCTTCGAGGGGTCCTTCGACGCCCTCCGCCAGGCCGACACCCCGACCGGCGCCGGACTGCGTGCCATCGGCGGGGTGAAGGAGCCGGTGCGTGAGCCGACCGGTGAACTGCGCGTGGAGAACGCGAGCCTGCACAATCTGAAGAACGTCTCCGTGAGCATCCCCACCGGCACGCTCACCGCGGTGACCGGCGTGGCGGGCTCGGGCAAGAGCTCCCTGATGGCCGGGGCCTTCATGGCCGCCCACCCCGACTCCGTCTTCGTGGACCAGTCGCCCATCAAGGCCTCCTCCCGCTCCACCCCCGCCAGCCACCTCGACGTCATGGACGCGATCCGCAAGCTGTTCGCCAAGGCGACCAAGACGCCGGTCTCCCTGTTCAGCTTCAACTCGGCCGGTGCCTGCGACGAGTGCAAGGGCCGCGGTGAGATCGTCACCGAGCTCGCCTACATGGATCCGGTGCGGACACGCTGCGAGGCCTGTGAGGGCCGGCGGTTCAAGGACGACGTGCTGGCGCACACGCTGCGCGGCCGGTCCATCGCGGACGTGCTGGAGATGTCCGCGGAGGACGCCGTGGCGTTCTTCCACGAGCGCGAGGTGCACGACAAGCTGATCGGACTGCTGGAGGTGGGCCTGGGCTACCTCACCCTGGGCCAGCCGCTGAGCACACTGTCCGGCGGTGAACGCCAGCGGCTGAAGCTGGTCGCCCACCTGCACCGGACGGGCGCCGTCCATGTCCTCGACGAGCCGACGACCGGACTGCACATGTCGGACGTCGACACCCTGGTCGCCCTGCTCAACCGGCTGGTCGACCGCGGCAACACCGTCGTCGTCATCGAGCACAACCTGGATGTCGTACGGCAGGCCGACTGGGTGGTCGACCTCGGACCGGACGGCGGCAAGCACGGGGGCGAGGTCGTCTTCACCGGCACCCCGAGCGAGCTGCTGAAGGCCGACGCCTCCGTCACCGGCGCGTATCTGCGCCAGTACTGCGGAGTCTGACCGGACGACTCCCGCCGTGATGCCGGCCCGGACGGCATCACGGCGCGAGCCGGAGACGCGTCGAGCGGGCTGCGGGCCCGGGCGGGTCGCCCCCAGCCGGACCGAAGGCGCCCCCTCACGCCGGCTCGGCCTCACCACCCCGCAGCGCCTGGTACACCGACCACACCACGGCCACCAGCGGTACGGCCACCACCGCGCCGATCACCCCCGCCGCGACCGCCCCGCCGACCACCGCCAGGGCGACCACCACCGGGTGCAGCCGTACGGCCCAGCTCATCACGATGGGGTGCAGAAGATGGCCCTCGATCTGGCCGATGACCACGATCAGCGCCACGACCACCAGGGCGATGAGCGGTCCCTTCGAGGCCAGGGCGACGACCGCCGCGATCGCCAGGGCGATGGGCGAGCCGATCAAGGGGATGAACGCGGCCGTGAACTCCAGCAGCGCCAGCGGCACGGCGAGCGGCACCCCGAGGGCGAACAGCGCGATGCCCACGAGGACCGCGTTGGTCGCCGCCACCAGCAGGATGCCGTGCGTGTACCCGGTGAAGGTCCGCCAGGCCGCCCCGGCCCCGATCGCGAACCGCCGCCGGGCCCGGTCGGGGAGCTGGTCGCACAACCACCGCCACTGTGTGTCGCCGGAGTGCGTGAAGAAGACCGCGCAGAACAGGGCCAGCGCGAGCACGGTCAGCACCTCCACCAGCCGGCTCGCACCGCTGAGCGCCGTACTGATGAGGGTGGAGCGGTGGTCCGACAGGAGCCTGCCGATCCGGGACTGGAGATCGTCGAACGCGTCCGCGGGGAGCCGGAAGGGCGGTTCCTCCAGCCGGTGCTCGATCCGGTCGATCCCCGCCACGAACTCCTTCCGCAGCCCGGTCCGCTGGTCCGCCACGGTCTCACCCACCAGGGCCAGCGCCCCGAGGACGAGGACGATGCCGCCGATGAACGCGAGGGCGACCGCGAGGGGCCGGGGCAGGTACCGGGCGAGGAGACCGGCCACGGGGCGCAGCACCGCCGTGATGACGAGCCCGAGGAAGACGGCGACGGCGACCCGGTGGAACTGCCCGAGCACGGAGAACGCGACCCGGACGACGATGCCGACCGCGATGAGCCGCCACGCGTACGCGGCGGCGGTCCGCAGCACACCCGGCACACGCGACTCGGCGTCGTTCAGCGGGGGCAGGGCCGAGACGGATGGATCGGGGGGAGTCGGCATCTCATGCCCGTACCACCCCGCGGCCGCCGGAGCGCGCGGCCGGCCCGGAATTCCCCCGAAGGCCGGTACCGGCCCGGCCGCAAGTCTCCAACGAGCCATAGGGAGATCCCCATGATTCAAACGGCAACCGTTCAGAAACTGTGAACTCTCAATAACATCCCGGGCATCAGTTCCGCCGGCCTCCCACCCCCCACACCACGGAGACCACGCCATGCCCACCGCGACGAACGCGTCCGGGTCCGCCTTACCCGACGCCCCGCCCGGGGGCCTCGACGCTCTCGAAGCCCTGCCCACCGCACCCGCTCCGCCCACCGTCCTGATGGACGACCAGGCCCTCGCGCACTTCCTCACCGCGGCCGTCGCCGAGTACCGGCTCGTCACCGCCGAGACCCCGCTGCCCTGTTTCGCCCTGCTGCTCGGCACCGCCGAAGCGGCCACGTACGCGGAAGCGGCGACCTACCACGTGCGGCGGGTCGCCTTCGGGCGCAACGCCCGCACCAGCGACCCGGCGGCCCGGCGCGAGTTCCGCGACACGATCGTGCCGGAGTTCGGAGCGGCCTACGAGAACGAGCACCGGGGCTGGTGGATGGACTCCCGTGACGTCCTGCGGGCCTCCCGCGAAGCCGACCGTCTCGGTCTCGACCTGCTCGGCTCCATCCACATGCACCCGGACTGGCACCGCCTGGGGCCGCCCTCGGAACGGGGAAAGGTGCTCAGCGAGCGCCCGACCCCCATGGACGTCCACCTCTTCGGCCGGACCGGGTGGCCCGTCAACGTCATCTGCTACCTGGAACGCCGGGGCGGCGCCTTCTACCACGCGCTGGCCGCCTGGGCGCCGCCCCCGGAGCGGCCCGACGGGGACGCCCCCTGCCCCGGTTTCGCCCTGCGTATCCGCACGAGTTCACCGCTGGAGGCGTGACGACGATGCAGCACACCGACGGAACACACACCACGCGGGACGGCAGCCCGCAGGACGCCCGGCAGATCCGGGCCCTGTGGGCGGAGATGGCCCGTGGCTGGGCGGCCGGCGACGCCGCGCTCTTCGCAGCGAACTTCACGCAGGACTGCGACTTCACGACCGTACGGGGCGACAAGCCACCCGGCCGGGCCGGCATCGAGGCCGGACACGACGCCCTCTTCAAGGGCCCCTACGCCGGCACCGTCCTCGACGCACGGGTGGTGGCCATCCGCCACCTCGGCCCGGACCTGGCCACGGTCGAGGCGGAGTCGACCGTCAGCACCCCGGACGGCGAGCCGCTCACCACGACGCACGCCCTGGCCGTCGTGGAACGGACGGCCGAGCACCCCTGGCTGATCCGGGCGTTCCACAACATGATCCCGGCGCGGCGCGCCGGCGCCGCGGACGCGGACGACGTGAAGGAGCCCACCGCGGACGGCGCCACCGCCCGGCCCAAGCTGCGCCACCTGGCCATCGTGGCCCGCGACCCGGAGAAACTGGCCGAGTTCTACACCTCGGTCTTCGCGATGGAGCTCTTCCACCGCGATCCGGACGGCAGTTGCTTCCTCTCCGACGGCTATCTGTCCCTCGCCCTCATCAAGCACCAGCTCGACGGCGACACCCCGGTCGGCATGAACCACTTCGGCTTCCACATCGCGGACACGGCCGCCACCTCCGAGGCCCTGACGGCGGCCGGCACACCCGAACCGGCCGAACGCTTCACCGACCGCCCCTTCGCCGAGTACCGCGCCATGGATCCGGAGGGCAACTGGTTCGACCTCTCGGAACACGGCTTCGGCGGACCACGGCCCCCGTCCGGCACGGACGACCGCGCCTAGGAGCCGTCCGGCCGGGCGGCGGTCGGTTCGCGGCAATCACTCGAAGAAGAGAGGAACTCCATGAGAAGGTCTTGGATTCTGCCCCTCATCACGCTGGTCACCGCCGCGTTGGGAGTGACAGCGGGAGGTGCGGCCCCTGCCTCCGCGGCCTCCACCACGCCCTTGCGGGTCATGCCGCTGGGTGACTCCATCACCTGGGGTGTGGGCAGCAGTACGGGCAACGGCTACCGGGGCCCGTTGTGGGACAAGCTCGCCGCGGACGGCCATCCGCTCGACTTCGTCGGCACGCTGCGGGGCGGTTCGATGTCCGACCCCGACAACCAGGGCCACTCGGGATACCGCATCGACCAGATCGCCCCACTCGCCGACGCCTCACTCACCCGCTACCGGCCCAACGTCGTGACGCTGCACATCGGCACCAACGACCTCAACCAGTCCTACCAGGTCTCCACCGCCACCGCCCGGCTGAAGTCGCTGGTCGGCCAGATCACCGCCGCCGCCCCGGACGCGACCGTCCTCGTGGCCTCGCTGGTCGTGTCCACCAGCGGCTCGGAGGAGCAGTACCGGGCCGCGTACAACCAGGCCATCCCCCAGATCGTCAGCGAGGCACAGGCCGCGGGCAAGCACGTCGCGTACGTGGACATGAGTAGCCTGACCACGGCCGACCTGGCCGACGCCCTGCACCCCAACGACTCGGGCTACCGGAAGATGGCCGACGCCTTCCACCGTGGCGTCCAGTCCGCGGACAGCGCCGGGTGGCTGAAGAACCCCGCTCCCGCGCCCGCCCGCGTCCAGTCCGGTGTGGCCGGCAAGTGCATGGACGTCAAGGGGGCCGGGGTCGCCGACGGGACCGCCGTCCAGACGTGGGCCTGTGGCGACGGTGCCAACCAGTACTGGTCCGCCTACACCGACGGCACGCTGCGCTCCCTGGGCA
>NZ_JBFAIG010000014.1:0-232671 GCF_040654575.1 Streptomyces sp. NPDC050674
CCGCGCCCCTGAAAGGGGCGCGGGGAACTGCGCGAACAGCCCCCACCGGCCCGCACCCGGAATACAAGCGCATAGACCTGCACTGGCCCGCCGACCTCCCCGACGGGGGACGGCACGGCTTCACCCCCGCCCACCGCGCCCGGCTGGAAGCCGCCCTGCCCGCGATGGCGGCCCGGATCGCCGAGGCACTGCCTCCCCACGCCCGCCGCGTGCACATCCTCGGCTTCGAGGAGCTGATGTACGCGCCACTGAGGCTGGCCCGGGAGCTGGAGCGGACCACCGGCGTCGAGGTCCGCTTCTCCACCACCACCCGCTCACCCGTCCTCGCCGTCGACGACCCCGGCTACGCGATACGCACCCGCCTCGCCTTCCCCGCCCACGACGACCCCGCCGACGGCCCCGGCGAGCGGTACGTCTACAACGTCGCCGGCGCCGGCTTCGACGCCGTCGTCGCGGTGGTCGACTCGGCCGGTGACACCCCCGCGCTGCACGCGCCCGACGGTCTGCTGGCCCGCCTCGCCGCGCACACGCCGCGGGTCCTCCTCGCCGTCATACCGTCGTACGCCCCCGAGGCCCCGCCTGCCCCCGAAAGGCCCTCCATGCTGCCCGAGCCCCTCCGCGGCCCCGCCTTCTCCTCGTACGCGCCCGAGGAGGTCGGCTGGCTGCTCCAGGATCTCTCGGACGTGACGCTGGAGGCGCCGACCGAGGAGCGCGAGGAGGCCATCCAGAGCGGCGGCGCCCACTACGCCGAGTCGCTGCCCGTGGAGTACCAGCCGAGCGAGCAGTACCAGGAGCTGTTCCACGCCGCCCTGAAGACCTCGTCGGCCCGGATCGCCCAGGCGGTCGGCGTGGTCACCGAGACGGTCCTCGCCGAGCGGTCGCCGCGGCCGGTCCTGGTCTCGCTGGCCCGCGCCGGCACGCCCGTCGGCATCCTCATGCGCCGCTGGGCCCGGTACCGCCACGGCCTCGACCTGCCGCACTACGCCGTGTCGATCGTCCGCGGCCGGGGCATCGACGCCAACGCGCTGCGCTGGCTCGCCCGGCACCACGACCCCCGGGACGTCGTCTTCGTCGACGGCTGGACCGGCAAGGGCGCCATCACCCGCGAACTCGCCCAGGCCCTGGAGGAGTTCGAGAAGTCCGACGGCGTCAGCGGCTTCAGCCCCGAGATCGCCGTCCTGGCCGACCCGGGCTCCTGTGTGCGCACCTACGGCACCCGCGAGGACTTCCTCATCCCCTCGGCCTGCCTCAACTCCACCGTCTCCGGGCTGATCTCACGGACCGTGCTGCGCGCCGACCTGGTCGGCCCGGACGACTTCCACGGCGCGAAGTTCTACCGCGACCTCGCCGCGACCGACGTCTCGGTCGCCTTCCTGGACGCCGTCTCCGCCCGCTTCCCCGAGGTCACGGAGGCGGCCTGCGCCCAGGCCAAGGAACTGCTCGCGGCCGACCGCTCGCCCACCTGGGAGGGCTGGGCCGCCGTGGAGCGCATCAGCGAGGAGTACGGCATCCACGACGTCAACCTCGTCAAGCCCGGGGTCGGCGAGACGACCCGGGTGATGCTGCGCCGCGTGCCCTGGAAGGTCCTGGCGCGGGCCGGGGCGGGCAGCGACCTCGACCACGTCCGCCTGCTCGCAGGGCAGCGCGGCGTGCCCGTCGAGGAGGTCGACGCCCTGCCCTACACCTGCGTCGGCCTGATCCACCCCAAGTACACCCGGGGCGCGACCGGCGCCGACGGCAAGGCGGTGGCCCTGTGACGCGCGTGATCGTCGCCAGCGACCTCGACCGGACGCTGATCTACTCCTCGGCGGCCCTGGCCCTGACCATGCCGGACGCCCGGGCGCCCCGGCTGCTGTGCGTGGAGGTGCACGAGAGCAAGCCGCTGTCGTACATGACGGAGACCGCGGCCGGGCTCCTGACCGACCTCGGCGACGCGGCCGTGTTCGTGCCGACGACGACCCGGACGCGCAAGCAGTACCAGCGCATCAACCTGCCCGGACCCGAGCCCACGTACGCGATCTGCGCCAACGGCGGCCACCTCCTGGTGGACGGCGTCTCCGACCCCGACTGGCACGCACGGGTGACGGCCCGGCTGGCCGACGAGTGCGCGCCCCTGGCCGAGGTGCAGGAGCACCTGCTGAGGGCGGCGGACCCGGTGTGGGTGCGCAAGCACCGCGTCGCCGACGACCTGTTCGCCTACCTCGTCGTCGAGCGCGAACTGCTCGACGAGGACTGGGTGAAGGAACTCGCGGTGTGGGCGGAGAACCGCGGCTGGACCGTGTCCCTCCAGGGCCGCAAGATCTACGCCGTTCCCAAGCCGCTCACCAAGAGCGCGGCGATGCGGGAGGTCGCGCGGCGGACCGGGGCCGACCTCACCCTTGCCGCCGGAGACTCCCTGCTCGACGCCGATCTGCTGCTCGCGGCGGACCGGGGCTGGCGGCCGGGGCACGGGGAACTGGCCGACGCGGGCTTCACGGCCCCCGCGATCAGGGCGCTTCCCGAGCGGGGCGTTCTGGCCGGGGAGCGGATCCTGAGGGAGTTCCTGGGGGCGGTGAGGGGCGCCTGAGCGTTCGGGTGGGGTGGTCGTCGTGCGGGTGCGGCGGCGTAGTGGCTTGTCGCGCAGTTCCCCGCGCCCCTTCAGGACGTCGTAGCAGACGTACTCCGATGAACACCGCCACCGCCACCGCCGCCACGGCCAGGACCACCTTCGAGTAGGCGGAGACGATGTCGGACACGGTGTGCCAGTTCGCGCCGAGGAAGTAGCCCGCGAGCACGAACGCCGTGTTCCAGATCGCGCTGCCCAGGGTGGTCAGCCCCAGGAACACCGGCAGGCGCATGCGCTCGACGCCGGCCGGCACGGAGATCAGGCTGCGGAAGATCGGGATCATCCGGCCGAAGAACACGGCCTTGGTGCCGTGCCTCAGGAACCACGCCTCGGTCTTCTCGATGTCCGAGACCTTCACCAGCGGCAGCCGGGCCGCGATCGCCACCGTGCGGTCACGGCCGAGCAGCGCGCCGACACCGTAGAGCGCGAGCGCGCCGACGACCGATCCGGCCGTCGTCCACAGCAGGACGGCGAGCAGACCCATCCGGCCGCTGCTCGCGGCGAACCCGGCCAGCGGCAGGATCACCTCGCTGGGCAGCGGCGGGAACAGGTTCTCCAGGGCGATGGCGAGCCCGGCGCCCGGCGCGCCCAGCGCGTCCATCAGGTCGTTGACCCACTGCGGCCCGGCGTCCGCTGCGATGGCTGTCATGCCACCACGCTAGGAAACCGAAGCTGAAGGGTTCCTGAGGAAACCCGGCAGCCGCGTCAGCCGCAGCAGCCGCCTCCGCAGCAGCCGCCCCCACCGCCGCCGCCCGCGCGGGGCGCCGGTGCCGGGGCGGAGGCGGAGCCGCCGACCGCGACCGTGGAGAGGAGCTTCACCGTGTCGTCGTGGCCCGAGGGGCAGGCCGCGGGGTCGGAGGACTCGGCCATGGGACGGCTGAGTTCGAACGTGTCGCCGCAGGTCCGGCAGCGGTACTCGTAGCGAGGCATGGGGACAGGTTAATCCGCGCCGAACGGAAGTGATGTCCTTCCGGAATCGCTTTGATCACTGTCGCCGTACCGGTGTGGAGGACCTGTAAAGGCCGCTGGTAACTTTCGAACGTCGCGAGAAGCCGTGAAGGCGGGGGAACGAAAGGGCGCGCTGCCGTCGACCACGGCAGTCATGTCCTTCCGCGCGAGCACCATGGTGAGCGGGAGGGAGACAGCCGTGTCCAAGGCTGGGCGGGAATCGGACGAGACCATGCAGTTGAAGGTCCCCGATGCCATGAAGGCGGACGAGACCGTGATGTTGCGCATCGTCGAGGCGGCCGCGACCGACAAGGCGAACGCGTCCTCCGGCACGGCCGCGGACGAAAGCGGTCCCGGCCGGTCGCGCCGTCGGCGCAGGGCCCCCCGGCCCTCCCCCCTGTCCCGGCTGTCCGCCGCGGCCCCGGGGCCCGCGCGACTCGCCGCGCGCGTCGCCTCCAAAGCCCGCCGCCTGCGGCCCCGTTACCCGCACCCCGACCGCACCGGCTGGCGTCGCTGGGCGCCCTCCTGGCGGCAATGGCTCGGTGCCGTACTGACGTTCACCGGCATGAGCGTCGTCCTGCTGGGTTCCGCCTACGCCGCCACCGACATCCCGGACAACCTCAACTCCTACGCCACCCAGCAGGACAACGTCTACTTCTGGTCCGACGGGACGCCCATGGCCCGCACCGGCTGGGTGCGGCGGCAGGCGATGCCGCTGAAGGACATACCCGAGGACGTCCGCGGCGCGGTGCTGGCGGCGGAGAACGCGAGCTTCTACAGCGACCCCGGCATATCCTTCAGCGGCCTCACCCGCGCCCTGTGGCGCACCGTCGGCGAGGGCGACACCCAGGGCGGCTCCACCATCACCCAGCAGTACGTCAAGAACGTCTACCTCAACCAGGACCGGTCCGTCGGCCGCAAGTTCACCGAGGCGATGCTCGCCCTCAAGCTCGACAACGAGATGAGCAAGGACGACATCCTCGAGGGCTACCTCAACACGAGCTGGTTCGGCCGCGGCACCTACGGCATCCAGCGCGCCGCCCAGGCCTACTACGGCAAGGACGTCGGCGAACTCGACGCCGGCGAGGCCGCTTTCCTCGCCTCCCTCCTCAAGGGCGCCGGGCTCTACGACCCGTCCCTGAGCCAGGCCAACCACGCCCGGGCGGTGGAGCGCTGGTCCTGGATCCTCGACCGCATGGTCGACACCGGCGCGCTGTCGAAGTCCGAGCGCGCCCGGTACAAGGAGTTCCCCGAGCCGCTGAAGCGGTCGCCCGGTTACGACACCGGCAAGCAGAGCGACTACCTCGTGGAACTGGCCGCCCAGTACGGCAAGAAGGCGGCGCACCTGACGGCCAGGGAGTTCGACCTGGGCGGCTACCAGATCTACACGACCTTCGACCGCAAGCAGGAGACCGCCCTCACCGACGCCGTGGACAAGGCCCGCAAACGGGCGCGCAAGGACGATCCGGCCAAGGCGAAGGCCCTGCACTTCGGCGCCTCCTCGGTGGCCGCCGACGGACGCATCCTCGCTGTCCACGGCGGCCCCGACCACCGCGAACAGGGCTATAACGAGTCGAACGCGACCACCGTGCCCGCCGGTTCGGCCTTCCTGCCGTTCGTCTACGCCGCGGCCCTGGAACACGGCGTGCACCGGACCCGTGACGGCGCCGCGACCGAGGTCACCCCGCAGACGCTCTACGACGGGGACGACGGCATCGCCGTGCGGACGCCCGAGGGCCCCTACTGGGACCGTGCCGGCAAGCAGGTCACCTCCCGCAACGACGGCGGGAAGTCCTACGGGCGGATCGGTCTGGGCCGGGCGCTCGCCCTGTCGGTGAACACGCCGTTCATGCAGCTCGGCATGGACACCGGCCTGGACAGGGTGCGTGACACCGCCCAGCGGGCGGGCCTGCTCTCCTCCAGCTTCGGCCCGCAGGTGCCCGCGATGTCCCTGGGCAGTGCCACCCCCAGCGCGATCCGCATGGCGAGCGGATACGCCACGTTCGCCGCCGCCGGCAAGCACGTCGAGCCGTACTCGGTGGCCCGCATCACCCGCAATGGCTCCGAGGTCGCGCTGACGAAGCCCGCGACCCGCCGTGCGGTGAGGGCGAGCGTGGCCGAGGCCGTCCAGTCCGCCCTCACGGACGCCTTCCGCACCGCCCGCCCGGGGGCGGTCACGACCACCGCGGTGGCCGGGAAGGCCGGCACCACGCAGAACGACACCGCCGCCTGGTACGTCGGCACGGCGAACTCCGTGTCGACGGCCGTGGTGGCCTATCGCATCGACCTCACCAAGAGCCTCGAACCCCTGCCGTTGGACGGGATCGCGGGCTCTCCCGGCGACAGCGTCCCCTACCGCATCTGGTCCGGGGCCCGCGGTATCGGCTGATCCCCGAGCCCGGCCCCGCGCCGTCCCCCCACCACCGCCACCTCCCCCCTCGCAGAATGAGCCGCGCATGAACTCGCCGTCCGGCCGCCGCCGCCGACCCCGCGCACCCCGCCGCGCCGTGCCGCCGGGGGTGCTGGCCCTGGCGGCCCTCCTCGTCGTCGCGTCCCTGGTGGCCGGCTACGTGATGCTGACCCGTTCGCAGACCACCACCCCGACCGCCTCCCCGGGGGCTCACAAGAAGGCCTCCGCGAAGCCGGACCAGGAGCCCCGGTGGGACGGCAGGACGAAGGTCCTCGGGGACGGCTCCACCTCCTACACCGGCCCGCCACGCGGGCAGTTGAAGCCGGTGCCGCTCAAACCGGGCGAGAAACCGCCCCAGTTCGTGGTCTTCTCCTGGGACGGCGCACTGCAGGGCGACGACGGGCTCTTCTCGCACTACCGGGAACTGGCCGAGGAGTACGACGCCCACATGACCTTCTTCCTCACGGGCATCTACCTCCTGCCCAAGAGCAAGAAGGACCTCTACACCCCGCCTCAGCACGCCAGGGGTTCGGCGGCGATCAGTTTCGCCACCGACGAGCACATCCGCACCACGCTGGAGCAGCTCGGCAAGGCCTGGCGGGACGGGAACGAGATCGGCACCCACTTCAACGGCCACTTCTGCGGCAAGAAGGGCGGCGGTGACTGGAGCGTCGCGGAGTGGAAGAGCGAGATCGACCAGTTCTACGCCTTCACCGAGAAATGGAAGACCAACACGGGCTTCCAGGACGTCGCCCCGCTGCCGTTCGACATCAGGAAAGAGGTCACCGGCGGCCGCGCGCCCTGCCTGGAGGGGCAGAAGAACCTGTTGACGGCCGCGAAGGACTACAAGTGGCGCTACGACGCCAGCTCCGCGGGCGACTTCCAGATATGGCCCGCCAAGAAGAACGGCATCTGGGACTTCCCGTTGCAGATGCTCCCCTACGAGGGCGGCAAGTACCAGGGCCTCTCGATGGACTTCAACTTCCTCTACAACCAGTCCGACGGTGAGACCGAGGGCGACCCGGCGAACTACCCCGAGTGGGAAGAGCAGACCGTCGCCTCCTACATGTCCGGCTTCAACCGCGTGTACTACGGCAGCCGGGCTCCGCTGTTCATCGGCAACCACTTCGAGGACTGGAACGGCGGCATCTACATGCGGGCCGTCGACCGGGTCGTCAAGGACATGTGCACCAAGAAGGGCGTCAAGTGCGTGTCCTTCCGGGAACTGGCCGACTGGCTCGACGTGCAGAAGCCCGCGACCCTGCAACGGTTGCGCGGCCTGGACCCGGCGCAGTCGCCCGACTGGTCGACGGTCGTGAAGTGATCACGTCAAAGTAATGGCCGCAGCACCCTTCACAGCAGCCACACACTCCATGCGAAGATCTCGTACCCCGGCAACCCTTTGGCCGGGGCAAGAGGGGAAACACCAGTGAAATCACGGAAATTGAGCGGAACGCGCCGCCGCGTCACGATAGTCGGGGCCGCGGCTGCCTCGGTCGTCGCCGGAGTCGCCCTGCTGCCCAACTGGAGCGCGGGCGCGGCCGTCGTCGACGACCCGACGGTGGACGCGCGGACCAAGGCCACCTTCCAGCGGCTGGCGGACGCCGTCTTCACCGACCGCACCAACGCCCTGGTCGACGGCGGACGGGCCGGCGCCGACAAGCCGCTGACCGACGGCTTCTCCGGCGATGTCGCCCTGTCCTCCGGCACGGCCCGCACCGAGGACGCCACCCTGTCCGAGCTGGGGCAGCGACGGCAGAAGCTGGCGAAGGCCGGCGAGACGTACGGCAAGGCCAGCACCACCGTCACGCTGGACGCGACGCGGGTGACGGGCCGCACGGCCAAGGCGGAGGTCACCGAGACCACGACCCTCACCTACGCCGGAGCCCGTGGGAACGCCCCGAAGACCACCGGATTCCAGGCCCGGCACGAGCTGACCTTCAAGGCCGACCGGCAGGGCGACTGGCGGCTCACCGGCATCCGCGACACCGACCAGGGCGGTCTCGCGGTGAACACGCTCTCCAAGCCGGCCCCCGTCAAGGCGACCACCGCCGCCGACAACACCACGCCGGACGCCCCGCGCGCGGCGACCACCCGCAACCCGGCCCCCGCCCCGAAGACCGGCACGACGTACGACTACAAGGCCATGTCGGCCTATGCCGAGAAGTACTGGAACGTCTACAACAAGGACTACCCGGACTTCAACGGGCACGGCGCGGGCGGCGACTGCACCAACTTCGTCAGCCAGTCGCTGAAGGCGGGCGGCTGGAAGCACGCCCCCGGCTACGTGTACGACTACACCAAGTGGTTCGGCAACGCCGACATCCAGTCGGACTCCTTCGTCGGCGTCAACGAGTGGTCCTGGTTCGCCCAGAACTCCAAGCGCACCCAGCCGCTCGCCAACGTCTTCCAGCTCGAGGTCGGTGACGTCCTCCAGATGGACTTCGACCGGGACGGGTCCAAGGACCACACGATGATCGTCACGTACAAGAGCGGCGGTGTGCCGTACGTGACCTACCACTCCAACAACACCCTGCGCAGGTCGGTGGCGAGCCTCGTCGCGTCGTATCCGAACGCGTACTACTACGCCTACCGCACCTGAGCACGGGCGGGGGCCGGGCTCAGTGTCCGGCCCCTCGCTCCTCGCGGATCTCGCCGACCACGCGGGCCACGGCCCGGCGGACCGCTTCCGTCTCCGTGAGGAAGTGCCAGTAGTCGGGGTGGCGGCCCTCCAGGGTGGCGACGGCGCGGTCCAGGCGGGACACGGCGTCGTCCAGGGGGCGGGCGTGGCGCGGGTCGGGGGTGTTGCGGCCCGCCATGGCCAGGCGCTGGGCGTCGCGGATGGCGAAACGCGTGCGGTCGATCTCCTGCTGCGGGTCCTTCTGCACGGCGTTCAGCCGGTGCAGCCGGTCGCCGGCCGCCGAGACGGCCTCGTCGGTGCTGTTCAGCAGGGCCCGCACGGTCGACAGCAGGGCCGTCGCGTCGGCCCAGCGCTGCTCCGCTCGGGCGGCGCGGGCCTCGGCCAGCCGGGTCTCGGCCTGCCGGACGTTCTCGGCGGCGGCGTCGGGGACGTGCTGGAGGTCCTGCCAGCAGGCAGCGGTGAAGCGGCGGCGCAGTTCGCTCAGGGTCGGTTCGACCTGTTCGGAGCGGGTGGTGAGGGCCTGGGCGCGGGTGCGCAGGGAGACGAGCCGGTGGTCGATCTCGGCGGCGCGGTCCGGCAGCCGCTCGGCCTCCACCCGCACCGCCTCGGCCTCGCGGGTGACCCGCTCGGCCCGCTCCAGGGTCTGCGGCACGCCGTGCTGCCCGGCGCCCTGGTTCAGCTTGGTGAGCTCAGGCGACAGGGCGGCGAGCCGCGCGGCCAGGTCGTCCGCCTTCAGCCCCGACGCGCGGACGGCGTCGAGGGCGTTGGAGGCGGCGAGCAGCGCCTGGCGGGCGCGTTCGACCGCGGGGGCGAGACGGGCCAGCTGCGTCTCGGCCTTGCCGAGGAGGGGACCGAGGCCGTCGGTGAAACGGTCGAGCTCCTGCTTGACCCGGTCCAGCTCCTCCTTGGCGGCGGTCAGCTCGCCGCGGGCACGGGAGGCGACGGAGGCCTCCAGGTCGTCGCGGTCGAGGTCGTGGGCGTCGACGGCCTCGATGTAGCGGTGACTGGCCTCGTCGATGCGCCGGCCGAGGGCGTCGAAGTCGGCGACCGCGCGCCGGGCGGCGGGGGAGTCGTCGACCGCGGTGATCGTCTCGATCGAGATGCGCAGGTCGCGCTGGGCGGTGTCCAGCTCGTAGAAGGCGGCCGCGGCGGCGTCCTTCGCGGCCTGCGCCTCGGCCCGCTGGTTCTCGGCCCTCCCGCCGAACCAGCGCCGGGTGCCCCCGCCCGCGAAGGCGGCGGGCAGCACCAGCGCGGCCAGCAGCGGCAGTGCGCCGAGGGCGAGGGTGTCCTGGAGCGCTCCGCGGGCGCGGGGGCCGCGGCGGCGCGGACGAGGGGCGCGCGGCTCCGACGGCGAGTACGGCTGCGTTGGTATCGCCGTCACATCCCTCTCCCGTGCTGTGGTCCACCCTGCCCGGTGTCATTCTCCCACCGGTGAAGGACGAACACACGGGCCGGTCAGTTCGCCGTTCGCACCGTCACTTTGCCGTCACCGGTGTGGGCGGACACCACGTGGGAGCTGGCATCGTCGCGCGGCACCGACACATCGACACCGCCGTCGCCGGTCCGGGTGGTCACGCGGTAGGCGGCCCGGGGCACCGCGATGGTCACGGACCCGTCGCCGCTGCGGGACTCCACGCGGTCCGGCACGACGCCGAGGTCGAGGCGGACCGAGCCGTCGCCGGTGTGGGTGCGGACGTCGCGGGAGGAGACGTCGGCCCGGATGGAACCGTCGCCGGTGCGCAGCCGCAAAGGACCGGTGGCATCGCTGACCCGGATCGACCCGTCGCCGGTGCGCAGCTCGACGGGGCCGGTGGTGTCCGTGACGCGGACGGAGCCGTCGCCGGTGCGGATGTTCAGGGGGTCGTGGAAGCCGCGGGCCCGCACACTGCCGTCCGCGACCTCAACCTTGACGGTGATGCCGCGGGGCACCTCGATGCGGTGCTTGGCCGAGCAGTCCGCGACGATGCCGGAGCACTTCATCCGCAGCACCAGGCGGTCGCCCCGCATGTCCCAGGTGACCTCGGGGTCGTCGCCGACGGCGACCGACCCCTCGAACCAGCGGGTGACGCCGATCCTGCCGGAGGGGTTCTTCGGGGCGGCGACGATCTCCAGGGCGGAGTCGTCGGAGTCGACGGTGAGCGTGCGGCCCTTGAGGGCGAAGGAGCGGTGGTCGGGGTCGGTGTCGTCCGCGGCCGACGCCCCGCAGGCGCTGAGACCGGCGACGAGCACCACGGCGGCACCGGTGAGGGCGGCGGCGCGGACGGAGACGGTGCGTGTGGTGCCGGTGGTGCGCGGTGCGGTGCCGCGCGGTGCGGTGCTGGCCATGACGATCTCCCCCTGGACGGACGACGGGCGCTCTGGGGCGCTCTACGACCGTAGGCACCCCGGGCCCGCCGGGGGATCCGGGCCGCTCCCGGATCAGGGGTGGGGTTATCCCCAGGTACGGGCGCCGCGTTCCCGCGCCACGGGTTTGCCCGACCGTGCCCCCGGCCATGTAGGCTGTCGACTCGTCCTGGGCGTGTCGTCCGGGAGCCGGGTGCGTAGCTCAGGGGTAGAGCGCCTGCCTTACAAGCAGGATGTCGGCGGTTCGAAACCGTCCGCGCCCACAGTACGAGTAGCAGGTCAGAGGCCTCCTGGGACGTTCCTGGGGGGCCTCTCCGCGTTTGTCGCCCCGGTCACGAGCGGCAAGGGATGCCGCGTCCCCGGCCGCTTCCGGATGGACGCGGCCGGGTCCGGGTCCGTCGGCGCAGTGCGCGATGTACCTCAGAAGGTGAGGAGGACCTTGCCGAGCAGGCCGCCGGCTTCGACGTGCTCGTGGGCCGTACGGATGGCGTCGAGCGGGAAACGGCCGGCGATCCGCAGCCGCAGCCGGCCGGTGTCGACGAGCCGGGTGAGGTGGGCCAGGTCGGTGGCGTTCTCCTGGACGTAGCTCTTGCGGGCGCCCGGCACGTCGGGCAGCGGGTGGTCGGCGATGGAGACGAAACGCCCTCCGGGGGCGAGGGCCGCGGCCACGTCCGCGCCGGCGGTGTCGAGGACGGCCGCATACCGGCCGCGGGGCACGTCCCGCGGGCGGTGCCAGGCCCGCTCCGCGCCGAGCTCCACCGCGGCCGGCTCATGGTCGGGCCGGGAGACCAGGGCATCGACATGGGCGCCGGCCGAGCGGGCGAGCTGGACGGCCAGGCCGCCGACCGCCCCGGCGGCGCCGACGACCAGAATGCGCTCCCCGGCGCTCAACTCCGTGGCCCGCAGGGCTTGCAGGGCGGTCGTCCCGGCCAGCGGAAGGGCTGCCGCGTCCGCCAACGGCACGGTGGCCGGTGCGGGTGCGAGCAGGTGGCCGGGCAGGGCGACCAGCTCCGCCCAGGTGCCGCGGCCGGTGGCGATCTGGGCGGACATGGCGATGACGTGGGCGCCCACCTCGTGGGCCGGGTCGTTGCTCGCGACGACCCGGCCGGAGATGTCCCAGCCGAGCGTGGCCGGCAGGGGCGGACCGACCTGCCAGGCGCGGGTCTTCCAGTCCACGGGGTTGAGGCTGCTGGCCGCGGTGCGGATGAGGACCTCACCGGCGGCGGGTTCGGGTGCGGCGACTTCGCGGAGGACCAGGACGTCGGGACCGCCGTGACGGTCGATCTGGACAGCGCGCATGGTCGAAGGGGCCTTTCGCAAGGGTGGGTTCGTCAGACAGCCGTGGCCACCGGGCCGTTGCCGGTGTGCCGCGCGGTGCCGGTCCGGGGCAGGACCAGGTAGGTCAGGGCCAGGCCGCCGAGGCTGAGTACGGCCCCTGCCAGGCCGGTCCAGCGCAGCGCGCCGGCGGCGACGATGGCCCCGCCGAGGGCGGAACCGGCGGCGGCGCCGAGGTTGAAGGCACCGACGTTGGCCGCGACGGCCAGCATCGGAGCAGAGCCGGCATGGCGCAGGATCAGGCCCTGGAGCGGGGCGATGGTGGCGGTGGCCAGCAAGCCCAGGACCAGGACGGCGAGGACGGCGGTGGGCTGCCAGACCGCGGCGAACGGCATGACCACCAGCACACCGGTCAGGCCGCCGAACACCCCGCGCACGGTGGCGGAGACGGACCTGTCGGTCAGCTTGCCGGCGGCCAGGTTGCCCAGGAAGCTGCCGGCGCCGTAGGCGAACAGGAGAGCGGAGACGGCGGCCGGGGAGAAGCCGGCGACGCGGATGAGCAGCGGTGCGATGTAGGTGAAGACGACGGCGACGCCGGAGAAGCCGACCGCGGTGGTGGCGATGGCCAGCAGCACCGGCTTGCGGCTCACCACGCGCAGCTCTTCGCGCAGGCCGGCCGACGACCCCTGCTGCCGGGGCAGCACCAGCGCCAGCAGCGCGACGGCGGCCAGGGTCAGCACGGTCAGGACCGCGAACGGGGCCCGCCAGCCGGCCGCGTGTCCCAGCAGCGAGCCCAGCGGCACCCCGAGCAAGGTGGCGACGGTGAACCCGGAGGCCACCGTGGCGATCGCCGAGCCGGTCCGGTGCTCGGGCACCACGCTGGTGGCCATCACCAGCGCCAACGCCAGGAACGCGGCATGGCTGAGGGAGGACACCACCCGCCCGGCCAGCAGCATCGCGAACGAGGAGGCCAGGGCGCTGAGCGCGCTGCCCACGGCGAAGAGCAGCATCAGCCCGAGTGCCAGGGGCTTGCGGGGCAGCCGCGCGGTCAGCATGGTCACCACGGGCCCGCCGATCACCACGCCGAGGGCGTAGGCGGTGACCGCCTGCCCCGCGGTGCCTTGCGATACCCGAAGATCCGCGCCGACCTCGGGCAGCATGCCCGCGACCAGGTACTCCGACGTACCGACAACGAAGACGCTCGCGCACAACGCCGCGAGCGAGGCGTAACTCTTGTTCATGCCGGGGAAGCTAGAGTCTCACATCGGTGTGAGAGTCAAGCGGCGTCGCCCGCCCGGGACTTCCAGCAGGAGGATGACGTGCGGATCGGTGAGCTGTCCCGCAGGACCGGTGTACCCGAACGGCTGCTGCGCTACTACGAAGAACAGCACCTGCTCCGGCCGGAGCGGCGGCCCAGCGGCTACCGCGAATACAGCGAGGCGGACGTGGACACCGTGCGCCGCATCCGCAGCCTGCTCGCCGCCGGCCTGAACACCGCCACCATCGCGACGATCCTGCCCTGCCTGCGTGACGAGGGCGAACGCCTGGTGCCGACCTGCTCCGACCTCCTCGCCGACCTGACCAGGGAACGCGAGCGGATCACCCGGGCCATCACCGATCTGCAGACCTCCCGCGCCGCCCTCGACGACGTCATCGCCGCGGCTCCCGCCGACGTCCGGGAACGCGCGGCGAGCGGCGCGACCGGCTCCGGGCCGGATTCCTCCTCGGCGGCGGCCGGGGAGTCCTCTCCCGGGCCGGGCTCTACGATGGTCGCGTGAACAGCCCCGAGCAGCGCCGCCCGCGACCCGTCGTGCGGCGTTGGCACGTGCTGTGTGTGCTGGGGCTGTTGGCGGGGCTGCTGGGCATGCACGGGCTGGCTCCCGGTGGCGCCCTGCCCCGGCAGGCGCACGCGCGGCACGCGGACGCCCTCCGGGCCCACCCGCCCGTGCCGCAAGCAGACGCCCTCCGGGGTCACCCGTCCGCGTGGCAGTCCGACGCCCTCCGGGCCCACCCGCCCGCGCGGCAGTCGGACGCAGCCCACCCGCACCGGGCCCATGTCATGCCCTGCGGAGACCACGGCGACGGGCACGCGCAGCACGCGGACGCGACCTGTGCCTCGGGGGCCGTGAACGGTGGGCCGGTGCTCTTCCCGCCGGTCGCCGACCCGGTGCCCTGGGGTGCGCGGGAGACCGCCGTACGGGCGAACGCGGTCGCGGATACGGAGGGTGCCCGCGCCCCGCCTACCCTCGCCGAACTCCAACTTCTGCGGATCTAGACACCAAGCGCCACGCCGGCCGGCACCGACCGGTCGCGTCGTGGTGCCTCGTGTCCGAGATCGACGTTCCTCGCAACAGTGCAGAAGCAGGAGTTCACACATGAGCAGCAGCATGCGTACCCTGGCGCGCCGCGCCGCCCTGGTGGTGGCCGTGGGTGCCTCGGCCGTCGTCCTCGTCGCCTGCGGCGGTGACGGCGCCGACCGTGCGGCCGCGGGTGCCCACCACGGCGACGCCGCGAGCCACAGCCCCACCGGCGCCCACAACGCCCAGGACGTCACCTTCGCGCAGGGCATGATCCCGCACCACAGGCAGGCCCTGGAGATGGCCCGGCTGGCCGGCGACCGGGCATCGTCCGGGAGGGTCAAGGACCTCGCCGGACGCATCGAGAAGGCGCAGGACCCGGAGATCCGGACCATGACCGGCTGGCTGAAGACCTGGGGCGAGGACGTCCCCGCGTCCAAGGGAGGCGGCATGGACCACTCCGGCCCGGGACACTCCGGCATGCCCGGCATGATGGGTGAGCAGGACATGGCCGCGCTGGAGCGGCTGACGGGCAAGGCGTTCGACGTCCAGTTCCTGACCCTGATGGTCGAGCACCACGAGGGCGCCGTGCAGATGGCCCGCACCGAGCGGGCCGAGGGCCGCTACGCCCCCGCCAAGGCCATGGCCGGTGACATCATCACCGGCCAGAGCGCCGAGATCCGCGAGATGAACAGTCTCCTCGGCGACGGCGCAAGCCGGGACAAGAGCTGATCCGAGGCTGAGGCGTCACGTGGTTCCGCCGCTGCCCCGCGGCGGAACCACGTGCGCGTGCTTCAGCTCCGAGCGGGCCGCCACCCGCTCGGGGCCGGTGAGCTCGGACCAGTAGCGGTGGGTGCTGACGAACACCGCGAGTTCGTGCTCGCGCCGCCGGAGCTTTTCCACCTCGGCCTGTTCGTCGGAGCTCCAGCCGGGGGAGGCCGGGCGTTCCACCTTGCGCCAGCCGTTGTCGTCACTGAACCCGTCCAGCGGCTCCACCGACCAGGGAAGCCGCTTCAGCAGGGCCGAGAGCTCGGCCCGGACCTGATGGAGTTCCTCCTGACCGGCCAGGAGGTCACTCGGAAAGTCATAGGTCGTAGCCACGACCCAATGATACGCCTGTTCGAATTTAGCAGGCGAGTTCCTTCCTGTGGTTCATGCGAACGGGCGTAGCGCGCTCACCACCCGCGCCACCGTCGGAGCCGCAACCCCGTGCCGCTCGGCCGCCCGCAGCAACGCGCCGCCGATGGCGTCCAGTTCGAGGGGCCGGCCGGCCTCGGCGTCACGCTGCATCGAGGACTTCGCCGACGGCGGGAAGGTGTCGTAGCGGGCCAGCGCCTGCGCCGGGTCGGCCGGTCCGCCGCACGCGCGGCTGATCGCGGCGGTCTCCTCGACCAGGGCCGCCAGCTCGTCGCGGTGACGGGTGCGGACGTCACCGAGAGGCAGGCGGTAGCGGGTGGTCAGCAGGGCGAAGGGTGCCAGGAACGACATCTTCGCCCACAGGGCCGCCATCTCGTCCTCCAGCACGCGCGTGGCCGGACCGGCCGCGGCGAAGGCCTCGGCCAGGGCGTCGAGGCGCGGGCGGGGCACGCCGCTGCCGGTCAGGTCGATCTCCGCGAAGGGGCTGCCGTGGTCGATGACGCCCGGCGCGAGGCGGGTCGACTCGACGCGGATGACGGCCGGGGCCACGCGGTCGGACCGGTAGCGGGCGCGCAGGGCCGCCGGGTGTTCGACACCGTTGAGGAACGGCACGAGCAGGCCGTCGGCCGCCACAGCGGCGGGGATCCGCGCCAGGGCGGCGTCGAGGGCGGTGTGCTTGACGGTGATCAGGCAGGCGTCGACCGGTTCCCGGAGGGCGGTGCCGGCCTCGACGCGTGCCGTGAAGTCGCCGAAGAGGGCGCTGCGGACCTGGATGCCGTCGGTGCGCAGGGCTTCGGCGGTCCGTTCGCCGGACAGGCAGATCACGCGGTGGCCGGCGCGGGCGAGCAGCGCGGCGAGCAGGCCGCCCACACCGCCGGGGCCCAGGACGGCCACGCTGAGTGTGTTCGTCACGAGGTGTTCCTCTCGTCGGTCGGCCCCGGGACGGTGGCCGCCTCGCAGCGATCATGGCAGGAACCGCTGTCGTACGGGGGCCGCACGGGTGAGACTGGGGGCATGTGCCGGAGTATCAAGACGCTGCGTCCGCCCGCCCTGCCCGAAGAGGCCACCGAGGAGGACGTGCGCGCTGCCGCCTTGCAGTACGTGCGGAAGGTCTCGGGATTCCGCGCCCCCGCCGCCCACAACCAGGAGGTGTTCGACCGCGCCGTGGAGGCCGTCGCGCAGGCCACGGCCGAGTTGCTGGACGGGCTGGAGGTCCGCGGGGCAGCGGCCCGCAAGGCCGGCTGAAGCCCTTCCAGGCCGGGCTCGGGGCTCAGACCGCCGGTTCGGGCTGCGGTTCCGGCTGCGGCGCGGGCGCGGCCTTCGCCTCCCACAGCCCGGTGGTCCGCCGGTAGGCGTAGACGACCGAGGCCATCGCCAGCAGCAGGAGGGGGCCGTACAGCCACGGACGGGCGGCCATCTCCAGCGGCAGGAAGCGGTAGGAGGCCAGCAGCGCCACGAAGACGATCGTCCCGTAGGCGATCAGCTGTGTCCCGGCGCGGTCCCAGCCGCGGTCGTACGTGCGCAGTCCCGCCTCGACGGTGTACGCGAACACCACGCCCGCGATCAGGTCCACGCCGTAGTGCCAGCCGAAGCCCAGGGTCGCGGCGAGGGTGGCGATCAGCCAGAAGGTGCCGGCCAGGCGCAGTGCGCGCGGCCCCTTGCGGGAGTGGATGAAGATCGTGGTGGCCCACGCCGTGTGCAGGCTGGGCATGCAGTTGCGCGGGGTGATCTCGTCGAACGGCAGGTCGTACGGGGTGGTGATCGGCGGCAGGGTGTCCGGCCAGAGGTTCGCCGCCGCCCAATGCCCGCCCTCGGGGCCGTAGGCGAACATCGGCCCGACCACGGGGTAGATCATGTAGAAGGCCGGTCCGAGCAGGCCGATCAGCAGGAAGGTGCGCACCAGGTGGTGGCGCGGGAAGCGCTGTTCGGCCGCCACGTTGCGCAGCTGGTACAGCGCCACGCAGACCGCGGCCACCGCGAGCTGGGCGTAGACGTAGTCGAGGGCGTGCTCGCCGACCGGGCCGCTCGCCCTGAGCAGCCGGCCCGCCAGCCAGGACGGGTTGCCCAGCGCGTGATCGGCCATGGCGACGTACGGGTCGAGCGTGACCGGGCGGGTCTTCGACGTGATCAGCAGCCAGGTGTCACCGGTCTTGCGGCCGGTCACCAGCAGCAGACCGAGCCCCACGCCCTTGAGCATCAGAATGCGTTCCGGACCGGTGCGGCGGGTGAGGGCGACCACCGCACAGCCCAGGATCACCCACAGCGCGCCGTTGCCGAACGGGTGCCCGTCGTCGGGGTAGGTGCCGGTCGCCCAGCGCGCCAGCAGGAAGACGACGTCGATGCCGATGGCGGCACCCAGGGCGATGAGCCGTTGCCGCCAGGTGAGCACCACCATCGTCAGCGCCAGGCTGGCGTACAGCAGGAACCCGGACTTGGGGGCGTGGATCACCTCACGGGCCTGCGCGGTGATCGGCCCCGGCACGCCGAGGCGGTGCGCGACGATCTGGAGCGCGACGAGGAACCCGAGAGTGATCACGCCCGCCGTGATCCACAGCGTCGCCCGGGGGCTCCGTCGCGCGGCGAGCAGGATCCGTCGGGTTCGCGAGGCTTCTCGCGGCGCTGTGGTGGTCAAGGTCTCAGCCGCTTCCCGGTCTCGGAGTGGTCGTGGTGGTGGGTCGGAGGGGTCGGGCTACGACGTCCGCGGCTCGCGCCGCATCACGTACGCCGCTCCCGCCCCGGCGCCGAACAGTGCCCCCACGGACACCGCCGTCGCCAGCCAGGTCGCGCCCAGCCAGTGCGCGCCGAAGTAGCCGAGGGCGACGCTGTACGTGGCCCAGGTGAGACCGGCCAGGGCCGACCAGGGCAGGAAGTCGCGGGCGCGGCGGCGGGCGGCGCCCGCGCCGAGGGAGACCACCGAGCGGCCGGCGGGGGCGAAGCGGGCGAGGACGACCAGGGCCCCTCCACCGCGTGCCAGGGCCGCTCCGAGGCTTTCCTGCGCGGCGGTCAGACGGCGGGAACGGGAGATCGCCCGGTCCAGCCGGGCGCCGCCGCGCCAGGCGAGGCGGTAGGCCGCCAGGTCGCCCAGGACGGAGGCGGTGGCCGCGCAGAGGGTCAGGACGAGGATGTCGGGCACATCGGTCGCGGTGCCCGCTGCCGCCGCCGTGGCCGCCGTGATCACCAGTACGCCGCTGGGCAGCACGGGCAGGAACACGTCGAGCAGGACGGACAGGGACACCGCCGCGTAGATCCATGGGCTGCCGACCAGCAGCCCCACTTGCTCCAGCACCGCGACTCCCCGTGTATCCCCCGTGGGCCAGACCGTGCCGCGATGGCGCGGGGGGAGCGGCAGGAGTGGCCATGACAGCCATAGAGCGTACGCCCTGGGAGGTGACGGGCGGTTCACGGGGGGCTCATACGTTCGGTGCGGAGTGTTCACCTCGTCGCGACTCGCCCCATGGTGCTCCCCTTCGTGCCGTTACAGGCGCTTCACGCCGCTCCAGACCCCTCACGCCGCTCAGGCGCCTCACGCCGCTCCCGTCCCCTCACGCCGCTACGGACACTTCATGCCGCCACGGACGGGAACGGAGCCTCCCCCGTGGGGAAGGCGCCGCCGTCGGTGTGTCCGGCCGGGTGGCTCAGGCCGCCACCGGGGTCTGGCCGGTGGTGTGCCGCTCCTGCGCCGAGGTGCGCTTGGCCAGCAGCCGGTCCACGCCGAACGCGCCGGAGCCGGTGAAGATCAGCAGGAACATGGCCCAGCAGTACATGGCCGCGCCCTCGCCGTTGTTCTCGATCGGCCACAGGCCCTCGGGCTGGTGGACCTTGAAGTAGGCGTAGGCCATCGCGCCGGAGGAGATGAACGCCGCGACGCGGGTGCCGAGACCCAGCAGCACCAGGATGCCGCCGACGAGCTCGATGACGGCCGCGTACCAGTTCGGCCAGGCGCCGGTCGCGGCGGTGCCGCCCTTGCCGTCCACGCCGCCGAGCACGCCGAAGAGCGCGACGGCGCCGTGGCAGGCGAAGAGCAGGCCGATGACGATCCGGAACAGTCCGAGCGCGTACGGCTGGGCGCCGTTGAGGCGAGCGGTCATGTGGGGGGTCTCTCCTTCGGTTGGCCGGCCCTGGGGAGGCCGGTCGGGGACGGATACCGCGGAGTAACCCACGTTAGGTGCGCCTAATTGATGCTTGCAAGTTCAACATTTGGCCACTGCTTTGCCCTCGACGGCCGCGTGTTTTCCGCTTCAGTCGCACGTGGAAGCGCTTTCACCGCCGTATCCCCGTCCGAAAGCGTGACCGAATTCACCCCTGGCCGGGCTCCGGCGGCGCCCACCGAGCGCACGCCTTCTGTCGGCACTCCGCATGCGCAACTGCCCTGTGTGTCCAACTTCTTGACGAATCATCAGCCGACGCGGGCGCGAAGAGACGCCCCACCGGCATCACCGGCCGTCACGGAGCACAGCGGCGGGGATCGGGTGCAACGGACGGAATCACGGGGCGAGTTCGCGGTCCAGGACCGTCGTCAGGCCGGGACCCGTTCCCCGCCGGGCCTCGGCCTGCTCCAGACGCAGCCGGGCCGAACGTCCGCGCATGGTCAGCGTCATGAGCTGGTTGCCGAACCAGGGGCCGCCGGTCTTGCGCCAGCGGACCGGCGGCTTCGGCAGACGGCCGTGCCGGGCCAGGCCGCGGCCGATGCCCCGCGCCATCGAACTCCAGCCGATGCGGAACGCCAGCCGCATCGACAGGGGGACCGAGTTGTGGACCGGGGAGCAGACGAGCTGCACCACCCGGGCGTCCGGGTCCGGGCCCGACCACGAGGGCTCCGCGATGTAGGCGTGGTGCACGTCCCCGGACAGCACGCACACCGTCGCCGGCGCGTCCCGCCCCGAACCGGCCTCGGCGATCAGCTCCGCCAGCCCTGCGAAGGAGTCCGGGAACGCCGACCAGTGCTCCAGGTCGGCGGCGCGCCGCACCTTCTCCCCGAACCGCGCCCAGCGCGCGCCCCGTTCACCGCCGCACAGCGCCGCGTTCCACCCCTCGGCGTCATGCACCAGATGCGGCAGCAGCCAGGGCAGCGAGGTGCCGATGAGGAGGTGGTCGTAGGCCTCCGGGGTGTCCCGCACCTGCTCGCGCAGCCATGCCTCCTCGCCCGGGTCGAGCATCGCGCGCTCGTCCTCGGCGAGGACCCGGGCGGCCCGGCTGTCGACCATCACCAGGCGGACGCGCCCGAAGTCACGCCGGTAGCTCCAGCGGACCGTGGCCGCGTCGGCGTCGGCCCGGGCCGCGAAGGCGCGCAGCACGCCGGTGCCGTCGGCGACCTCGCGGACCGCCGCGTACACCGGGTCGGCCGCGAGCTCCTCCAGGGAGAGGTTCCCGAGGTGCTGGTGGACCCAGTACGACATCAGGCCGCTCAACAGCCGCTCCTGCCACCAGCCGGTGGAGCGCATGTCGGCGAGCCAGGCGGCGGAGGTGTTCCAGTCGTCGATGACGTCGTGGTCGTCGAAGATCATGAAGCTGGGCACGGTGGACAGCAGCCAGCGGATGCGCGGGTCGAGCCAGGATTCGTAGTAAAGGTGCGTGTACTCCTCGTAGTCCGCGACCCCGCTGCCCGGCTCCTCCTTCAGGTCGCGGCGGCCCGCCAGCCAGCGTTGCGTGGCGTCGGAGGTCTCGTCGGCGTACACCTGGTCGCCGAGCAGCAGCAGGACGTGCGGTCGCGCGCCCTCCGGGTCGGCCGCGAGACGGGTGGCGAGGCCGTCCAGGGCGTCCGGGCCGACGGGGTCGTCCCCGCCGGCCGGGGGAGAGGCCCAGCGGCAGGAGCCGAAGGCGACGCGGAGGTCGGCGTCCGGAGCCGGCGCGTGGATGGCCGAGGGCGGGAAGGGGGAGCCGGGCAGCGGCCACACCCGGGCGCCGTCGAGGAACACCTCGTACGTGGTGGTCGTACCGGCGGTGAGGCCGGTCACCGGGACCAGCGCGTAGTGGTGGCCCGCGATCTGGAAGCTGCGGGCGGTGCCGCCGGCGCCGTCGGCGCAGCGCACCTCGGCGGAGCACGGACGACTCGTCTCGACCCACACGGTCGCGGACGAGCCGTCGGTGTACCTCAGCAGCGGTCCGAGGCGCAGTGCGCTCATGTCGTTCCCCTCTCCGTCGCCCCGTACGGTACGGAACGACGGAGGTCGGCGGGGAGGTCCCGGCACGTATCAGCGTGTCAGCAGCTCGCGAGGTGGTTCGTCAGCGCGGACTTCTCGGCCGGGTCGACCGAGAGGCCGTAGTAGTACTTCACCTGCACCCAGGCGCGGACGTAGGTGCAGCGGTACGCCGTCCGGGAGGGCATCCAGGTGGCCGGGTCCTGGTCGCCCTTGGCCTGGTTGACGTTGTCGGTGACCGCGATCAGCTGGGGGCGGGTGAGGTCGTTGGCGAACGACTGGCGGCGGGAGGTCGTCCAGGAGCCGGCGCCCGAGTCCCAGGCCTCGGCCAGCGGGACCAGGTGGTCGATGTCGAGGTCGGAGGCGGCGGTCCAGGTGGCGCCGTCGTAGGGGGAGTACCAGCTGCCGCTGGTCGCGGCGCAGGAGGAGTCCTGCTGGACGTTGGTGCCGTCGCGCTTGAGGACGACCTCACGGGTGTTGCAGGTGCCGGACTGGGTGATCCAGTGCGGGAAGAGGTCGCGGTTGTAGCCGGTGCGGTTCTCGGCCGCCACGGTGAGCGTGGCGAGGTAGGACCGTGCGGTGGCGCCGCTCACGGGGGTGGGCAGGGCGGCGGAGGCCGTGGGGGCGTTGAACAGGGTGGCGGCCGATATGAGCGCGGTGGCGGCCGCGGCCAGGCTGAGCCGTCGACGCGCGTAGAACCTGGGCATGCGAACTCCAGGAGGAGAGGGGGGTGTTGGCTTGCGAGCGAGGGGAATGCTCGCGGTGCCGTGTTGCGCACAGGTGTGCGCCCGGTGAGAAGTTAGTGACGCGTTCATGACATGACAAGGGTTCGGCGGAAAGTTCTCACGCCGGGGGCGTCGCGTACCATGGACGGCGCAGAAGGGGAGTAGCTCTTCGCCGGACCGTCGACATACTGCTCAGCTCGTCTGAGCCGGCGCCCGGAGGCCGGTTCCTGGTTCTTCCAGGGGCCTACCAGCGAGACCTTCGGCAAAGCAGTGCACGCCCGTGCCCTCAGGCGCGGGCGCCGAGTGTGCTGCCGTGCCGAGGTGTCGTGTGCGAAGGCGCAGCACTCTCGGTGGGGCGGCCCCGACCGATTGAGGAACCCTTGATCAGCCTGACCGTGACGGCCGTCGTCTTCGGCGTCGTCTTCCTCGCAGAACTGCCGGACAAGACCGCCCTCGCCGGCCTCGTCCTCGGCACCCGCTACCGCGCCTCCTACGTCTTCGCCGGGGTCGCCGCCGCGTTCGCCCTGCACGTGGCGCTCGCCGTCGCGGCCGGCAGCGTGCTGACGCTGCTGCCGCAGCAGATCGTGCAGGCCCTCACGGGCGTGCTCTTCCTGGGCGGTGCCGCGGTGCTGCTGCTGAAGAAGGGCGAGGACGAGGAAGAGGTCCGCAAGCCGGAGAACCAGTCGTTCTGGAAGGTCTCGGGCGCCGGTTTCATGCTCATCCTCGTCGCCGAGTTCGGTGATCTCACGCAGATCATGACCGCGAACCTGGCCGCCCGCTACGACGACCCGCTCTCCGTCGGCCTGGGCGCGGTGCTCGCGCTGTGGGCCGTGGCCGGGCTCGGCATCGTCGGCGGAAAGGCCCTGATGAAGAAGGTGCCGCTGCGGCTGATCACCCAGATCGCGGCGCTGGTGATGCTGGGGCTCGGGATCTGGAGCCTCTGGGAGGCCGTGACCGGCTGAGCCCGGCGAGGCAAACCGTGGGTGAACGTTCGCGGGGGCCCCTGGCGCGAGGGCGGTCTTGTTTTGTACCGTGGGGGAACAAAGTGGCCTCCGCCCGTTTTCCCTGACCGGCGGGCGGGGCCGCCTTGTCCCTCCCGGGGCGTGACGGTCGCGATCCGTCGTCCGCCCTCTCCCGCGCTGGAACGCGCCCCGAGCCTTGGAGCTGCCGATGACGGCCACCGCCGTGCTCACCGCCCGCGCCCTCCTGCTGGACATGGACGGCACCCTCGTCAACTCCGACGCCTCGGTCGAACGCGTCTGGCGGCGCTGGGCCGAGCGCCACGGACTCGACGGGGACGAGGTCATGAAGGTCGTCCACGGCCGGCAGGGCTACGCCTCCATGGCGCTGCTGCTGCCCGACCGGCCGATGGAGCAGAACCACGCCGACAACGCGCGCATGCTCGCCGAGGAGACGGCCGACACGGACGGTGTCGTGGCGATCCCCGGCGCGCCGGAGTTCCTGGCCTCGCTGCGGGGGCTGCCGCACGCGCTGGTGACCTCCGCGGACGTGCCGCTGTCGACGGCGCGGATGGCCGCGGCCGGTCTGGACTCGCCCGAGGTCCGGGTGACCGCCGAGTCCGTCGGGGCGAGCAAGCCCGACCCCGAGGGCTTCCTCAAGGGCGCCGCCGAGCTCGGGGTGGATCCCGCGCGGTGTGTGGTGTTCGAGGACTCCGGCGCGGGGATCGCGGCGGGGCGCGCCGCCGGGATGACAGTCGTCGGAGTCGGGCCCCGGGCCGCGTTCCACGAGCCGGACGTCGTGGTGGAGGACTTGACGGCGGTGCGCGTGGAGGCCGCGGCAGACGGGACGATCCGCCTGCACATCGGGTGAACCACGGCTGACCGGATCAGCTCCCGGCCCGCCGCCGGGCCCGCCGCCCGGCTCACCCGCCGGGCCCGCCGCCCGGCTCACCCGCCGGGCTCACCGCCGGGCGAGGGCGAGCGTGTCAGGTGGGTGGCGATGGCGCGTGCGCAGTCCAGGGACTCGGTGTGTGTCGTGTCCACCTCGACGTCGTAGCGCAGACCCTCGTGCACGATCCGGGCCTGTGACGCGGCCATGCCGCGCACCCGGTCGCCCCGGGCGATCTCGCGCGCCGCGGCGACGTCGCTGTCGCACCGGACGCCGACCCACAGCACGGCGAGCCCCGACAGGGCCTTCTCCCACCGCTGCCGGGACGCCGGACCGCCGAGGAAGACGTCGTCGACGATGATCCCGGCGCCCGCGCGGGCCATGGCGGCGATGCCCTCGGTCCAGGCCGCGTCCAGGGCCCGGAACTCCGCGCCCACACGCACGCCGCCGTCCGCCGCGAACGTGATCCCGCCGTCCGAGCCCCGCAGTCTCGCGGGCAGCCCGTCGACGAACGAGTCGACGCCGAAGGCCAGCCACGGGCCGGGCAGGACATCTTGCAGGCACCGAACGATCCCGGACTTGCCCGAACTCGAACCGCCGTTGAGCACGATCACCCGAACAGTCACGCCGTCACCATAGGGCGACCGGGCCGGTCACGGCTCCCGGGTTTCCGATTCCAGCTTCGCCCTGGTCTCCCGGTCGTAGACGCCGAGTTCGTCCACCTGGATGCCGCGCGACCACTGGTAGGTGCGGACCGCCTCCTCGAGCCGGTCGTCGAAGGCGCCGTCGGTGTCGTCGTCGTAGAGGTACAACTGGCGCAGCCGGAGCTGGAGTTCGGTGACCTCCGGGCCGCGGTCGCCCAGGCGCAGGACGGTGGGGCCGGTCTTCTGGCGGCTGCTGTCGGGGGGCGCCTGACCGGAGCCGGTCGCGGGAGCGGACGTCCGCGGCGCCGACGGGGAGGGCGACCCGGACGGACTCGCCGAGGCGCTCGGCGCGGACGGCGACGGGGAGGCGGACGGGCTCGCGCTGCGGGAGGGCGACGGGGCCGGGGCGGCCGGTCCCGGCGGAGCCGCCGACGCGCTGCCCCGCGCCGGTGCGGAGGCCGCGCTGCTCGACGGGGCGTCCGGCACGCTCGCCCGGATGCCGTCCGGCAGGGCGGTGTCCCGGGACGGGCTCTCGTAGGAGAACAGCCCGCTCGCGTACCCGGCGGCGGCGACGACGGCGGCACACGCCCCGGCGGCGGCGACCAGGAGGGTGCCGCGCCGACGCGGCCGGCGCCCGCCGGACCGTCCGCCCTCCGCGGGACCGGAGGCCGTCCCCCCGGCGCCGTCGAACAACCGCAGGTCGGTGACGCTCGGCTCGGTCGCGGCAGGGGGCAGGGGCGTCGGTAGCGCCGCGGTGGCCGGTGCGGCGGCGGGCAGCACGGCGGTCGCGTCCGGGTCCTGCGGGCCCACCGGCGGCAGGGGCGTGGTGGCGTCGGCGGGGAGACCCGGCAGGGCGGCACGCCCGGGGGCGCCGGTGTGCGGGGAGGCGGTGACGGCTGCCGGCTCTCCGGGGGCGTCCGCGGGGGTCTGCGAAGTGCCTTGGCGCGGCGGAGAGGCGTTGTCGTGCGCCGTCGCCGCGCTGCTCCGCGCCGCGGGCCCGGTGCCCTGAGCGCGTGCCGCGTCCGCCGGGCCGGTGTCCCGCGCGGATGCCTGTGCCGTGCCGGGGGCCGGGGACGGGCCGTTCTCCGGCGTGCCCCCGGGGGCGCCGCCGTCGATCTCCACGTACGGGCGGATCCGCAGGGGGTCGAAGTCCTCCGCCGCCGCCGCCTGGGCCGAGCGGGCGTCGCGCAGGGCCTCCGCGGCGCGGTGGGTGCAGGCGCAGGCGGGGGTGTTGTCCCGCTGTCTGGGTGCGCCGCACTCCGGGCACGGGTGGCCGTTCAGCGGTTCCACGCGTTCCTCCCTCCCCTCGCGAACTCCAGAGATTATCCAGATCTTCTCCACAGCGCGGTCGGCGAGCCCCCGGAACCACGGCTTCCAAAAGGGCCCGGCGGGCCATAACAGGTCACAGCGGTCACGATGGAAAATGTCACAGGAGCTCGGGAGGTCATATGGCCGGGGACGCGAACGCCGCCACACTGTCGCCCCAGAACGCCGCGGCTCGGGAGCGGGTGCCCGGGAACGTCATGGTCTCCATCGGTGCCCTGCTCCTCGGCATGCTGCTGGCCGCCCTGGACCAGACCATCGTGTCGACCGCGCTGCCCACCATCGTCAGCGATCTCGGTGGTCTTGATCACCTGTCCTGGGTGGTCACCGCGTATCTGCTGGCCGCGACCGCCGCCACCCCCCTGTGGGGCAAACTCGGCGACCAGTACGGGCGCAAGAGGCTGTTCCAGACCGCGATCGTGATCTTCCTGATCGGGTCCGCGCTGTGCGGCACGGCTCAGGACATGGGGCAGCTGATCGCGTTCCGGGCCCTTCAGGGACTCGGCGGCGGCGGGCTGATCGTGCTGTCGATGGCGATCGTCGGCGACTTGGTGCCTCCGCGTGAACGCGGCCGCTACCAGGGGCTGTTCGGTGCCGTCTTCGGCGCGACCAGTGTCCTCGGACCGCTGCTCGGCGGGCTGTTCACCCAGCACCTGAGCTGGCGCTGGGTGTTCTATGTCAACCTGCCGGTCGGCGTCGTCGCGCTCGCCGTGATCGCGGCCGTCCTGCACATCCCGCGCACGGCACGCCGGCACGTCATCGACTACCTCGGCACCTTCCTCATCGCCGCCGTCGCCACCTGCCTGGTGCTGGTCGCCTCGCTCGGCGGGACGACCTGGGCGTGGGGTTCCTGGCGGATCGCCGGCCTCGCGGTCCTGGGCGTCGCCCTCGCCGTCGCCTTCGTGGCCGTCGAGCGGCGGGCCGCCGAGCCCGTGCTGCCGCTGAAGCTGTTCCGGGTGCGCACCTTCACCCTGTCGGCCGTGATCAGCTTCGTCGTCGGGTTCGCGATGTTCGGCGCCATGACCTACCTGCCGACCTTCCTCCAGGTCGTGCAGGGCGTCAGCCCGACCATGTCCGGTGTGCACATGCTGCCGATGGTGCTGGGGCTGCTGCTGGCCTCGACCGCCTCCGGCCAGATCGTCAGCCGCACCGGGCGCTGGAAGGTGTTCCCGATCGCCGGCACCGGCATCACCACGCTCGGGCTGCTCCTGCTGCACCGGCTCGACGAGCACAGCTCCACCGCCGAGCTGAGCGGCTGCTTCTTCGTCTTCGGGCTGGGCCTCGGCCTGGTCATGCAGGTCCTCGTGCTCATCGTGCAGAACGCCGTCGGCTACGAGGACCTGGGCGTGGCCACCTCCGGTGCGACGTTCTTCCGCTCGATCGGCGCCTCGTTCGGAGTGGCCGTCTTCGGCACGGTCTTCGCGGGGCGGCTCGGCGACCGGCTCACGGACGCCTTCGCGGGCACGCGTCTGCCGGCCGGCGTCTCCGTGGACACGCTGGAGGCCGACCCGCGCGGCATCGCCGCCCTGCCGCCCGGCCTGCGCCCGCCGGCCCTGCACGCCTACGCCGTCTCCATCACGGACGTCTTCCTGTACGCCGCCCCGGTCGCGCTCCTCGGCTTCGTGCTGGCCTGGTTCCTCAAGGAGGACCGGCTGCGCGCCTCGGTCACCGCGCCCGACGTCACCGAGACCCTGGCCAGCAACCCCGTCGAGCGGTCCTCCCACGACGAGGTGTGCCGCGCGCTGTCGGTGCTGGGCACCCGCGCGGGGCGGCGCGAGATCTACCGGAGGATCACCGCCCGGGCGGGCTACGACCTGCTGCCCGCGACGAGCTGGCTGCTGCTGCGGATGCGGCGCTTCGGCTCGGTGGAGCCCGCCGTGCTCGCCGACACGATGCCGGTGCCCCTGACCGTCGTCATGGAGGCCGCGCGGCAGGCCGAGGAGCGCCGCCTCGCCGTGCGCCGGGGCGTCGACATGGTCCTGACCGAGCAGGGACGCGAGGTCGCCGGCCGGCTGGCCGCGGCCCGCGAGGAGTCGCTCGCCGAACTGCTCGGCGACTGGTGGGGACCGGACCGGCCGGCCGATCTGGCCGACCTGGTGCGGGAGATGAACGGCGAACTGTGCGGATCGCGCCGCGAGCGGCCGTACGCCGCGCGCGTCACGCGGGAGACGGCCTGAGGTCAGGCCAGGTCCTTGCTGAACCAATGGTCGGCGTAGGGGTCGTCGTTGTGCGGCGCGGTCTCCCGGTAACCGAGGCGGGCGTAGAGGCCGCGGGCCTCGACGAGATCGCGGCGGGTGTCGAGGATCATCCGCGTGGCCCCCAGGGCGCGGGCGGCGTCCTCGGCGGCCCCGACCAGGAGCGGGGCGCCGCCGCGGCCGCGCATCGACGCGTGCAGGAACACCCGGGTGAGCTCGGCGGTCGTGCCGTCCAGGAGCCGTACGCCCGCGCTTCCGGCCGGCTCACCGCCGTACCGGGCGATCAGCAACCGTCCCCGCGGCGGCGTGAGTTCGGCACCCGGCTGGGCGGCGATCTCCCGATCCAGCTCGGCCGGGTCGGTCCGGCGCCCCTCGTGGAGCAGGTACCAGCGGTCGCTGACCTCGGTGTAGTAGGCCCGCCAGAGAGCGGCGGCGACGGGGGAGTCGTACGGTTCCGGGGTCACGGTCCAGGTCATGAACCGCATGGTGCACAGGCGCCCCGGTGGACACGCAACGGAATAGTTCCGGCCACAACTGCGCGCCCCGGTTGCGCCCGGACGCCGTTTGGGGGCGGGCTTTGGGGCAACCCGACGGGCGAACCGGCTCGCGAGGAGAGCCGGTTGGGCCGAGAACCCGGAAGGCATCCATGTCCACTGGCCTGATCATTGCTCTGATCGTGATCGCGGCGGTCGTCGTCATCATCGCGGCCGTCATGACCCTGCGCGCCCGCGGGCCCCGGCGTGGCCCGAACCTGAAGCGGCGCTTCGGACCCGAGTACGACCGGGCCGTCGCCCGGCACGACGGGGACACCAAAGCGGCCGAGCGCGAGCTGACCGAGCGCGTGCAGCGCCACGGCGACCTGCGCCTGCGGTCCCTTGAGCCGGCACAGCGCCAGCAGTACGAGGCGCGCTGGACGGCCGCTCAGGAGCGGTTCGTCGACTCGCCGCGCGAGGCTGTCGCCGAGGCGGACCGGCTGCTGGCCGAAGTCGCCGGTGTCCGGGGCTTCCCGGGCGGCGGACAGTACGAGGAACAGCTGGCCGCGCTGTCCGTGCACCACGCCCACCACGTGGACGGCTACCGGCGCGTGCACCGCGCCGCGCATCTGCGCGCGGAGGACGCCCGTGACGGCGGCCAGGGTACGGAAGACATGCGGGAGGCCATGGTGGCGGCCCGCGCCCTGTTCGAGGAGCTGGTGAAGCCGGCCCGCCACGACGGCGGCCACACCGCCGGACGTCACGAGGAGACCCGGCACGACGGGCACGAGCGTGCCGGGCTGAACGGCGGACGCAAGGCTCCGGCCCGCGGCGGACACATGCCGTGGGCGATGAACCGACGTCAGGCGAAGGAGAGTTGAGGCAGATGACCGACATGACCCGCCCGCCCGGCGACCACCCGCCGACCGGCCCGGACGCCCGCGGCGAGAGCACGCCGGGCACCGGCCGCGGCCCGACCGCACCCGGCATCTCCCGCACCCCGGAGACGGACCGCGACCTCACGACGCACGGCGGCGCGACGGACCGCGGTGTCACACACGACGCCGGTGCCGACCGCGGAACCACGCACGGCACCGACGCGGACCGCGCCGCGACGCACGGCACCGGTCGGCACGGCTCCGGCACACCCGGCGGTGACTCCTACGGCACCGGCCCCGACAAGGTGGGCGCCGCCAAGAACCGGGCCCACCTGCTCGCGGCCGACGATTCCGACAAGCTGGGCTCGCGGTTGCAGCACGCCGTCGCCGGGTTCGTCGACGGGCCCCGGGCCGCCGTCGAGGAGGCCGACCACGTGCTGGAGGAGATAGCGGCCCGCTTCACCGAGGCCGTGACCGAGCGCCGGCGCACGCTGCGCCACTCCTGGCAGTCCGTCGAGGGCGGCCAAGGCGGCTCCGCGTCGTCCGCCGACACCGAGCAGCTCCGGCTGGCCCTGAAGGACTATCGCGAGCTGGCCGAACGGCTGCTGCACGTGTGAGACGGGGTGACCGCTCCGGTCACCCCTGCGCCCGGCGCTCCCGCCACTGCCGTACGACGTCCTCGACGTCGTACGGCTTCTTTCCCAGCGGGGGGCCGGGCGGCGGCTTGAACATCATCTCGCGGACCTTGTCGTTGATCTCGCCGATGATCTTCCGCACGATCCGCTCCGAGGGGGCCGCGAGCGCGGCCTCGAGCGCGTCCTCCGCCTCCTTGCGCAGCGCCAGCGTCGGCGGGAGGACGGAGAAGCCCTCGCGCGCCATCTTCCGCTTCACCCACCACAGTTCGTCGTAGGTGCTCTCGACGTCACGGGGGAGCGGTTCGCCCGCTCCGGGCAGCCGGTCGAACTCCCCGCGCGCCTCCGCGTCACGGATCTGCCGGTCGACCCACGACTCGAAGTCGACGCCTGGTGGCTTTCGCTCGGTCATGAGGCCATTGTGCCGGACACCGCGCGGCCTGGCGTTCTATCATTCGGCGGGCCAAGTGCCTGGCAGCCCCGCCCAGGACGTCTCAGAAGGAGCGCACGTGCTCGAACTCACCATGGCCACCGTCGCGGAGGCGGAGGCGGGCGCCACGGCCGGGATGCTCATGGCCGAAGCGCCCAGCGAGCCGGGCGCGGTGCTGCGGGTGGGCCGCGACAGGTCGGTGTGCCGCCTGAGCAGGCCGGACGACTGGCTGTTCGTCTCCCGTGTCCACCTGGAGTTCCTGTGCGGGCCGGAGGGGACCTGGCAGGTCACCTGGCTGCGCGGCTCCCAGCCCGACCCGTCCTCCGAGGTGCGGCTGACGATGGGGGAGTACGTCCAGCCCCTGGCCTACGGCGGCACCGTCCCGCTGCCCAGGGGCGGCAGCGGCGAGATCATCGTCCAGGACCGCACGGCCCCGCGCAGCGTCAACGTGGGCTTCTATCACGAGGCGTGAGGACGGGCCCGCACGCGGCGTGACGGCAGGGCCTCATCCCCTGTGACGGCGGGGCCTGGCGCCGTGTGACGGCAGCGCCTCACGCCAGTACGCGTGCCAGGGCGAATCCGTCGTAGCCCTTCATGCCGACCGTCTGGATCGCGGTGCCGCTCAGCCTCGGATGGCCGGCGATCAGCTCGATCGCGCCGCGGGTGCCCGTCACGTCCGGCGCGGTGCTGTCGGCGTCGACGACCCGGCCGCCGCGTACGACGTTGTCGAGGACGATCAGGCTGCCCGTCCGGGTGAGGCGGACCGCCCACTCCACGTAGTGCGGGTTGTTGGCCTTGTCGGCGTCGATGAAGACCAGGTCGAACGGCGGCGGGTTCTCGTCGGCCAGCTTGGGCAGCGACTCCAGGGCCGGGCCCACCCGGACCTCGACGAGCTTGTCCAGGCCCGCGCGGGCGATGTTGCGCACGGCGACCTCGGCGTGCCGGGGGTCGTACTCCAGGGAGACCAGGCGCCCGTCGGCGGGCAGGGCGCGGCCCAGCCAGATGGTGCTGTAGCCGCCGAGTGTGCCGATCTCCAGGATGTGCCGGGCGCCCTGGATCTGGGCGAGGAGCTGGAGCAGCTTGCCCTGGTTCGCGGCGACGTTGATGTGCGGAAGCCCGGCGGCGTCGCTGTCCCGCAGGGCGGCCGCCAGGGCTTCGTCGTCCGGGGCGAGGTGGGCGGTGAAGTAGGCGTCGACCTCGTCCCAGACGTGCGACTCGCTCATGCGCCTCTACCTTTCGTCAGCATAGTTAGCATCCCTAACTACTGGCGCTGACGAACATAGTTGGTGCGCGGGTCGCTGTCAGCGGGATTTCACTCGGCGTGTCGGCCCGCCACCGAGGGCGCCGAGCCGGGCAGCGGACGCCCCGCCGACTCCGCCATGCGCCACACCGCGAAACCGCCGATCACGGCCGCGGCCATCATGTAGTACGCGGGCATCATCATGTTCCCGGTCGCGCCGATCAGAGCCGTGACCACCAACGGGGTCGTGCCGCCGAACAGGGACACGGAGACGTTGAAGCCGATCGACAGCGAGCCGTAGCGGACCTTCGTCGGGAACAGCGCCGGCAGTGCGGAGGGCATCGCCGACGTGAAGCAGACCAGCAGCAGGCCGAGAGCGCCCATGCCGAGCGCGACGGCGAGCAGGCTGCCCTGGCGGATCAGCAGCAGGGCCGGGACGGACAGCAGCAGGAAGCCCGCGCAGCCGGCGGCGATCACCGGGCGGCGGCCGACGCGGTCGGTCAGCGCACCGGCGAACGGCTGGACGACCATCATCACGGCCATCACGCCGAGCACCACCAGCAGACCGTGCGTCTCGTCGTAGTGGAGCTGACCGGTCAGGTAGCTCGGCATGTACGACAGCAGCATGTAGTCGGTGACGTTGAAGACCAGCACCAGGCCGACGCAGAGGAGCAGCGCGCGCCACTGGCCGGTGACCATCTCGCGCAGCGGCGTCTTCGGGCGGTTGTTCTCGGCCTTCTCCGCCTCCGCCGCGAACGCCGGGGTCTCCTCCAGGCGCAGCCGCAGGTAGAGGCCGATGAGGCCCATCGGGCCCGCGACCAGGAACGGGATGCGCCAGCCCCAGGAGGTCAGGTCGTCGGCGGAGAGCAGGGTGGTCATGATCGTGACCAGGCCCGCGCCGCCGATGTAACCGGCGAGCGTGCCGAACTCCAGCCAGCTGCCGAGGAAGCCGCGCCGCTTGTCGGGGGAGTACTCGGCGATGAACGTGGAGGCGCCCGCGTACTCGCCGCCGGTGGAGAAGCCCTGCACCAGCCGGGCCACCAGGAGCAGGATCGGCGCGCCGACACCGATCGTCGCGTACGACGGGATCAGGCCGATCGCGAAGGTGCCCGCCGCCATCATGATCATGGTGAGGGCGAGGACCTTCTGGCGGCCGACGCGGTCGCCGAGCGGGCCGAAGACCATGCCGCCGAGGGGGCGGACCAGGAAGGCCGCGGCGAAGGCGCCGAAGGTGGACAGCAGCTGGGCGGTGGGGTTGCCGGAGGGGAAGAAGACCTTGCCCAGGGTGACCGCGATGTAGCTGTAGACGCCGAAGTCGAACCATTCCATCGCGTTGCCGAGCGCGGCCGCCTTCACGGCGCGCTTGACCAGCGCGGGGTCGGTGACGGTGGGATCGGGGCTCTTCGCGGTGCGGCTCTTGCCGAGGGACGCGGGGGCGACGACTGAGGCAGTCGACAAGACTCGCTCGCCTACCTTTCGACGGGGACAGGGACGCGGTCCCGCGCGGCGGCGCTGTCGTACGGGCCGAAAAAGCGACGATAGGCGGATTTGCTCCGCTCACGTGCGGTATGCCGTTCGTTGCACGCTGCACGTAAACCGTGGCTGTGCTGGTGCTTCTGCCCCGGCCAGGCGGTTCCCCGCCGATCTTCATGTGATCCTTCTCGCTTCCGCACGAGGTGACGGTGCGGTGAATCCACCGTTGCCGCGCCTTCTTCCCCGAGGGCGCGCACTCCCCATAGGGTGCGCAGGAGGAATTCCCACATTCGAGACATATGGGATGAACTGGTGTGGGAGGCCGACAAGGCGTGGCGAATGCGGATCACAGCGGACCACCGGCGAAGGACCTCGGAGCGACGGCCGCCGGTGACGCCCGCACGCGCCTGCGCGTCACCCGCCTGGGCCTGTGGCTGATCGCCGCCCTCCTCGCCGCCCGGCAGCCGGCCCTCGTCCTCGCCACCCCGCGCGGTGAGCGGCTGACGGACCTGGAGACCTGGGTCGGCCCGAACGGCGTGCTGCACGTCAACGGCTCGCTCTACGACTCCACCCGCTTCACGGGCACCCCCTTCGGTGGCCTCGTCCTCAAGCCCCTCACCCGTTCGGCCGAGCAGGCCCTCGGCTGGGGCTGGACGTTCGGCACCCTGCTGCTCGTCGTCGCCCTCGGCCTGATCGCCGCCCGCGCCCTGCCCCGGCCGGTCAGCCGCCGCACCGCCCTGTTGGCCGCCCCCGTCGCCATCAGCCTGCTCATGCTGTCCCTGCCCGTCCGCACCACCCTGTGGCTCGGCCAGACCAGCATCATCCCGGTCCTGCTCGTCCTGCTCGGCTGCTTCGTCGCGCACGGCCAGCGCGCCAGCGGCCTGCTCATCGGCCTCGCAGCGGCGCTCCAGCCCACCCTGCTGCTGTTCGCGCCCCTGCTGTGGTGCACCGGCCGCAGGCGGGCCGCGCTCGGCACCGGCGTCACCTTCACCGTCTGCACCGGCCTGGCCTGGGCGGCGATGCCGCACGACTCCTCCCGCTACTGGGTCCACCACATGGCGGGCGTCGGCCTCGGCGGCCCCGCCGACGACCTCGCCAACCAGTCCCTGCACGGTGCCCTGCTCCGGCTCGGCCTGCACGGCCCCCCGGAGGTCGCCCTCTTCCTGGTGCTCGGCGCGGCCGTCGCCGTCCTGGCCCTGCGCCGGGCCGTGCGCTGCTTCCGCGACGGCCGGCTGCTGCTCGCCGTCGCGATCACCGGCTGCGCCGCGCTCGTCGTCTCGCCCACGGCCTGGCAGCACCAGCTGCTGTGGCTGCTGCTCGCGGTGGTCGGCCGGGTCGGCAGACGCGCCTCGAACCGGTACGTGTGGCCGGTCACCGTCGTCCTGGTCATGACCCTCCCGGCCACCATGCTGCTGCCGGACATGGACGCCCTGCGCCCACTGCGCGACAACGCCGTCCTGCTGACCGCACTCGCCGCCGCCACGGCCGTGCCGTTCCTGCCCCGCACCTCGCCGTACCACCGCTCGCCGCTGCCGGTCGCGTACGCCCCCGCCGTCCCGTCCCGCTTCCGGCACGTGCCGCTGATGCCGTTCCTGCGCCGGGTCCTCACCCGGCCCAGCCTGCTCCTGGAACTGCTCCTCCTCCGCGTCACCTACGCCGCCTACTCCGAGGTCCGCCTCGCCGCCACCGGCGGCAGCAACTCGGCCGGGCGCGCCGAGGCCGAGGAGCACGGCGCGCAGATTCACGGCCTGGAGCGCGCCCTGCGCCTCGACGTCGAGCACTGGGTCAACCACACCGTCGCCAGGATCGACTGGCTACGGGAATTCCTCGACCACTACTACACGTCGTTCCACTTCATCGTGCCGCTCACCGTCCTCGCGGTCCTCTACCTGCGCCGCCCCGGCGACTACCGCTGGGCGCGCTCCGCCCTCGGCTTCGCCACCCTGCTGGCCCTGGCCGGTTTCTGGCTGTACCCCCTCGCCCCGCCCCGCCTGATGCCGGGGCTCGGCTTCATCGACACCGTGCACGGCCCCCAGGACTTCTCCCGGCCCGACTACGGCACGCTCACGCACCTGACCAACCAGTACGCGGCCATGCCGTCCCTGCACTTCGGCTGGGCGCTGTGGTGCGGCATCGTGATCGCCGTCCTGGCGCGGCGGTGGTGGATGAAGGCGCTCGGCCTGCTGCATCCGCTGTTCACGGCCTCCTCGATCGTCGCGACGGCCAACCACTGGGTGCTCGACGCGGCCGGGGGAGCGGTGGTGGTCGCCGCCGGCTTCGGCCTCACGTACCTCCTCCAGGGCCCGCGGGCGCGCACCGTCACGGCGGCCGGCGAGCTCAGCAGCGAGACTGCGGATCGGCGGAAGGACCGTACTCCGAGCTGATCCGGTACTCCCCGGCGGCGAGCACGCCGAGCCGGGTGAACTCGCCGTCGCGGCTGAGGCAGCCACCGTCGCTGCGCAGCCACGGCGAGTAGGCGACCCGTACGGTCACCTGGCCGGGCCGCGGCACCCGCAGCACCAGTTCGTCGGGGGACGCGCGGACGACCGAGCCGGGCGAGGAGACGAGCGGGACGGCGTCGCGAACCCGGAACACCGTCCAGTGCGCGTCCCGCCAGACCGGCTCCAGCCAGTCGGGACGCCGCTCGCGGAGCAGCCGGGCCTCCTGCCGCGCGTAGCCGTCGGGGCTCGCCTCCGGCAGGGCGACGAAGCCGACCGCCCAGCGGTCCAGCCAGGCACGGTAGGCGGCGGCGGAGAAGGTGCCGTCGTAGAACAGACGGCCGCGCTCCACGTCGAGTTGACGGTTCCAGCCGCGGGCCAGACTCAGGTGCGGGCCGAGCCCGGAGGCCTCGCGGTGATCGCGCGCCGGGACGACCTCGACGCGGGCGCGGTCGGCGCCGAGCCGGTCCAGCGCCCGCAGCACGCCTCGCGTGTCGGAGGCCCAGGCCGGCACGCCGGTCGACGCCCTCAGATCGTCGGCCGTCTTCTGGCCGACCCAGATCACCGAGCACACGAGCGCGGCGACGAGCAGGACGCGCCGCGCCCGGGCCAGACGGGGCAGGGACAGCAGCGCCGCCAGGAGCACGGCCGGGGCGAACAGCTCGGCGAACCGCTCGACGTCCGTGCCGACCGGGGAGGGGAGGAAGTACACCAGGAGCGTCCCGGCCGCGTACACCGCCGCGCTCCGGCGGGCCGTCCGCCAGCGGGACGGGGCCAGTACGGCGACGGCCGCAGCGAGGACGACGGGCGGCCAGACGTGCGACTCCGGCATCGGCTGCTCGCCGGTGAACGGGAAGAGGAGAGCGGTCAGACCGACCACGACGACGGGCGGCACCAGCAGGGCCCCGGCCCGGGCCACCTCCCGCGCGTGCAGGAAGCCCACCCCCACGACGGCGAGGAACAGCCCGGCGACCGGCGAGGCCATGGTGGCCAGGGTGGCGTAGGCGGCGGCGAGCAGGATGCGCTTGTGACGGATGAGCGGCACGCACGCGGCCAGCCCGAGGGCGACGCCGAGCGCGAACGCCGTCCGCCCCGAGGCGACGTTGCACCACAGTGCGAGGGAGGCGAGCAGGGCCGGGCCGAGGGGCCGGGGCGTCCCGGTACGCCTGATCAGCACGGCGGCGAGCCAGGAGGCGGCGATCCCGGACAGCACGGTGACCGTGCGGACGCCCAGGGCGGCCGTCAGGTACGGCGCCACCAGGCTGTAGTGGGCGGTGTGCGTGCCGCCGTACCAGGACAGGTTGTACGCGGACCCGCCGTGCTCCGAGACGAACCCGGCCCAGGCGTACTGAGCGGCCAGGTCACCCCCGCCGGTGGCGAGGAACAGCCACCAGACCGCGTACAGCGGGACCATCGGGAGCGTGGCGAGGAGCGGGACGCGGTGGCGTTCGTAGAGGGAGCGGACGGGGTGCTCGCGCGGGGGCGTAGCCGTCCCGGGCGGGGTGAGTTGGGCTGAGACCACGGTCTCCTAGACGTGGAAAGGGGCGCGGGCGTTCATTGCCCGCGGCAGGAGACGGAGTCGGTCTCGCACTCGAACCACACGGTCTTCCCGCCCCCGGACCACAGCGACACGCCCCACTTGTCGGCCATCGCGTCGAGCAGGAGCAGCCCCCGGCCGTTCTCGGCGTCCGTGGCCGGCGGATGCGGTGTGCGCGGCAGTTCGTCACTGCCGTCCGTGACCTCCACCCGTACGCCGGTGCGCTGTCGCAGCAACAGCAGCGCGCAGCGGCGGTCCGGGACGTGCCGCACGACGTTGGCGAGCAGCTCCGTCACGCCCAGCTCCACGGCGTCCGACAGCTCGGGCATGCGCCACTCTTCGAGGAAGGAGCGGACGATACGGCGGATGTGCCGGGGGGCGTGCGAGCCGACGGTGAGGCGCATCGTGTACCGGGCGGGAATGTATTCGTTCACGGTACGAGGCTGACGTGCGGTGACTACCCTCGGCTACGGAACGGATACAACCCGTCCTGTGGTGGACGGAGTTGCGTGAGAGGGGCTCTGCGTGACCAACATCAACGCCCTTGACCCGGGCGCCTCCCCGCTCGACTACTACGGCTATGAGCTACGCCGTCACCGGGAGGCGGCCGGGCTGACCCTGAAGCAGCTCGGGGGAATCCTCAACTACACCGGCTCCCTGGTGGGCCAGATCGAGACGGCCCGCAAGGTTCCGACGCCGGAGTTCAGTGAGCGGGCGGATGCGGCGCTGGGGACGGACGGCTTGTTCTCGCGGCTGGTCGAACTGGTGCTGCGGAGTCGGCTTCCGGCCTGGTTCCAGCAGGTGGCCGAACTGGAGATGCGGGCCACGGAGATCTGTTCCTTCCAGACCCACATGGTCCTCGGGCTGCTCCAGACGCAGGGGTACGCGCGGGCCGTGCTCGGCGCGTTGGACCAGAGCGACCTCGAAGACCGCACGGCGGTGCGTTTGGCTCGCCAGCGGGTCTTCGAGAAGGGGGAGCCGCCGGTCTTCTGGGCGGTCCTCAGTGAAGCCGCACTGCACCTGGAGATCGGTGGGCCGGAGGTGATGCGGGAGCAACTCGCCCACTTGTTGTCCTTCGAGAGCAACCCTCGGATCAACGTTCAGGTGCTGCCGCTTTCGGTGGGAGCGCACGCGGGACTGACAGGCTCATTCGACCTCTACCACTTTGCCGGCGACCCGACCATCGTCTATACGGAGAGCTACGGCAGCGGGCATCCGACTGCGAACCTGAACACCGTAAAGGACTGCTCGCTCCGTTACGATCATCTTCAGGCCGCCGCGCTCTCCCTCAGGGATTCGGCGGAGTTGATCCGGCGAGTGATGGAGGAACGCTATGGCGCGCATCGCGATTCCGGCGGGGACTCAGTGGCGTAGGTCCAGCTACAGCAGCGATCAAGGCGGCGAATGCGTCGAATGCGCGCCGATCGGAGCCCTGGCCTGGCGTAAGTCGTCCTACAGCAGTGACCAAGGCGGCCAGTGCCTCGAAGTCGCCGAAACCCCGGAGGCCGCTGTCGCCATACGCGACAGCAAGACCCCGGCGGGACCGATGCTCACCCTCGATCCCGCCGCCTTCGCCACCTTCGTCAACTGGGCGTCTACAACCGCTGAATGATCGTGCCGGTGGCCAAACCGCCACCCGCGCACATCGTGATCAGCGCGAACTCCCTGTCCGCGCGCTCCAGTTCGTGAAGCGCCGTCGTGATGAGCCGGGCCCCGGTCGCTCCCACCGGGTGCCCGAGCGCGATGGCGCCGCCGTTGACGTTCACCTTCTCCAGGTCCTGGTCGAAGACCCGCGCCCAGCTCAGCACCACGGACGCGAACGCCTCGTTGATCTCCACGAGGTCGATGTCCTTCAACGACATCCCGGCCTTGCCCAGCACGGCGTTCGTCGCGTCGACCGGGCCGTCGAGGTGGAAGTGCGGGTCGGAACCGACCAGCGCCTGGGCCACGATCCGGGCCCGGGGGCGCAGTTTCAGCGCCCGGGTCATCCGCTTCGACGCCCACATGATCGCCGCCGCCCCGTCGGAGATCTGCGACGAGTTGCCCGCCGTGTGCACCGCCGTCGGCATGATCGGCTTCAGGGCGGCCAGCGCCTCCGCCGTCGTGTCGCGCAGCCCCTCGTCCTTGTCGACCAGGCGCCACATGCCCTGCCCGGCGTGCTGCTCCTCCTCGGTCGTGGGGACCTGGACCGCGAACGTCTCCCGTTTGAAACGCTCCTCCGCCCAGGCGTGGGCGGCCCGTTCCTGCGAGACGAGGCCCAGCGCGTCGACGTCCTCACGGGTCAGACCACGATGCCGGGCGATCCTCTCGGCCGCCTCGAACTGGTTCGGCAGGTCCACGTTCCACTCGTCGGGGAAGGGCTTGCCCGGCCCGTGCTTGGAGCCCGACCCCAGCGGCACCCGCGACATCGATTCCACGCCGCACGAGATGCCGACGTCGATCACGCCGGCGGTGACCATGTTGGCCACCATGTGCGAGGCCTGCTGGGAGGAGCCGCACTGCGCGTCGACGGTCGTCGCGGCCGTCTCGTACGGCAGTCCCATGGTCAGCCAGGCCGTGCGCGCGGGGTTCATGGACTGCTCCCCGGCGTGCGTGACCGTACCGCCGACGATCTGCTCGACGCAGTCGGCGGGAATGCCGGTGCGGCCGAGGAGCTCGCGGTAGGTCTCGCCCAGGAGGTAGGCGGGGTGCAGCGGGGCGAGCGCGCCGCCGCGCTTGCCGATGGGAGTGCGTACGGCTTCGACGATCACAGGTTCGGCAGCCATGGGTGCGGGTCCTCTCCGGGAGGCTCAGCGGAACTAGTACGCGTTCTAGTTCTGCAAGCAGTGTGCTGAGGGCCGCTCGGTGACTGCAAGGGTCGTGCGGGCAATTGGCGGGCCCGTGCCCCTTGCCACTTGTAGAACCCGTTACTACCGTCACCGCAACTCCGCACAGCTGATGGGCCGTCAGACCGATGAGTCGGTACGAGTGGTGGGAGCCGCCCATGCCCTGTCCCGCGCTGCCCGAGGGGTTCGACTTCACCGACCCCGACCTGCTGCACCACCGCGTGCCCCTGCCGGAGTTCGCCGAGCTGCGCCGGGCCGAACCGGTCTGCTGGGTGCCGCAGCCGGCCGGTCTCGCCGGCTTCCAGGACGAGGGCTACTGGGCGGTCACCCGGCACGCCGACGTCAAGTACGTCTCCACGCACCCCGAGTTGTTCTCGTCGTACCTCAACACGGCGATCATCCGCTTCAACGAGCAGATCGAACGCGACGCCATCGACGCGCAGCGGCTGATCCTGCTGAACATGGACCCGCCGGAGCACACCCGCGTCCGGCAGATCGTGCAGCGCGGGTTCACGCCGCGGGCGATCCGCGCCCTGGAGGAGCGCCTGCGCGACCGGGCCCACGCCATCGTCGCCTCCGCCCGCGCGCGCACCGGGCCGTTCGACTTCGTCACCCAGGTCGCCTGCGAACTGCCTCTCCAGGCGATCGCCGAGCTGATGGGCGTCCCCCAGGAGGACCGCGACAAGATCTTCGACTGGTCCAACAAGATGATCGCGTACGACGACCCCGAGTACGCCATCACCGCGGAGATCGGCGCCGAGTCCGCCACGGAGATCATCGCCTACGCGATGAACATGGCCGCCGACCGCAAGCGGTGCCCGGCCCACGACATCGTCACCCAGCTCGTCGCCGCGGAGGACGAGGGCAACCTCGGCTCCGACGAGTTCGGCTTCTTCGTGCTGATGCTGGCCGTCGCGGGCAACGAGACCACCCGCAACGCCATCACCCACGGCATGCACGCCTTCCTCACCCACCCCGGCCAGTGGGAGCTGTACAAGAGCGACCGCCCGCGGACGGCGGCCGAGGAGATCGTGCGCTGGGCCACCCCGGTCGCCGCCTTCCAGCGCACGGCCACCCAGGACACCGAACTCGGCGGCAAGCGCATCCGCGCGGGCGACCGGCTCGGCTTGTTCTACGCCTCGGCCAACCACGACCCCGAGGTCTTCGACGACCCGGACACCTTCGACATCACCCGCGACCCCAACCCGCACCTCGGTTTCGGCGGCGGCGGTCCCCACTACTGCCTGGGCAAGTCCCTCGCCGTGCTGGAGATCAACCTCATCTTCGACGCCATCGCCGACGCCATGCCCGGACTGCGGCTGGCCGGGGATCCGCGCCGGCTGCGGTCCGCGTGGATCAACGGGGTGAAGGAACTGCCGGTGAGCACCGGCTGACAGGCCCCATGGGCATGGCGAAGGCGACGGCCCCGGGGATCAGGGGGCCGCCGCCTTCGGTCTGTGGGGTGGGCCTGCTCAGTGCCAGTGGTTGGCCTGCCGGAAGTCCCGGGCGCCGCACGCGCCGCCGTAGCGCTCGCCGTCGTCCACGCGTCCACGGAAACAGCCGCACCGGACGCGTGCAACGACCCCTTGTACTACGCATGGCCGCATGCGCCGGGAGGGCCGGAGCCGTGACCGGGCCTTGTCCCTACGGCCCCGCCTCGTACATGACCCGGGTCACGTGGGGGACCTCACCTGCCGGCGGTGTCGAACGTGACCGGCGTCTCGAAGGCCGCCCGGCGCGTGGCCCGGCGCAGCGCCCTGAGCACCGCGGGGCCGACGGTGAGCGTCAGGACGACGGTGACGACGGCCCGGCCCAGGTCCCAGCCGAGCGAGGTGGCGACGCAGTACGCGACGAAACGGGCCAGGTTCGCCGCGACAGGGGCGTGCGGGTCGAAGGCCACGTTCGAGGCGAGGGCGCTCATGAAGGGCCAGCCCGCCATGTTCATCACCGTGCCGTAGGCGAACGCGGCGAGGAAGCCGTACCCGGCGAGCACCGCCAGTTCGGCCCGCCCGCGCAGCCGGTCCGCGCCGGGCAGCAGGCCCGCGCCCATCGCGAACCAGCCCATCGCCAGCATCTGGAACGGCAGCCACGGCCCGACCCCGCCCGTGAGCAGAGCGGACGCGAACATCGTCACCGAGCCGAGGACGAACCCGAAACCCGGCCCGAGCACCCGGCCGCTCAGCACCATCAGGAAGAACATCGGCTCGATACCTGCCGTACCGGCACCGATCGGCCGCAGCGCCGCCCCCGCCGCCGCCAGCACACCGAGCATCGCGACCGCCTTGGGGCCCAGAACCGACTCCGAGATCGCCGCGGCCACGACCGCCACGAGCAGCACCAGCACACCGGCGAAGAGCCAGGGCGCGTCCTGCGCGTGCGCGCCGATCCGCGAGGTGGGCGGGGTGAGGAAGGGCCAGCCGAAACCGGCCACGCCCACCGCGCTGACCAGGACCAGGGCGGCGACGGAGCGGGGACCGAGGCGGACGGCCCGGGCCTGCCGCGGGCTCACGAGGCGGCCCCGTCGGCGAGGGCCGCTCGCACCTGGGAAACCGTGAGCCACTGCTGCGGGGCCAGGATCTTGGTCACCTGCGGGGCGAACGACGGTGAGGAGACCACGATGCCGGCCGTCGGGCCGTCCGCGATCACCTCGCCCTCCGCGAGCAGCACCACCCGGTGGGCGAGCTCGGCCGCCAGCTCCACGTCGTGCGTGGCCAGGACGACGGCGTGCCCCTGGCCGGCCAGGCCGCGCAACACCGTGACCAGGCGCTCCTTCGCCGCATAGTCCAGGCCCCGGGTCGGCTCGTCCAGCAGGATCAGCGGCGGCCGGGCGGTCAGCACCACGGCCAGGGCGAGAGCCAGCCGCTGCCCCTCGGAGAGGTCCCGCGGGTGGGTGCCGTCGCTGACGCCCGGCAGCAGCTCGGCGACCAGGGCCCGGCAGGTGCCGGGGTCCGCGCCCGCGTCCTGGTCGGCCGCGGCGCACTCGGCGGCGACGGTGTCGGCGTAGAGCAGGTCGCGGGGTTCCTGCGGGACCAGGCCGACCTTGCGGACGAGGTCCTTCGGGGCGGTGCGGTGGGGTACGGCTTCGCCGAGGCGGACGGTTCCGGAGCTGGGCTTGACCAGGCCCACGAGCGAGTTGAGCAGGGTGGATTTCCCGGCGCCGTTGCGGCCCATGAGGGCGATGGTCTCGCCGGGGGTGATGGTGAGGTCGATGTGGCTCAGGGCTTGGACGCGGCCGCGGGTGACCGAGAGGGCCTGGACGTGGGCGGCGCCTTCCGGGGCGGGCCGTGCGGGGCGTTTGCGGGTGCGGGCCGCATGTGGTTGATCGCGCGGTTCCCCGCGCCCCTGAGGGACGTACTCCAGCTGGTGCTTGAGATCCACTGCCCTGCGGCGGGCGTCGCGGACCGTCAGGGGCAACGGGGACCAGCCCGCCAGGCGGCCCAGGGCCACCACCGGTGGGAAAACCGGGGACACCGCCATCACCTCGGCCGGGTCGCCCAGGACCGGGGGTGCGCCCGGGGACGGCAGCAGGACGACCCGGTCGGCGTACTGGATGACGCGTTCCAGCCGGTGTTCGGCCATGAGGACCGTCGTGCCCAGGTCGTGGACGAGCCGCTGGAGGACGGCCAGCACCTCCTCGGCCGCGGCCGGGTCCAGCGCGGAGGTCGGCTCGTCCAGGACGAGGACGCTCGGGTGCGGGGTGAGGACCGATCCGATCGCGACGCGCTGCTGCTGGCCGCCGGAGAGCGTGGCGATCGGCCGGTCGCGCAGAGCGGCGAGACCCAGCAGATCGAGCGTCTCCTCGACACGGCGCCGCATCACGTCCGGGGCGAGGCCCAGCGACTCCATGCCGTAGGCCAGCTCGTCCTCGACGGTGTCGGTGACGAAGTGCGCGAGCGGGTCCTGCCCCACCGTGCCCACCACGTCGGCCAGTTCACGCGGCTTGTGCGTGCGGGTGTCGCGGCCGGCGACCGTGACCCGGCCGCGCAGGGTGCCGCCCGTGAAGTGCGGGACGAGTCCGCTGACCGCGCCCAGCACGGTGGACTTGCCCACGCCGGACGGACCGGCCAGCAGGACCAGTTCGCCTTCCGGGACCTCGAAGTCGACGCCCCGGACGGTGGGTTCGGCGGCCCCGTCGTAGGTGACCGAGACGTCCTCGAAGCGGATCACGACGGCTCCTTGGGATCGGGGGCGACGAACGCGGGCAGCAGGCCGAGGAGGACGGCCGCGGCCGGCCACACGGGCAGGGTGGGTGCGACCAGAGGGACCACGCCCGGGTGCAGGGCCGCGGGATCACGGGCCGCGGCGAGAGCGAGCAGGGCCGCGACCGCGACACCGGAGGCGACGACCAGCCCGGCGCGCACGTCCCAGCGGTCCGGGCGGTAGCGGGTGCGCAGCGAGCGGCGCCCGCCGAGCCTGAGACCCGCGAGGGCGGCGGTGAGCCCCACGAGGAGCACGGGCAGACCGTAGGCGGCGCCTTCGGCCGTGAGCAGGCCGTACGTGCCCGCGCAGACACCGAGCAGGCCGCCGAGCGTGAGGGCGGCGGTGGTGCGCCGGACGGCGGGCGGGACCTGCGCGGTACGGCCGTAGCCGCGGGCGTCCATCGCGGCGGCGAGCGAGACGGAGCGCTCCAGCGCGCCCTCCAGGACCGGCAGTCCCACGTGCAGCAGCCCCTTGACCCCCTTGTCCGGGCGGCCGCGCAGACGGCGGGCGGCGCGCAGGCGCCGGACGTCGGCGATGAGGTGCGGGGCGAAGGTGAGGGCGACGACGACCGCGACACCCGTCTCGTACAGGGCGCCGGGAAGGGACTTGAGGAGGCGGGAGGGGTTGGCGAGGGCGTTCGCGGCACCGACGCAGATCAGGAGGGTGGCCAGCCTCAGCCCGTCGTACAGGGCGAAGGCGAGGGCCTCCGCGGTGACCTCGCCGCCGAGGCGGATGCCCTGCGCCCAGGCGGGGAGGGGCACTTCCGGGAGGGCGAGGAGGGTGTGCGTGCCCGGGACGGGGGAGCCGAGGACGATCGCGAAGAGCAGGCGGACCAGGATCACGGCGAGGGCGAGTTTGACGAAGGCGCCGTAGGAGCGGGACCAGGGGGTGTCGGGACGGCGGGTGGCCACGACATAGGCGGAGACGGCGATGAGGAGGCCGAGGAGGAGCGGGTTGGTGGTGCGGGTGGCCGCGGTGCCGAGGGACAGGGACCACAGCCACCAGGCGCCGGGGTGCAGCTGCGCCCGGTGGCCGAGCCGGGTGCCGCCAGGGCCTGTCGTCTGGATCCTCCCGGCGTCGCGGGGCGTGGCCCTAGCCACGCCGTCGTACCTGCCAGACCGCCGCCCCGCCCAGGAGCGCCACCACGGCGATTCCCGCGACCAGACCCAGGGACGGGCCGCCGTCCGACGGGGACCTCTCCCCGGCTGCCGGCTCGCGCCGCCGGTCCTGCCGCCGGGAGACCTGTTCGCCGCAGCCCCGCTCCGGGTAGCCCGAGATCGCGCACAGCAGGGCGTTGGGGTCGTAGCGCAGCGGCCCGGCCACCGCCGCCAGGGCCTCGGCCGTCGTCGCGTCGGGGGAGATACGGGCGCAGGCCGTGCGGGCGGCGGGCGGCGTCTCGCCCTCGGGGGCGTCGGACGGGGTGCCGAAGTCGATGACCAGGGCCACGCGCTTGCGGCCGTCCCGCGGGGGCGTCTTGGCGCAGATCGTCGAGAAGCCGGCCGTGCCGCGCGGCCGGGTGGCGTCCGCGGAGTCCTCGCTCACCGCGAAGCGGAAGCCCTGGACGTCGCCGTCCGAAGGGCGGGCCACGGACGGGCCCTGGGTGGCGTAGACCCAGCGGTCGCCCTCGCGCTCCCAGAACGACCAGTACCGGTAACCGGCGGCCTGGGCCGGGCCCGTGCCCGCGCACAGCAGGAACAAGGCCAGGAGAAGGAGAACGCCCCGCCGGATCACGGCTGCCGCTGCTTCTTGCGGCCGGTGAACAGGAACCCGATGCCGATGCCGGCGACCAGGCAGACGCCGACGTACCACCAGACGCCGAAGAAGGAGCCCGAGTCCTTCTCGTCGTCCGGGGCCTTGGCCTGCGTGGCCGTCCGCGGGGCCGGGCCGGTCGCGTTGAGCTGCTTGACGAGGTCGGCGCCGCCGAAGTCGCGCGGGTTCGTGCCCGTCGCGTGGGCGGCGAAGATGAGCTGCGCGTAGGCGGCCGGACCGCTCTGCGCGGCCCAGGAGGCGGAGTTCTTCTCCAGCCAGCGCACGGACTTGTGCGCCTGCGCGGTGTTCCCCCGCGCGGCGAGCGCGACGACCGCGTCGGCGGTGTTGCCGAAGTCGGGCTGCGGCTCGGCACCGGCCAGGGCGGACATGAGGTGGTCGCCGTCCTCGGCGAGGGCGGCGGTCAGGTAGCCCGCGCCGTTCGCCGCCGCCTGCTCCGGCGTCCCGGCCTTCTCGCAGTCCGCGTCGGACGTCCTGCCGGGCTCGACGACCATGCCCTTGCCCAGGGCGCCGAGCACACCGGCCGCCGTGGCGTCCGCGTTGGCGGCGAGCTCGCCCTTCTTGTCCGGCTGGAACGCGAAGGCGCCGTCGCCCTTCCCGCCGCAGGGCAGGGCGAGCTTCAGCAGCGCGTCGTAGGGCGACTTGCCGTCCTTCACGACCTGGTCAGGCTTGTCGCCCGCGGCGGTGAGGGCGCCGATGACGACCGAGGTCGAGTTGGTGTCGCTGGCGCCGCCGGGCGCGTAGCCCCAGCCGCCGTCCTTGTTCTGGACGGACCTGAGCCAGTCGACGGCCTTGCCGGTGGTGCCGTCGTGCCCGCCGAGCGCGGCGAGGGCCTGCACGGCGGCGGACGTGGCGTTGGTGTCGCGCATGGTCCTGGCGTCGCAGGCGGTGGTGGGGTCGGGGCGGTACGAGGTGAACGAGCCGTCCGCGCACTGCTGGCGCACCAGCCATGCCACGGACTTCGCGGCCGGCTTCACACCCACCGTGTCCTGCGCGAGCAGCGCGAGCGACTGGCGCCACACGCCGTCGTACTTGGGGTCCGTGCCGCCGTACAGGGCGGAGGGGAACGCCTGGGAGGGCGAGGGGGACGGGTCGGCGGCGGCCGGGGCGGCGGCGCCGATCACGGCGGCGGCGGCCAGGACCGCGGCGCTGCGGCGGACGTTCATGATCGGCGGGTGCCTCTCCCTGTGGGGGAGCCGGACAGCACGGGGCACCCCCGGGCGGCTCGGCTCCGTATACCTCGACGGTGCCGCGCACCGGCGGGCTGCCGGGCACGTGAGCCGGTCACGAGACCGTACGAAGCGATCCGGCTCACCGCCGCGGCGGGCGGTTCACGAAAGGGGTCTCCCCGGTTCGAGCGAAGTCGAGAACTCGGGGAAGGGACGGCGCCGGAATTGCACCGGCTTCCCCCCGTACGGTGTGATGACGACCCGCTTACTGTACCCGGGCGTGAACAGCGGCCCGAGGGGGCCCGGCAGGGGCCCGTCCGGCGCCGCGGCCCTCACACCGCCACGTACCTCACCGGCTCGCTCCCCGCCTCCGCCTCCGCCCGGCCCAGTTTCACCAGCCGGCGCAGATGGGCCTCCGCCTCCGACACGGCGATGGTGCGGGAGCCGTGGGGGATCTGGTGCCAGGGGCGGTTCCACTCCATGCGCTCGGCGAGCTGCCAGGGGGTCAGGGGCTCGGCGAGGAGGGCCAGCAGGGCCGTCAGGCGGGACTCGTGGTGGGTGAGGAGCTCGCCCACGCGGGCGGTCGCGTCGGAGAAGGGGTGCTGGTGGGCCGGGAGGACCTCGGCGGGGGCCAGGCGTCCGACGCGTTCCAGGGAGTCGAGGTAGTCGCCGAGGGGGTCGGTGACCGTGGTCTCCTCGGGGTCTTCGTAGAGGCCGATGTGCGGGGTGATCCCGGGCAGCAGGTGGTCGCCGGAGAACAGGCGCCCGTGGCCCGGGAGCCGGGCGGGGTGGGTCTCCTCCAGGTGGAGGCAGACGTGGCCCGGTGTGTGCCCCGGGGTCCAGATCGCGCGCAGGCGGCGGCCGGGCAGCGCCAGCAGTTCGCCGGGGACGATGTCGCGGTCGGGCAGGGCGGGGGAGAGGCCGGGCAGGGCGCGGGGCCCGGCCCGGCGCAGCGGCGCGATGTGCTCCTCGGGCGCGCCGGCCGCGGCGAGCTTGGCGGCGATGTAGGAGAACCAGTGCTCGGGGCGGGCCTGACGGGTCCGCCGTACGACCGCGGTGTCCGCCGCGTGCATCGCGATCCAGGCGCCCGACACCTCCCGGACCCGGCCGGACAGGCCGTGGTGGTCGGGGTGGTGGTGGGTGACGACCACGCCGTGGATCTCGGCGACCGAGGTGCCGCACGCCGTGAGGCCCCGCGCGAGGGTGCCGAAGGACTCCGGGTCGTCCCAGCCGGTGTCGATCAGCACCGGGCCGCGGTCGGTGCCGACGACGTACACCAGGGTGTGGCCGAGGGGGTTGTCCGGGATGGGGACGCGCAGGGAGTGGACGCCTCCGCCGTGGTCGTGCACCGCCGGTGCGGGCTCATGGCCCTGGCTTTGTGTCATCTGCCCTCCGTCCCGCGGCCATTGCCCACTATAACGAGAACTGGTACTAGTTTCTGAAACACCGTCAGATGCGAAGGCAGTCGGCCATGACCGAGCTCGTGGAACACGGACAGCTGTTCATCGGCGGGGAGTTGACCGACCCCCTGGGCCAGGACGTCATCGAGGTGATCTCGCCGCACACCGAGGAGGTCATCGGGCGCGTCCCGCACGCCTCGACGGCGGATGTCGACCGGGCCGTGGCGGCGGCCCGGCGGGCCTTCGACGAGGGGCCCTGGCCGCGCATGGGCCTCGACGAGCGGATCGAGGTCGTCGGCCGGATCAAGGACGCCGTCGCCGCCCGGCACGACGAGATCGCCCGCCTGATCTCCGCCCAGAACGGCTCGCCCTACTCCTGGAGCGTCCTCGCCCAGGCCCTCGGCGCGGTGATGGTCTGGGACTCGGCGATCACCGTCGCCCGCGGCTTCACCCACGAGGAGCGGCGCGACGGCGTCCTGGGCAGGATCCTCGTGCGGCGCGAGCCGGTCGGGGTCGTGGCGGCCGTGGTCCCCTGGAACGTCCCGCAGTTCGTGGCCGCCGCCAAGCTCGCCTCGGCCCTGCTCGCCGGCTGCACGGTCGTGCTCAAGCCCTCGCCCGAAGCCCCTCTCGACGCCTACCTGCTCGGCGAGATCGCCCGCGAGGCCGGGCTGCCGGAGGGGGTGCTGTCGATCCTGCCCGCCGACCGGGACGTCAGCGAGTACCTGGTCGGGCACCGAGGGATCGACAAGGTCTCCTTCACCGGCTCGGTGGCGGCGGGCAAGCGTGTGATGGAGGTGGCCGCCCGCAATCTCACCCGGGTCACGCTCGAACTGGGCGGCAAGTCAGCGGCCGTCGTCCTGCCCGACGCGGACGTCGAGACGGCCGTGGCGGGCATCGCCCCCGCGGCCTGGATGAACAACGGCCAGGCCTGCGTCGCCCAGACCCGCATCCTCCTGCCGCGCTCCCGCTACGAGGAGTTCGCCGACGCCCTCGCCGCCGCGGCGGGCGCCCTCACGGTCGGCGACCCGCTGGACCCGGCCACGCAGGTGGGCCCGCTGGTGGCCCGGCGCCAGCAGCAGCGCAACCTCGACTACATCCGCATCGGGCAGGAGGAGGGCGCCAAGATCCTCACCGGCGGCGGGCGCCCGGCCGGACTCGACCGCGGCTGGTACGTCGAGCCCACCCTCTTCGGCGACGTCGACAACTCCATGCGCATCGCCCGTGAGGAGATCTTCGGCCCGGTGATCTGCCTGCTGCCCTACGACGACGAGTCCGACGCCGTGAAGATCGCCAACGACTCCGACTACGGCCTGAGCGGCAGCGTCTGGACCGCCGACGTCGAGCACGGCATCGACATCGCCCGGCAGGTGCGGACGGGCACGTACTCCGTCAACACCTTCAGCCTGGACATGCTCGGCCCGTTCGGCGGCTACAAGAACTCGGGCCTGGGGCGGGAGTTCGGGCCCGAGGGGTACGGCGCGTACCTGGAGCACAAGATGATCCACCTCCCGGCGCAGGCCTAGCCATGGGCGACCGCTGGCACATCGAGGTCGACCGCTCCCTGTGCGTCGGCTCCGCGCAGTGCCTCCACCACGCGCCGGACGGCTTCCGCCTGGACACCACCCGCCGGTCCCGCCCGCTCACCCCGGACGTGGACGCGAACGAGCGGGTCCTGGAGGCGGCGGAGTGCTGTCCCACGGAGGCGATCACGATCACCCTGCGGGACGGCGGGGAAGCGGTGTTCCCGCCGGAGGAATAGCGCCCGAAAAAATCATGGCGAGAGGGGTTTCCATACCATTTGGGCGTTCTATCCTGGAAATCGGCCTACGAGGCGAGTGAGGGAGTCCGACCGGAGTGGCCGACGTCGGCAGGAGGCTTCGGCTTCCGCTGGTGCCGACTGCGACGGTAGGGCTGAGAGGCCGGAAGGCGCCGGGCCGGAACCCGGCGACCGGAAGGCGACCCCCATCACCTGATCCGGACCATGCCGGCGAAGGGAACCCGTCTCGTAGGTCCTCCCGTGCCCGGGTCAGGGAGCGGTCGGCGACATCAGGTCGATCAGCCGGCACACCGTCTCGATGTCGATCTTCACCTGGGCGATCGAGGCACGCCCCGACAGCCAGGTGATCAGCGCCGAGTGCCAGGTGTGCTCGATGACCCGGACCGCCGAGAGCTGCTCGGGGGTCGGGTGCTCCTGGCCCATCGCGTCCAGGATGATCGCCGTCGTCTGGCGGGAGACCTGGTCGACCTCCGGGCTCACGCTGCGGTCGGCGAAGGTCAGCGCGCGCACCATGGCGTCGGCCAGGTGCGGCTCGCGCTGCAACGCCCGGAAGGCCCGCATCAGGGTCTCCGCGACCCGCTCGGCGGCCGTCTCGCCCTGCGGGGGCTTCTTGCGCAGGGTGCCGTGCATGTGCTCCAGCTGGTCCTGCATCGTGGCGACCAGAAGGTGGATCTTGGACGGGAAGTAGCGGTACAGCGTGCCCAGGGCCACCTGCGAGGACTCCGCGACCTCCCGCATCTGCACGGCGTCGAAGCCGCCCCGGCTGGCCAGCTGCGCGCTCGCGTGCAGGATGCGGCGCCGACGGGCCTCCTGGCGCTCCGTCAGAGGAGCGGCGCCGGGGGCCGCCGCTCCGGCTTCCACCTTGGCCGGCTTGTTCACCTTGGCGCTCACCTGGGCTTCCGCGGGCATGAGTCGGTCCCGTTCCGTGACCGTCCGTGAGGACGAGTGATCACACAGCATGGCACGGCACCGGCCGTGGCGTGAATCACCTGATCCACTGGTCACAGCGCTCTTACCTGCCGGTAGATTCGGAGCCTCCGAACGATCAAGTCTGAAACTTGTTCTAGATTAGCGTCCCGGCGTAATCTCGCGGGACAGTGCAGGGAGAAGGGGGCTCGGAGTGACCGCTGAGGCCAGGAAGGCCGGGGCCCCGGAGGACCCCGCAGCCGACGGCTTGCGACCGCTCGACATCGCGCTCCTCACCTATAAAGGGAACCCGTTCTGCGGCGGCCAGGGCGTCTACGTCCGGCACCTCTCGCGCGAACTGGCCCGCCTCGGCCACCGGGTCGAGGTCATCGGCTCCCAGCCCTACCCCGTCCTCGACGAGGGCTACGCGGGCCTGAGCCTCACCGAGCTTCCCAGCCTCGACCTGTACCGCCAGCCCGATCCCTTCCGCACGCCGGGTCGCGGCGAGTACCGCGACTGGATCGACGCGCTGGAAGTCGCCACGATGTGGACGGGCGGCTTCCCGGAACCGCTGACGTTCTCCCTGCGCGCCCGCCGCCATCTGCGCGCCCGCCGCGGCGACTTCGACGTCGTGCACGACAACCAGACCCTCGGCTACGGCCTGCTGGGCGATGTCGGCGCCCCCCTGGTGACCACCATCCACCACCCCATCACCGTCGACCGGCAGTTGGAGCTGGACGCGGCGGACGGATGGCAGCGGCGGTACTCGGTGCGGCGCTGGTACGCCTTCACCCGCATGCAGAAGCGCGTCGCGCGGCGCCTGCCGTCCGTGCTCACCGTCTCCGGCACCTCGCGGCAGGAGATCGTCGACCACCTCGGTGTCCGGCAGGACCGCATCCACGTGGTCCACATCGGCGCCGACACCGACCTGTTCTCGCCGGATCCGTCGGTGCCGGTCGTGCCGGGCCGGATCGTGACGACCTCCAGCGCGGACGTTCCGCTCAAGGGCCTGGTCCATCTCGTCGAGGCGCTGGCCAAGGTGCGGACCGAGCACCCCGCGGCCCATCTCGTCGTCGTCGGCAAGCGACCCGCCGAAGGGCCCGTCGCCCAGGCGATGGAGCGCTACGGGCTCGCCGGGGCCGTCGAGTTCGTCAAGGGCATCTCCGACGCGGAGCTCGTCGACCTCGTGCGCTCGGCGCAGGTCGCGTGCGTGCCCTCGCTCTACGAGGGCTTCTCGCTGCCGGCCGCCGAGGCCATGGCCACCGGCACGCCGCTGCTCGCCACCACCGGCGGCGCCATCCCCGAGGTCGCCGGCCGCGACGGCGAGACCTGCCTGGCGGTACCGCCCGGCGACGCGGGCGCACTGGCCGCGGGCCTGAACCGGCTGCTGGCCGACGCGCAGCTGCGCGCACGGCTCGGCGCGGCCGGCCGCGAACGCGTCCTGCGGAACTTCACCTGGGCCAGGGCGGCGCAGGGCACGGTGGCCCGCTACCGCGAGGCCATCGACCGGGCCGGGACCCGCACCCCGCAGCGGACCGCCGGCCGTCCGGCCCCCGCGACCCGTGCCGTACCCACCGCCCCCGCGGGCGCGGCGGGTGCTGTCACCGCAGCTCCGGCAGATGTAGAAGGCGTCAACTCCGAAAGCAGGGCCACGTGCTGACCGTCGACTTCTCCCGGTTCCCGCTCGCCCCGGGTGACCGTGTCCTGGACCTCGGCTGCGGTGCCGGGCGGCACGCGTTCGAGTGTTACCGGCGCGGCGCGCAGGTCGTGGCGCTGGACCAGAACGCCGAGGAGATCCGCGAGGTCGCGAAGTGGTTCGCGGCGATGAAGGAGGCCGGCGAGGCCCCCGAGGGCGCCACCGCCACGGCCATGGAGGGTGACGCCCTCGCGCTGCCCTTCCCCGACGAGTCCTTCGACGTCGTGATCATCTCCGAGGTCATGGAGCACATCCCGGACGACAAGGGCGTCCTCGCCGAGATGGTGCGGGTGCTCAAGCCCGGCGGCCGCATCGCCGTCACCGTCCCGCGCTACGGCCCCGAGAAGGTCTGCTGGAGCCTCTCCGACGCCTACCACGAGGTCGAGGGCGGCCACATCCGCATCTACAAGGCGGACGAACTGCTGGAGAAGATCCGCGAGGCCGGCCTGGAGCCCTACGGCACGCACCACGCCCACGCCCTGCACTCGCCCTACTGGTGGCTCAAGTGCGCGTTCGGCGTCGACAACGACAAGGTGCTGCCGGTGCGCGCGTACCACAAGCTGCTGGTCTGGGACATCATGAAGAAGCCGCTGGCCACCCGGGTCGCCGAGCAGGCGCTGAACCCGCTGATCGGCAAGAGCTTCGTGGCGTACGCGACCAAGCCGCACCTGCCGCGTCCGGCCGGCACCGGGGCGGACGCCACGTGACCACGCCCCGGACGGAACATCTGGTCCTGCCCGGGGTGCTCACCGCGGGAGAGGCCGCCGCGACCGTCGCCGGCATTCTCGCCGTGCAGCGCGAGGACGGGGCGATCCCCTGGTTCCGGGGGCACCACCTCGACCCGTGGGACCACGTCGAGGCGGCCATGGCCCTGGACACGGCCGGCGAGCACGAGGCCGCCGAGCGGGCCTACCTGTGGCTGGCCCGGCACCAGAACGAGGACGGCTCCTGGTACGCGGCCTACACCGACGGCGCGTTCGACGCGGTCGCCGACCGGGGCCGGGAGACCAACTTCGTCGCCTACATCGCCGTGGGCGTCTGGCACCACTACCTCTCCACCGGCGACGACGCGTTCCTGGACCGCATGTGGCCGGCGGTGTACGCGGCGGTGGAGTTCGTGCTGCGCCTCCAGCAGCCCGGCGGGCAGATCGGCTGGCGCCGCGACGACGACGGCACCCCGACGACGGACGCCCTGCTGACGGGGAGTTCCTCCGTCCACCACGCGCTGCGCTGCGCTCTCGCCATCGCCGAGCAGCGCGAAGAGGCCCAACCGGACTGGGAGTTGGCGGCGGGTGCGCTGCGGCACGCCATACGTCACCACCCCGAGCGGTTCCTCGACAAGAACCGGTACTCGATGGACTGGTACTACCCGGTGCTCGGTGGCGCGCTGACCGGCGCGGAGGCCAAGGCCCGGATCGAGGAGGACTGGGACCGGTTCGTCGTCCCAGGGCTGGGCGTGCGCTGCGTGGTGCCCAACCCGTGGGTCACGGGAGGTGAGTCGGCCGAACTCGCGATCGCGCTGTGGGCGATGGGGGAGTCCGACCGGGCGCTGGAGATCCTTCAGTCGATCCAGCACCTGCGGGATCCGGAGAGCGGGCTGTACTGGACCGGGTACGTCTTCGACGACGAGGCGATCTGGCCGCGGGAGTTGACGACGTGGACGGCCGGGTCGTTGTTGCTGGCCGTGGCCGCCCTAGGCGGGCACGAGGCCACGTGCCAGGTGTTCGGTGGTGCGGACTTGCCTGTCGGGCTCGAGTCGGACTGCTGCGCCTGAGAGCTCGGGGGCTCGCCGGTCTCGCGGGTGCGGGTTGTGAGTGGTTGCTCGCGCAGTTCCCCGCGCCCCTGAGGGGCGAGCCCCTGAAGGCGTTCAGTGCCGGTGTGAAACGCGGTTGGCGATCGCGTGGCCGATGAGCAGGTACACCACCGCTGCCAGGCCGTAGCCGCAGACCACGCGGGCCCACGCCTCGTCGAAGGTGAACAGGTCGTGCGACCAGCCGGCGAGCCAGCGGGCCGCGTCGTGGATGAACTGGACGAACGAGTTGCCGGGGTTGGCGTCCAGCAGGTACATCAGAATCCACAGGCCCAGGATGAGGGCCATGATGTCGGCCACGACCGCGATGATCGTGCCGGCCTGATTCGCACCGTTGCGATATCGAGGGGACATGGTTTCCGGATTGCCCTTGAACTCTGGATGAAACCCGGGGAATCGCTCAGGAGTTCAACTCGGCGAGAACGCGCAGGGTGTGCGGGTCGGGGCTGAGCACCAGGAGGTCGGTCACCGGGCCCTTGCGCCACTGCTCCAGTCGCTCGGCGATCCGTTCACGCGGGCCGACCAGGGAGATCTCGTCGGCGAAGGCGTCGGGGACGGCCAGCACGGCCTCCTGTCTGCGGCCGGAGAGGAACAGCTCCTGGATGCGGCGGGCTTCTGCCTCGTAGCCCATGCGGGCCATCAGGTCGGCGTGGAAGTTGCGGGCGGCGTGGCCCATGCCGCCGATGTAGAAGCCGAGCATCGCCTTGACGGGCAGCAGGCCCTCGGCGACGTCGTCGCAGACCCGGGCCCGGGCCATCGGCGCGACCAGGAAGCCCTCGGGCAGCTCGGCCAGGGCCGGGCCGTAGACCTCCGGACGGCTCGGCGCCCAGTACAGCGGCAGCCACCCGTCGGCGATCCGGATCGTCTGGGCGACGTTCTTCGGGCCCTCCGCGCCCAGCAGGATCGGCAGATCTGCGCGGAGCGGGTGCGTGATCGGCTTGAGGGGCTTGCCGAGGCCGGTGGCGTCCGGGCCCCGGTAGGGGTGGGAGTGGAAACGGCCCGCCAGCTCCACGGGGCCCTCGCGGCGCAGCACCTGCCGCAGGACGTCGACGTACTCGCGGGTGGCGGTGAGCGGCGAGGCGGGGAAGGGGCGACCGTACCAGCCCTCGACGACCTGCGGGCCGGAGAGCCCGAGGCCCAGCATCACCCGGCCGCCGGAGAGATGGTCCAGGGTGAGGGCGTGCATCGCGGTCGTGGCCGGTGACCGGGCCGCCATCTGCGCGACCGCCGTGCCGAGGCGGATGCGGGAGGTGTGCGCCGCGATCCAGGTGAGCGGGGTGAAGGCGTCCGAGCCCCAGGACTCCGCCGTCCAGACCGAGTCGTAGCCGAGCCGCTCGGCCTCCCGCGCGAGGGGCAGATGACCGGGGGAGGGGCCGCGGCCCCAGTAGCCGAGCGCGAGACCGAGCCGCATGCCTGCCTCCTGACGGTATGTCAGCTGACGGGGCGACGACTGTACGGCAACGGCCCCCCGCCCGGAAGGGCGAGGGGCCGTGCGAGAGGGGTGCGGGCTCAGCCGCGCTGGATTCCCGAGGTGTCCTGGAGGACGCCGCGGCGGCCGTCCTGCGTCTGGGCGACCAGGGCCGCTCCGCGCTGCTCTACGGCCAGGTACCAGGTGCCCGGCGCGAGTTCGGCGATCGGCGTGGGCGAGCCGTCCTCGGCGAACAGCGGCCGCGGCACCGGCACCGCGAACCAGAACGGGGAGAAGTCCCCGGCCGGCGGCTGCGGAGCCTGGGCCTGCGCCGGCTGGGGCTGCTGCTGCCCGTAGGGCTGCCCCGGCTGCGGCTGGCCGTAGCCACCGGGCTGCTGCGCGCCCGGGTAGCCGTAGCCACCGGGGGGCTGGGCGCCGTAGGGCTGCGGGGCGGCCGGACGCGGGGCCGGAACGAGGGCGCCCTTGAGGGCCGGGATGAGGGGGGTGGCGAGGGCGGCGGCGGCCATCAGCAGGGTGGCGATGAGGGCGAGGATCAGACCGATGCCCGGGCTGGGGAGCAGGTCCTCGTTGCTCCCCTCGATGTTGTCGTAGCCGCCGGGGACGTCGAAGACGTTGCCGAGCGCGCTCCACGCGGCGAACACCGTGAAGGCGGCACCGAACTGGCCGAGCTCGATCCCCGCGATCTTTGGGGCCTGCGGCAGACCACGCGCGACGACGACGAGCGCCGCGCCGATGATCCCGGCCAGCACGACGCTGAACACGACCGGGCCGCTGCCCCACAGACTGGGGAGGTCGACGCTGTCGGGGACATTGTCGAACGAGTAGAGGTCGAGGAACGACGCGATCAACAGCAATACCGCTGCTCCGATCACCACGCCGTCGCCCCGAGTGAGGGAGCGGATATTCACTTCAGGTCCTTCGTAGGTCGTCTCGTCGTCGGTAGAGGCGTCGCTGTCACCATGCCGCCGTCCGGACTCGGTGTGAAGCGCGGGGGTGGCCCCTGATCGTAAGGAGGACCCTATCGTCCGCCCGGTCAGGGTGTCCGCCGGGATCTGCCGGTACGGGACTACCCGCGCAGGAAACTCACGATTCCCTCAGAGATCCCTTGCGCCGCCTTCTGTCGCCAGGCGCCGCTGGTGAGCAACGCCGCGTCCTTGCTATCGCGCATGTTGCCGCACTCGATGAACACCTTGGGAACCGTTGACAGATTGAGACCGCCCAGGTCCTTACGCGTGACGAGACCGCCGCCGTCGCCGACGTAGTTGGAGGGCGCGCTGCCGGTGACGGCCACGAAGCGGCCCGCGACGCGCTCGCCGAGATCCCGGGAGGGGCCGACGATCGCCCGGGTGTCCGCGGCGCCCGCGTGGACCGCGCCGGGCAGGATCACATGGAAGCCGCGGTTGCCCGCGCCCGAGCCGTCCGCGTGGATCGAGACCACGGCGTCGGCCTTCGCCCGGTTGCCGATCCGGGCCCGCTCGTCCACGCACGGCCCGAACGGCCGGTCGCCGTCCTGCGTCAGCCGCACCGTGGCACCCTGCTCCTCCAGCAGCGTGCGCATCCGGTGCGCCACGTCCAGCGTGAACTTCGCCTCGGTGTAACCGTCGTTGGTGGATGTGCCCGTGGTGTCGCACTCCTTCGAGTTCGTCCCGATGTCCACCTTGCGGTTGATCTCGGCGGTGTGCCGGAAGTTGCCCGGGTTGTGCCCCGGGTCGATGACGACGACCTTGCCCTTGAGCGGGCCGGAGGCGGCGGGCGCGGAGGCCGAGGTTGTGGGCTCCGGGGAGGCGCTCGGCTCCTTGGCGTCGTCGGAGGGCGCGCTCGACGCGGCGGGCGAGGAGGACCGCACGCTCGCCCGCCCCGAACCCCCGTCGTCCCCCGGGCCGCCCACCGTCTCGTACACCAGCCAGCCGAGCAGCGCCCCCGGCACCAGCGCGGCGAGCGCGACGGTCAGAGGGCCGCGACGGCGGCGGGGCTGGGGAGGTTCGAAGTCCGGGCCTGCGTACGACACGCCAGCCACCCTAGCGGCCGTGAGCGGGAGCGGCGGCCCGAGGACCGCCCGGCGGGTGGCGGCTACGCCCCGTTCCCGCCGTCGTCCCCGTGCCGTACCGCCTCCTTCACCCGCGCCTCCACCTCCTGGCGCGGTGTGCCCTCCTGCTGCGCGTACCCGGTCACCGCCGCCTGGACGTCCCGGGCGAGATCGCGCCAGGCGCGCCAGGCCGTCTCCCAGGTGGTGGTCTGCTGGTCGCTCCACTTGGTCTGGGTGGGCGGCCCGTAGGCGTCCTGGAGCTGACGCACGCGGGCGTACGCCTCGTCCGCCGCGCGCTGCTTCTCCACGAGCTCTGCGAAGGTGTGTGCCACGCGCCCGGATCCTCGGTCAGCGGCGGCCGGGCGCCGACTCGCCACGCCGCCCGTGGGCCGACCGGGAAGGGGCGGACGGGGCGCAGTTCACCCGCCCAGCCGCCCGGCGCGTGCCGGTGCGTCAGATGCCCGGCCCCGTCCGCCGCAGCACCCGCAGCGAGTCCGTCGCCGAGACCTCGGTGAACGCGCCCGACGCGAGGGCGCGCAGGTAGATCCGGTAGGGGGCCTGGCCGGTGAACTCGTCCTGGGGGTCCGGGAAGACGTCGTGGATGAGCAGCAGACCGCCCTCCGCGACGTGCGGCGCCCAGCCCTCGTAGTCGGCCGTGGCGTGCTCGTCGGTGTGGCCGCCGTCGATGAAGACCAGCCCCAGCGGCGTCCGCCAGAAGGCGGCGATCCGCGGGGAGCGCCCGACCAGCGCCACCACGTGCTCCTCCAGGCCGGCCCGGTGCAGCGTGCGGCGGAACGTGGGCAGGGTGTCCATCAGGCCGATCTCGGGGTCGACCGTCTCGGGGTCGTGGTACTCCCAGCCCGGCTGCTGCTCCTCGCTGCCGCGGTGGTGGTCGACGGTGAGCGCGCCGACCCCGGCCTCGCGGGCCGCGTCGGCGAGCAGGATCGTGGACCGGCCGCAGTAGGTGCCGACCTCCAGCAGCGGCAGCCCGAGCCGCCCGGCCTCCACGGCCGCCGCGTACAGCGCCAGGCCCTCGCCGGCGGGCATGAATCCCTTCGCCGCCTCGAACGCGGCCAGGATCTCGGGCTTCGGGGCCGCGGGCATCGGGTTCCTCTCGGTCGTACGACGGTCAGGGCGCCATCGTGCCGTACCCCCTGCCGCGGGGGCGACAGGGGGTACCGGTGAGTAGGGGAAGGGGCGGCGGGTCAGGCGGGCACCGTCTCGCCCGGCAGCGACAGGTCCAGGTCGACCGGGCGCTCGTCGCCCGCGTGGGTCGCGGACGAGGCGAGCGGGCCGTGGCCCGTGGCGCGGGCGGCCACGACGTAGGAGCCCTGGTCGGGTACGGAGAGCGCGTAGCTGCCGTCCTCGGCGGTGAGCGTCGCCCCGGCCTGGCGGCCCCGGCGGTCGATCAGCGTGACCTTGGCGCGGGCGACCGGGGAGCCGTCGGCGCCCAGCACCCGGCCGCGGAAGCCGCGCAGCACCTGCTCGGCGCCCTCCAGTACCGCGTCCTCCTCGCTGCTGGCGCGCAACTGCGGCTTGTTCGACGGCCGCCTGCCGGGCAGGAACAGCGCCAGCACGAGGCCCACGGCCACCGCGCCCGTCGCGATCAGGAAGGAGACCCGGAAGCCGTGCATGGTCGGGATCTCGACGCCGCCGACGTTGTCCGCGGTGTTCGCCAGCACCATGCCGATCACGGCGCTCGACACCGAGGTGCCGATGGAGCGCATCAGGGTGTTCAGGCCGTTCGCCGCGCCCGTCTCCGACGCCGGGACCGCGCCGACGATCAGCGCGGGCAGCGAGGAGTAGGCGAGGCCGATGCCCGCGCCGAGCAGCACCGAGATGACCAGGCTCTGCCAGGCGGCGCTCATCAGGCCCAGGCCGGCGCCGTAGCCGATCGCGATGATCAGCAGGCCGAGGATCAGGGTGAACTTGGGGCCGTGCTTCGCGGACAGCCGGGCGTAGACGGGGGCGGTGAACATCATCGTCAGGCCGAGCGGCGCGACCAGCAGACCGGCCACGACCATCGACTGCCCGAGGCCGTAGCCCGTGGACGTCGGCAGCTGGAGCAGCTGCGGCAGGACCAGCGAGACGACGTAGAAGGAGACGCCGACCATGATCGAGGCGAGGTTGGTGAAGAGGACGGCCGGCCGGGCCGTGGTGCGCAGGTCGACCAGCGGGGCCTTGACGCGCAGCTCCATCACGCCCCACAGCACGAGCACGACCGCCGACGCGGCGAACAGGCCGAGGGTGGTGCCCGAGGCCCAGCCCCAGTCGCTGCCCTTGGTGATCGGCAGCAGGAACAGCACCAGCCCGGCGGACAGGCCGAGCGCGCCCGGCAGGTCGAAGCTGCCCTCGGCGCGCATCGGGGACTCCGGTACGACGAGGAGGGTGAGGGCGATCGCCAGCACACCGAGACCGGCGGCGCCGTAGTAGAGGGAGTGCCAGTCGCTGTGCTGGGCGACCAGGGCGGCGGCGGGCAGGGCGAGGCCGCCGCCGACGCCGATGGAGGAGCTCATCAGGGCCATCGCCGAGCCGAGCTTCTCGCGGGGCAGCATGTCGCGCATCAGGCCGATGCCGAGCGGGATCGCGCCCATCGCGAAGCCCTGGAGCGTACGGCCGGTGATCATGAGCAGCAGATCGCTGGTGAGCGCGCTGACCAGCGCGCCGACGACCATCACGGCCAGGCTCAGGATCAGCATGCGCCGCTTGCCGTAGAGGTCGCCGAGGCGGCCCATGATCGGGGTGGCCACCGCGCCCGACAGGAGGGTCGAGGTGAGGACCCAGGTGGCGTTGCTGGGGGCGGTGTCCAGCAGCTGCGGCAGGTCCTTGATCACCGGGACGAGCAGGGTCTGCATCACCGCGACAACGATGCCCGCGAAGGCGAGCACCGGGACCACGGCCCCGCTCGCTCTGCCGGCGGGGCGGTCTGTCGTCGTCTGCGTCATTGAGGAGGGCCTCCAGGCCGGGGAGCGTCGGATTACATGGACTCTGAACCTCGTATGTCCAGGCAACTATTCCGTTGCTTTGGCACCCTAACGAAAACTTGACCTTCTCTTGGGGGAGGGTCTGGTCCCGCCCGCGGGGTCCTAGGTCCAAATTCCGATGCACGGCGCGCGGATCGGTTGAGAGCATGACACCCATGCTCGAAGCCGCCGAGACGACCCGTACGCCCCGCCGAACCGCGCCTCCCACCTGGCTGGTGGTGGCACTCACCTGCGCCGGGCAGTTCCTCGTCGTGCTGGACGTGTCCGTCGTCAACGTGGCGCTGCCGTCGATGCGGGCGGGCCTCGGGCTGAGCGAGCAGGGCCTGCAATGGGTGGTGAACGCCTACGCCATCGCCTTCGCCGGGTTCATGCTGCTCGGCGGACGCGCCGGAGACCTCTACGGCCGCAAGCGGATGTTCCTGGTCGGGCTCGGCCTGTTCACCCTCGCCTCGGCGGCCGGCGGGCTGGCACAGGACGACTGGCACCTGCTCGTGGCCCGGGCCGTGCAGGGGCTGGGCGCGGCGGTGCTGGCGCCCTCGACGCTCACGATCCTCACGGCCTCGGTGCCCGAAGGCGCCGCCCGGGCCCGGGCCATCGGGACCTGGACGGCGGTCGGGGCCGGTGGCGGCGCGGCGGGCGGCCTGGTCGGCGGGCTGCTGGTGGAGACGCTCTCCTGGCGCTGGGTCCTGCTGATCAACGTGCCCGTCGGAGCCGTGGTGCTGTGCGCCGCCGCCTGGTTCCTCACCGAGGGCCGGGCCGGGGACGGCCGCCGCCTCGACCTGCCCGGCGCGCTGCTCGTCACGGCCGGCCTCGGCACGCTGGCCTACGGCATCTCCCAGACGGAGGCGGCGGGCTGGACGGCCTCGGCCACCCTGCTGCCGCTGCTCGCCGGGGCGGCCCTGCTCGGGGCGTTCCTGGCGGTCGAGGCCCGCACGGCGAGCCCGCTGATGCCGCTCGGCCTGCTGCGCGTGCGCTCGGTCTCCTCGGCGAACGTCTCGATGTTCCTGTGCGGCTCGGCGATGTTCTGCATGTGGTTCTTCATGACCCTCTACGCGCAGAACGTCCTCGGCTACACCCCGATCGAGGCCGGCCTCGCCCTGGTCCCGAGCTCCCTGGCCGTCATCCTCGGCTCCAAGCTCGCGCCCCGCCTGATGCGGCCGGTCGGCCCGCGCAACGTCGCCGCGCTGGGCACCCTGGTCGCCGTGGCCGGCTTCGCCTGGCAGTCCACGATGACTCCCCACGGCTCCTACGCCACCGCCATCCTCTTCCCCGGCATCCTCATGATGCTCGGCGCGGGCCTGGCGGCGACCCCCCTGGCCTCCCTGGCCACGTCCGGCGCCGCCCCCGAGGAGGCGGGCCTGGTCTCCGGCCTCGTCAACACCTCCCGCACGATGGGCGGTTCCCTGGGCCTGGCGGTCCTGTCCACCCTCGCGGCGTCCGAATCGGCGGGGGCCGGCACCCCGCAGGCCCTGACCGCGGGCTACGCCCTGGCGTTCCGGGTGGGGGCCGGGGTGCTCGCGGCCGGAGCGGTGCTGATGTGGGTGTGGCTGCCCCGGCAGGCCCCCCGGGCCCCGTGAGGGACGCGGACGGGGCTCCGGTCAGGGGCGGGACGTGTTCAGCAGCGAGGCCAGCGTCCGCGTGAACGACGTCGCCGAATGGTCGGCGTGGTCGCGGATGCGCGCCGCCACGGCCGCGGCGCCGCCGCCCTCAAGGAGGCGGACGATCCGGTCCTGGTCCTGCCCGTGCCCCTGCAGGGTGGTCAGATAGAAGTCCGTCGCGTCGTACGCCATGTGGAAGACGTGCTTCTTCACATCGCTCAGCGTCAGGTAGTCGTCGTGCGTCTTGGGCGTCGGCTCGGGCGCGCCGACGCACACCGCCGGGGTGCCCGCGCCCCACGCGTTGACGGCCAGGTGGTACGTGTCCGTGATGACCAGCCGGTAGCGGGGCAGGACGCCGACCAGGTCGCCGACGGTGGGGTGCCCCGGGCGGGCCCGGATGTGGCTCACCTCGGCGGGCACGTCCCGGTCGAACCAGGGCAGCCACTCCAGCGGGGCGCCCAGGCGGTCGGCCAGGCCCTGGCAGAAGCCCGGCAGCCAGTCGGGGATCGGCGTACGGGCACCGAGGAAGACCCCGATCGCACCGCCGTCGGGGACCGACCGGGACCAGGGCGTCGTGGGGAGGTGATCCAGGTCGCCGGGGCGGGACAGCAGCGCCGCGTCCGAACCGAAGTGGTCGGTCGTCCGGTCCTCCCGCAGATGCGCGATCTTCGCCGCCGAGAGCGGATCGCGCACCCACATCCGGTGGCTGCGCCTCACCAGCCGGGAGAACAGCGGGCCGTACTCCTTGTCCTCGTAGTCGGACTGCGTGTTGTGCAGGATCGTCCCGCCGTAGCTGAGCGTGCGGGCGAGGACCTCGTCCGGCTGGTCCGCGAACAGCAGGGCCCGGTTCAGCTGGTCCCGGGCGTCCTCCCGGTCCGCGGCGAAGCCGAAGTCGAGCAGCCGGTTCGTCGCGTCCTGCGCCAGGTAGTGCCGGGTGTGCAGGAAGTCGCCCCAGAAGACGACCGCGTCATGGTCCCGGAGCGTGTGGAGGTGCTCGGCCAGCGGGTGGAAGCGGAACGGGAAGCCGGTGCCGCGCGCGCCGTCGCGCAGCGGCACGGTCTCCGGCGTGTGCAGCGTGTACCAGGTGGCGTCGAACGCCGTGTCCATCCGCCGCCGCAGGGACTCGAACGCCAAGTCCACGGTGAGCATGCCCGTGTTGCGGTACCCGATGTTCGGTGCGGTGATGACGGCGACGCGTCCCATGTGCTCCCGTTCCCCCAGCCGTTGCCGGCGCTCTCGACGTGTGGTGGCGCGAACCACCGGCCAACGTACACGTCCGCCTCGCTGCGGGAACGTCCCGCCCCCGCGGCGGTGCCTCTCCCGCGCCCGGCTGAAGCTCCGCCGCCGTCCGGCGGAGCGGCCTGCCGGCCTCCGGCGACCTGTGCAGCTGACACGGCGTCAGGAGGCTTCACAAGTGCCGAGGCCTCGGCTATACAGAGGGCGCGAGACTGAAACGCGTTCCAGTCAGGGTCCCGGGTTCGTGTTCCGGTCTCGGTGCCAGACGGCCTCGGTGCGGCCGACGGTGCGGACGGCCGTACCGAGGTCCTTCCTCCGGCGATCAGGAGCCCCATGCCCATCGACGCAGCCACGGCGCTCGCGGCCGAACCCCGGACCGGCGAGATCTCCTGGGACCACAGGGACGTGCAGCTCTACCACCTCGGCATCGGCGCGGGCAGCCCCGCCACCGACCCCGACGAACTGCGCTACACCCTGGAGTCCCGGCTGCACGTCCTGCCGAGCTTCGCCACCGTCGCCGGCGGCGGAAAGCCCGGCGTGACCGGCGGACTGTCCATGCCCGGCGTCGAGGTCGACCTGGCCCGCGTCCTGCACGGCGGCCAGAGCCTCGTCCTGCACCGGCCCCTCCCGGCCGCGGGCACCGCCACCGCGGTCAACCGGATCGCCGCCGTCCACGACAAGGGCACCGCGGCCGTCCTCGTGCTGCGCACCGAAGTCACCGACGCGGGCGGCCCGTTGTGGACCAACGACGCGCAGATCTTCATCCGCGGCGAGGGCGGCTGGGGCGGCGAACGCGGCCCCTCGGCCCGCCTGGAACCCCCCACCGGCGAACCCGACCGGACCGTGGAGCGGCCGACCCGCGAGGACCAGGCCCTGCTCTACCGCCTCTCCGGCGACTACAACCCCCTGCACGCCGACCCGGAATTCGCCAAGCTCGCCGGCTTCGAACGGCCCATCCTGCACGGCCTGTGCACCTACGGCATCACGCTCAAGGCCGTCGTCGACACCCTCCTGGGCGGGGACGTGACCCGGGTGCGCTCGTACACCACCCGGTTCGCCGGGGTGGTGTACCCGGGGGAGACCCTGCGGATCCGCATGTGGCACACGCCCGGGGCCACCCGGGTCGCCGTCGGCGCCGTGGAGCGGGACGACGCGCCCGTCCTCGCCGACACCGTCGTCGAACACCCCTGAGTCCACACCGCCGTACGAAGGAGCCCGCACCATGCGCGCAGCCGTACTGCACGAGATCGGCCAGGACAAGCTGGAGGTCCTCGACGACGTCGAGGCGGTGGGGTTCGGACCCGGCAAGGTGCGGATCCGGGTGCGCGCCACGGGACTGTGCCACTCGGACCTGTCCGCGATGAGCGGAGTGCTGCCGCAGCCCGCGCCGTTCGTGCCCGGGCACGAGGGAGCGGGGGAGATCATCGAGGCCGGCGAGGGCGTGAGCCACCTGAAGGCCGGCGACCGGGTCGTGGTGTGCTGGCTGCCCGCCTGCGGGGCCTGCCCCGCCTGCAAGCGCGGCCAGACCGAGCTGTGCCTGGCCGGGTTCATGAACGCCGGCACCCCCAACTTCAAACGCCCCGGCGGGGACGTCTTCGGCTTCGCCGGCACCGGCACCTTCAGCGAGGAGGTCGTCGTCGACGCCGGCTGCGCGGTGCCGATACCCGACGACGTGCCCTTCGACATCGCCGCCCTCATCGGCTGCGGAGTGACGACCGGCCTCGGCGCGGCGCTCAACACCGCCGACCTGGAGGCCGGTTCGTCGGTGGCGGTCATCGGCTGCGGGGGCGTCGGCATCTCGGTGATCCAGGGCGCCCGGCTCAGGGGCGCCGCCGAGATCGTCGCCGTCGACCCGATCGCCGCGCGCCGCGAGTCCGCGCTCGCCTTCGGCGCCACCCGGGCCGTCTCACCCGACGAACTGCCCGACACCACACAGCAGATCACCGCAGGCGAGGGCTTCGACCACGTCTTCGAGGTCGTCGGCAAGGCCGCCACGGCACGCACCGCCTACGACACCACCCGGCGCGGCGGCACCCTCGTGGTGGTCGGCGCCGGAGCCATGGACGACTTCCTCCAGCTCAACATGTTCGAGCTGTTCTTCGACGAGAAGCGGATCCTGCCCTCCCTGTACGGCGGCGGAGACGTGCTGCGCTCCTACGAACGCACCATCGCCCTGTGGCGCGCGGGCCGGGTCGACCTAGCGGGCCTGATCACCCACCGGGTCCCGCTCGCCGACGTCAACGAGGCCCTGGACCAGATGCGCACCGGGACCGCCCTGCGCACCTGCGTCGAGATGTGAGGGCCCAGACCATGGCGCTGCCCCTTGAGGGACTGTCCGCGATCGTCACGGGCGCGGGCCGCGGGCTCGGCCGGGCCGAGGCGCTGGAACTCGCCCGGCTCGGCGCCGCCGTCGTCGTCAACGACTACGGACAGCCCGGCCGCGACGGCACGGGCGAGGCCTCGGCCGGGCCCGCCGAGGAGGTCGCCGCCGAGATCCGCGCGGCCGGCGGGACCGCCCTCGCGCACGCCGGTGACGTCTCCGACTTCGCGCAGGCGCGCACGCTCGTCCAGTCGGCGGTCGACGCGTTCGGCCGGCTCGACATCCTCGTCAACAACGCCGGCATCCTGCGCGACCGCATGGTGTTCTCGATGTCCGAGGAGGAGTGGGACTCCGTGCTCCGCGTGCACCTCAAGGGCCACTTCAACACCACCCGGTTCGCCACCGCGCACTGGCGGGAGCGGTCCAAACGGGCCGGGGAGCCGGTGTTCGGGCGGATCGTGAACACGTCCTCGGAGGCGTTCCTCGCCGGTTCCGCCGGGCAGCCCAACTACGCGGCGGCCAAGGGCGGCATCGTCGGCCTCACCACCTCCACCGCCCTCGCCCTGGGCAGGTACGGCGTCACGGCCAACGCCATCTGCCCGCGCGCCCGCACCCGGATGACCGAGGACGTCTTCGCGGGCGTCGAGCGGCCCTCGGGCAGCGGCCTCGACCCGCTCGCCCCCGAGCACGTGGCCCCCCTCGTCGGCTACCTGGCCTCACCCGCCGCCGCCCACGTCACCGGGCAGCTCCTCGTGGTGCACGGCGGGACGGTCGCCGTCGTCGAACGGCCGCGGATCGCCGCGAAGTTCGACAGCAAGCAGGACACCTTCACGTACGACGAGCTGGAGGCCGTCCTCGGGCCGTACTACGCGGACCGGCCGGCCGGGGAGACGTTCGCGGCGGCGGAGGTGCTGGGCCTGAAGCGCGGGTGACAGGACGGAGAACGGCCCTCCCCGCTCGGTGACAGGACGGAGAACGGCCCTCCCCGCTCGGTGACAGGACACGGAGCGGCCCTCCCCGCTTGTGGCGGGAAGGGCCGCTCGCCGTCTGGTGACTGACGTCCCGTCAGACCGCAGTCACTACCTGCTCGGTCTCCGTCACCGGCTTGCGGTGACGTCCGCGCGGAGCCGTCTCGCCGTCCCGCGTGGAGACCTCACCACGGTGCCGGCCCGGGCCGGTGGAGGACTGCTGGACGTCGGTATGGCGCGGCTGGTTCGTGCTGGCGTCGCTCATCGGATGGAATTCACCCCGTAACATGATCTTTTTTACAGCCGGGTGAGTCTAACCGGCTCCCCCGACACCGGATCCAGGCGGCCACGCCAACCGGCACTAGTTCGTTACAAGGCGTCCCAACGGCGCTTCCCGCAAGGGCACAGGGCGGGGGGCCGAGGGTGTCGCGGGCTGTCCGGGACGGTCCGCGACCGGGGCCGGAGGCTCCTGTTCCGGCTCGGGAACGGGAGTCGCCCCGGGCTCACGCTCCGCCGCCGGAGGCGGGCTCACCCGGGCCACTCCGCAGGGCACGGCCTGCGTCGCGTACGGCAGCCGCAGCACCCCCTCCGGCGTCCACAGGCCGGCGCCCGCGAGCCACCCCTCGGGCGCCCGCAGATGGTGCATCCGCCGCTCGGCCGGCCGCCACACACCGACCCAGCTGCCCGTCGGCCCGTCCACGCGCAGCGCCACCGCGCAGCTCTCCGGCGTCAGCACCTGCCCCGGCTGGATCGCGAACGGCGTGACGGAGCAGTCCCGCAGCCGCAGGCACTCCGGGAAGCGCACCGGCAGTGTGCTGCCCAGCACGCCCCAGCCCAGCCTCGCCCGCCCCGGCGAGGGCGCGTCCGAGCGTACGATCAGCAGCCCGCTGTCGAGGTCGGCCAGCAGCAGCCGGTCGTCGCTCTCGGCGGCGATCTGGAGCAGCGGCGTCACCTCGCCGCCGCCCTCCAGGTCCACCACGACGGTCTTGGTGCGGCCCTCCGTCTCCCGGTCGAGCGCCAGCAGCCGGCCCGCCCGGTCCAGCCAGACCCCGCCCGAGCAGCGGCCGGGCAGTTCGGCCAGCCGCTCGGGCCCGAAGGCGCCGCCCGCCACCAGCCACACCGACGTCGACCGCGGCCCCACGGCGAGGGCGTAGGCCCGTGCGCCGCCCGGGGCGGGGGGCAGCAGACGCAGCCGGGCGTTCCGGTCCGGGCACTCGACGGCGCCCAGCGGCAGCTCACCGGTGCCCGGCCCGGTCGGGTACAGCAGCGCGAAGGCGTGCCGCCCGGCCACCACCCGGTGGATGAGGACCCGCCCGTCGCCCATCGGCTGCACCTCGGTGCCGGGCTCCTCCGGCTGGTTGCGGGGCAGGGGCACCGCGTACGGCTCGGGGCCGTCCAGGGTCCAGCGCTCCGGGAACCAGGAGCCGCCGGCCGACGCCAGACGCGCGCCGTAGGCACCGTCCGCGCTGAGGGTGCAGCCTGCCGGCGCGGTCCCGTCCTCGTGCCCCGCGGACTCCTGTCCCGCGGAGCCCTCGTGTCCCCCAGGGCCCTCGGTTCCCGCCGAAGGTTCGATCGCACAGGCCGTCATCGTTCGGTCACCTCCAGTGACGAACGTAGGTATCGCACGCACGGGCGGGGAATTCCTCGGGCGCAGGCTTCACACATAAGGGTGTTCCAGGAACGATTCGCCTGAGGAAAAGGGGGCGAATGTGCTGAGCGGGGCGACGGGTGCCGGGAGCGGACGGCGGCGGTGCAACGCCACAGATCAGGCGGGTAGCCTTGCTCCCGTGCCCCGTCTGTCTGAAGTCATCGCCGCGCTGGAGACCCTGTGGCCCGCCGAGCGGGCCGAGTCCTGGGACGCGGTCGGCACCATCGTGGGCGACCCGGACCAGGAGGTCACCCGGGTCCTGTTCGCCGTCGACCCGGTCCAGGAGATCGTCGACGAGGCGGTGAAACTGGGCGCCGACCTGCTCGTCACCCACCACCCGCTCTACCTGCGCGGCACGACCACGGTCGCGGCGACGCACTTCAAGGGCCGGGTCGTCCACACCCTCATCAAGAACGACATCGCGCTGCACGTCGCCCACACCAACGCCGACACCGCCGACCCGGGTGTCTCCGACGCCCTCGCGGGCGCGCTGGACCTGCGGGTCACCGGGCCCCTCGTGCCGGACCCGGCCGACCCCGAGGGCCGCCGCGGCCTCGGTCGCGTGTGCGCCCTGGACCACCCGCTGACCGTCCGCGAGTTCGCCGCCCGCGCCGCCGAACGGCTGCCCGCCACCGCGCAGGGCATCCGCGTCGCCGGCGACCCCGAGGCGCTGGTGCGCACCGTCGCCGTCAGCGGCGGGTCGGGCGACAGCCTCTTCGACCACGTCCGCGCCGCCGGGGTCGACGCCTTCCTCACCGCGGACCTGCGTCACCACCCGGCGGCCGAGTTCCTGGCGGATCGCGCCCACAGCCCCCTCGCGCTGCTCGACGCGGCGCACTGGGCCACCGAGTGGCCCTGGTGCGAACTGGCCGCGAGCCAGCTCGACGAGATCTCCGACCGGCACGGATGGGACCTGCGCGTCCACGTCTCGAAGACGGTCACCGACCCCTGGACCGCGCACGCGGCCTCTGCCACCTCTGATCCCCTTGGAGCCCCGAACTGAACGCCGCGCCCGCCGACCAGATCCGACTCCTCGACCTCCAGGACCTCGACGTCCGCCTCCAGCAGCTGGCGCACAAGCGCAGGTCGCTGCCGGAGCACGCCGAGATCGAGTCGCTGAGCAAGGACCACACCCAGCTGCGCGACCTGCTCGTGGCCGCGCAGACCGAGGAGAGCGACACCGCCCGCGAGCAGACCAAGGCCGAGCAGGACGTGGACCAGGTGCGCCAGCGCGCCACCCGCGACCAGCAGCGCCTGGACTCGGGTGCCGTCACCTCGCCCAAGGACCTGGAGAACCTCCAGCGCGAGATCGCCTCCCTGGCCAAGCGGCAGGGCGACCTGGAGGACGTGGTGCTGGAGGTCATGGAGCGCCGGGAGTCCGCGCAGGAGCGGGTCGCCGAGCTGACCGAGCGCGTGGCCAGCGTCCAGTCGAAGATCGACGACGCGACCACGCGCCGTGACACGGCCTTCGAGCAGATCGACGGCGAGGTCGCCACGGTCACCAAGGAGCGCGAGGTCGTCGCCGGTTCGATCCCCGCCGACCTGCTGAAGCTCTACGACAAGCTGCGCGAGCAGCAGGGCGGTGTCGGCGCGGCGAAGCTGTACGCGCGCAGCTGCCAGGGCTGCCGGCAGGAGCTCGCCATCACCGAGCTGGCCGAGATCCGCAAGGCGGCGCCCGACACCGTGATCCGCTGCGAGAACTGCCGCCGCATCCTGGTGCGCACGTCCGAGTCCGGCCTCTAGGTCCCGGGAGGCCCTTGCCGTGCGGGAGTTCATCGTCGAGGCCGACGGCGGGTCACGGGGCAACCCGGGGCCCGCGGGGTACGGGGCCGTGGTCAGTGACGCGGCGACGGGGGAGACCCTGCGGGAGACCGCCGCGTACCTCGGCGTCGCCACGAACAACGTCGCCGAGTACAGCGGTCTCCTCGCCGGCCTGCGCGCCGCCCACGAACTGGACCCGGCCGCGACGGTCCACGTCCGGATGGACTCCAAGCTCGTCATCGAGCAGATGTCGGGCCGCTGGAAGATCAAGCACCCCGACATGAAGCCCCTGGCGGCACAGGCGGCCCGGATCTTCCCACCCGGGCGGGTCACGTACGAGTGGATGCCGCGGGCGCAGAACAAGCACGCGGACCGGCTGGCCAACGAGGCGATGGACGCGGGGGCCAGGGGCGAGCAGTGGTCGGAGGCGGACTCGACGGCGGAGCTGGACAGGGCGGTCGAGGACGCGGCCGGGGTCTGTGAAGGCTCTGGAGCTGCCGCCGAGCTCTCGGATGTTCCCGAAACCGCCGGCGACGCCGCCCGGGCCGACGCCCGCGCCGCCCAAGCCGTGGCCGCCCCCGGCTGGGCGCCCGCCGACATGGGTGCCCCCGCCACCTTCGTGCTGCTGCGGCACGGTGAGACGCCGTTGACGCCGCAGAAGCGGTTCTCCGGGAGCGGTGGGAGCGACCCGTCCCTCTCCGACACCGGGCGGGAGCAGGCCGAGCGAGCCGCCGTGATGCTGGCCCGGCGGGGCACGATCCAGGCCGTCGTGTCGTCGCCGCTCGCCCGGACGCGGGAGACCGCCGGGATCGTCGCCGCCCGGCTCGGACTCGACGTGAGCATCGACGACGGGCTGCGCGAGACCGACTTCGGCGCCTGGGAGGGACTCACCTTCGCCGAGGTGCGCGAGCGCCACCCCGAGGACCTCGACGCCTGGCTGGCCTCTCCGGACGCCCAGCCCACCGGCGGCGGCGAGAGCTTCGCGGCGACGGCCGTCCGGCTCGCCGCCACCCGCGACAAGCTGGTCGCGGCCCACGCGGGCCGCACCGTCCTGCTCGTCACGCACGTGACCCCGATCAAAACACTCGTCCGGCTCGCCCTGGGCGCCCCGCCGGAGTCCCTGTTCCGCATGGAGCTTTCGGCCGCGTCCCTGTCGGTGGTCGCCTACTACGCGGACGGCAACGCCAGCGTCCGTCTCCTCAACGACACGTCCCACCTGCGCTGAGCGCCGCCGCCTCCCGGGCCAGCGCCTCGACGCGGCCCCAGTCGCGGGCGGCGACGGCGTCCCGCGGCAGCATCCAGCTCCCGCCCACACAGCCGACGTTGGGCAGGGCCAGGTAGTCCGGGGCGGAGGCCGGCCCGATCCCGCCCGTGGGGCAGAAACGGGCCTGGGGGAGCGGCCCCGACAGCGACCTCAGATACGCCGTACCACCCGCGGCCTGCGCCGGGAAGAACTTCATCTCCCGCACCCCGCGCTCCAGCAGCGCCACGACCTCCGACGCGGTCGACACCCCCGGCAGGAACGGCACTCCGGACGCCCGCATCGCCTCCAGCAGCCCGTCCGTCCAGCCGGGACTGACCAGGAAGCGGGAGCCGGCGGCCACGGCCTCCCCGACCTGCCCGGGCCGGACCACCGTCCCGGCCCCGACCACCGCCCCGGGCACCCCCCGGGCGATCTCCCGGATCGCCGCCAGGGCCGCGGGCGTCCGCAACGTCACCTCGATCGCCGGCAACCCGCCCGCCACCAGCGCCCGCGCGAGCGGCACGGCGTCACCGGCCTCCTCGATGACGACGACGGGCACGACGGGCGCGAGGTCCAGCACGGAGGCGGGCAGGGGGGAGGAGGCCATGGCGTCATCCTGCCGTCGGTGTGCAGGGCGCGCAAAGGCCGTTGCGCACCCTGCAACGCACCATCGCGGGCTAGTGCACCTCGTCCACCAGCACGTCCAGCGACCACGCCTGCCCCGACTTCGCCGGAGCCTGCGCCTCCACGACGTACCCGAGATCCCGGAGCGCCACCACCAGCTCGGCCGGACCCTTCGGGTCGGCCCCGGAGGTCAGCAGACTCCGTACGATCCGCCCCTTCGTGGCCTTGTTGAAGTGGCTGACGACCTTCCGCGTCGGCGCGTGCAGCACCCGCACGGCCGCCGTCCGTCCCGCGACCTCGCCCTTCGGCTTCCAGGCGGCGGCGTAGGCGGCGGACCGCAGATCCAGCACCAGCCCGTTCCCGGCCACCTCGGGCAGCACCGACGCCATCGGCGTACGCCAGTGCGCGCCCAGCGCCCCGAGCCCCGGCAGCTTCACCCCCATCGAACACCGGTAGGACGGAATCCGGTCCGTCACCCGCACCGCACCCCACAGCCCGGAGAACACCAGCAGCGACCGCCCGGCACGCCGCTTGGCGGCCGTGTCGAGGGACGCCAGCCCGAGGGAGTCGTAGAGCACACCGGTGTAGATCTCACCCGCCGGTCGCGCCCCCGCCGTCCGCAGCTCCGCGTTCTTCGCGACCTCCCCCCGCAGCCCCTCGCTCAGCCCCAGCACCTCACGGGCCTTGTCCTCGTCGCCCGAGCACAGCTCGACCAGCTCGGCGAGCACGGCCTCCCGGGCCTCGGCAAGACCCGGCAGGGACAGTGACTCCGGCTTCAGCGGCGCACCACGACCGGACGAGGCCTTGCCTTCGGACGGCGGCAGCAGGACAAGCACGCGTACTCCTTCGATCGAACTCCGCCGACAGCGTACGGGGGCGTCCGGGGAGCTCAGCCGCGCGCCCGGCCCAGCGCGCGGACCAGGCCGTCGGGGTCGTCGGCGTGGAAGCGCACGAGCCGTACCGCGCGGCGCCGCCCGACGAAGGTGACGTGGGTGACCGGTTCGGTCAGTTCGAGCGTGACGGTGGTCTGCGAGCCGACCTCCACGTCCAGCTCGCCCTCGGCCCGCGTGTGCGTCATCCGCAGCTCACGCCGCACCGAGGCGATCCGCTCCAGCGGCACACACAGATCGACGTGGACGTACCGCCGTATCCGCAACGACCCGCGTTCCACGTCCAGCACATGCGGGCGCACGACGGACGAGGCGTGCAGCGCGACGACGAAGACGATCGTGTACACGTCCAGGAAGAGGAACGTCGCGTGCACGGCGGGCCAGTCCCGCAGCAGCACGGACAGCGCGACCGTCTCGACCAGGCACACGAACGCGAACCCGGCCATCATCGCCCCCTGCCCGCGCGCGTACCCGAAAGCGACCCCACGGCCCGCCCCGTGCGTACGCCGCGCCACCCACAGGACGAGACTCGCCAGCAACCGCACCTCGTGCCCTATCAACAGCCGCCCCACCCTCATCGCCGCTCCTCGACGAGGATCGTCAGCGCGCGGCGGACCGCCTCGGCCTGTGCCGGGGCGAGATCGTCGAAGAACGCGCGCAGGAACCCGTCGTCCCGGTCGAACTCCCCGGCCTGTGGCAACAGCCCCGGCGGGACGCAGCCGGCGAGCGCCCGGGCCGCCCCGGCGACGCGCGGATCGTCCGGCCCGGCGTCGACGAGCGCGTCCAGCAGCGCGTACGCCTCACCGGCCCGGGCCACGGCCTCAGGACTCCCCAGCACCTCACCCACCGACGACACCAGCCGCTCCCGGTCCCCGGCCGGCACGGCCGTCTCCAGGAACGCGAAGACCTCGCGGTCCTTGGCGGCCATCGGCGAATCCGACAGCTGCGCGGACCCGACGAACAGCGCGGCCAGCTCGGGCGACACCGGCCCCTCGGCGGGCACGCCGCCCTCCGCGTCCAGCAGCGTCCGCAGCCGCGCCCGCCGCTCCCGCAGCGCCTCCTCCTGCCGTGCCAGGTCCTCGTCCAGCTCGGTGAGCACCTCGACCAGGTCCTTCCCGGCGTCGTCCGCGAGCACGTCCCGGACCTCCGCGAGCCCCAGCCCCAGCTCGGTCAGCCGCCGGATCCGCGCCAGCACGACGGCGTGCCGCAGCGCGTACTCCCGATACCCGTTGGCCCGTCGCTCCGGCTCGGGCAGCAGCCCCAGATGGTGGTAGTGCCGCACGGCCCGCGTGGTGACGCCGACGGCCGCGGCGAGTTCTCCGATCCGCATGCCACCAGTGAAGACGTTGACGCTGCGGCAGGGTCAAGCGAGCCGTCCGGCCTTCTGACGGGGACGGTGATCGTGTGCCACGATCGAGGGAAGGGATCCCCATCTCACGGACAGGTGATCAGCCGATGTCCCAGTCTGGCGGGCGACAGAAGGAGGGGCGTGACATGACTGCCATGGCCCACGAGCCGCTCTCGCAGGAAGACGTCCTGCTGGAGGGCTTTCTCGCCCTGGACACCCCGGAGGGTTTCCGGGCCGAGCTGATCGAGGGGGAGATCGTTGTGACGCCGCCGCCGGACGGGGATCACGAGAAGTACATCAGCAGGATCGTGAGGCAAGTGATCAGGCGCTCACGGACCGACATGGACTTCTCGGGAAACAAGGGGCTGAAGATGAGGAGCGGAGGCTCCTGCCCCAGGAACCACGTGGTTCCGGACGTCACCTTCGGCCCCATCGAGCGGGACTTGTTCGCCGGGGTCGGCTCCTGGATGCCCTGCGACGGCGTCGCCATGGTGATGGAGGTGACCTCCACCAAGCCGCAGGCCGACCGCGAGGCCAAACGCCGCTGCTACGCCCGCGCGGGCATCCCGCTCTACCTGCTCGTCGACCGGGACACCGCTCAGGTCACGGTGTTCAGCGAGCCCAAGGACGACGACTACCGCGAGCACTGCGCCCGCCCCTTCGGCAAGCCCATCGCGCTTCCGGACCCCTTCGCTTTCGAGCTGGACACGGCCGACCTCCTCTGATCCCCTGGGGGTGGGGGGTATGACATGGGGAGACGAGAACAGAGCAGCTGGACCAGGGCGCGTCTGGGACGGGCCGGCCCGCCGCTCGACCTCCTCACTGCCCACTTCGACAGCCACGTCTATGCGCCCCACGCGCACGACGAGTTCACCATCGGCGTCACCGTCGGAGGGTCGGAGGTCATCGCCTACCGGGGCGGGCACATCCACTCCCACCCCGGCTCGATCGTCGTCCTGGAGCCCGGCGAGATGCACACCGGCGGCCCGGCCGCCTGCGACGGCTACGCCTACCAGGCCCTCTACGCCGAACCGTCCCTCCTGACCGACGGCACCCTCGGCGGCGGCCTCCCGCACTTCGAAGAGCCCGTCCTGCACGACCCGGAACTGGCGGCGGCCCTGCGCGCCGCCCACACCGACATCAGTGCCTGCCCCGACCCGCTGGAGGCCGAGTCCCGGCTGCCGTGGCTGCTCACGGCCCTGGCCCGCCGCCACTCCACGGCCCGCGCGGCCTGCGACATCGTGCCCGGGGCCGCCGACATCGCCAGGACCGTACGCGACCGCCTGGCGGACGAGCTGCTGGACCCCCCGTCCCTGGCCGCCCTGGCCACCGACCTGGGACTGTCCCGCTACCAGCTGCTGCGCGCCTTCCGCACGACCATGGGCGTACCGCCGTACGCCTGGCTCGCCCAGCACCGGGTGGCCCGGGCCCGGGGCCTGCTGGAAGCCGGGCTGCGCCCCGCCGAGGTCGCGGCCCTCGTCGGCTTCGCCGACCAGGCGCACCTGACGCGCTGGTTCCGCCGGGTACTGGGGGTGACCCCGGCGGCGTACCGCAACAGCGTTCAAGACGCGGCGCGGTGAGAGGGCCGAGACTCATCGCATGACTGCACGCGGCTGGTTCCTGTTCTCCCTGATGGGAGTGGTCTGGGGTGTCCCCTACCTGATGATCAAGGTGGCGGTGGACGACCTGTCCCCCTCCATGGTGGTGTTCGCGCGCTGCGCCCTCGGTGCCGCGCTCCTGCTCCCGTTCGCACTCCGCCAGGGCGGCCTCGGCCGTACCGTCCGGACGCACTGGAAGCCGATGCTGGCCTTCGCCGTCATCGAGATCATCGGCCCCTGGTGGACCCTGACCGACGCCGAGCGCCACCTGTCCAGCTCCACCGCCGGCCTCCTCATCGCGGGCGTCCCGATCGTCGCCGTCCTGCTGGCCCGCTTCTTCGGCGCCGGGGAACGCGTGGGCGCCCGCCGGGCCACCGGACTCGCCCTCGGCCTCGCGGGCGTCACCGTCCTCACCCTGCCGCACCTCACCGGCGGCGACGCCCTGTCGATGGCCGAGGTGCTGGTGACGGTCGTCGGCTACGCCACTGCCCCGCTGATAGCGGCCCGGTACCTCAAGGACGTCCCGACCCTCCAGCTGATCACCCCCTGCCTGACGCTGGCCGCCGTCGTCTACGCCCCCGCCGCCTACCTGACCAGGCCCGCGACCATGCCGTCGGGCGAGGTCCTGGCCGCCCTCGCCGGCCTGGGCGTCGTCTGCACCGCGATCGCGTTCGTGGCCTTCCTGGAGCTGATCAAGGAGGTAGGCCCGACCCGGGCCGGTGTCATCACGTACGTCAACCCGGCGGTGGCGGTCGCAGCGGGCGCCCTCTTCCTGGGCGAGCGGCTGACCCTCGGCATCGGCGTCGCCTTCACCCTGATCCTGGCGGGCTCGGTCCTGGCGACGGCCGCGGGACCGAAGCGTGACGTCCCCCGGGTACCATGGTCCACACGGCAGACGAGCCGGGCGGACGGCCGCGTGGAGTCCCCCTGACGGGGAGCTTCCCGAGGAACGTCCGGGCTCCACAGGGCAGGGTGGTGGCTAACGGCCACCCGGGGTGACCCGCGGGACAGTGCCACAGAAAACAGACCGCCGGGGACCTCGGTCCTCGGTAAGGGTGAAACGGTGGTGTAAGAGACCACCAGTGCCCAGGGTGACCTGGGCAGCTAGGTAAACCCCACCCGGAGCAAGGTCAAGAGGAGACACCTCGGTGTCTCTGCGCGGACGATCGAGGGCTGCCCGCCCGAGTCCGCGGGTAGACCGCACGAGGCCGGTGGCAACACCGGTCCTAGATGGATGGCCGTCGCCCCGACGACCGCGAGGTCCCGGGGTACAGAACCCGGCGTACAGCTCGGCTCGTCTGCCGCCCACCGCACCTGTGGGTGGCCATTGCCCGTGCAGCGTGCCTGATCCGCCGGCGGCCGGTGATCACTCCCCATGAGCAGGGGAGGCCGGGCACGGCGTCCGCTGCCTCACTGCGGTCACCGCCAGGTACCCTCGAAGAGATCGTCAACGCGGCCCGACGGGCTTCCGCTCCACTCCGGTGGAGTCTCGAAGGACATGCCCCCACCCGCACGAGTCTCTTCGTGCTGCCTGGGGGAAGTTCTTGCTGTTCCGCGCGTCCGCGAAATCGGTCGCCGTCATGGCACTCGACGGTTCGCTGTTCCTGCACCTCACCGACAAGTTCGTTCACATGCACGGCTATCGGCCCGGAGCCTCGGAGGTGCGTTCCTGGGAGCGCAGCATCCCGCTTCTGACGGCCGCGCTGAACGACGCCGGCCTGGGCGATGTCGAGGTCATGCTGGAGTACGCGCTACCGCTGAACAGCAAGCGTGCCGACGTGGTCCTCGCCGGCCTGCACCCGATCACGCAGGAGCCGTCCTACGTGGTGGTGGAGCTGAAGCAGTGGAGCCAGGCGGCTCCGCACGAGGACGACCCCACCCTGTGCCATGTCGACGCCTACGCGCATCCCGTGCTCAATCCGATCGAGCAGGTGCGGCGGTACTGCGACTACCTGGTCAACTTCAACGGTGCGGTGGCCGAGCACGGCGAGCGGATCCACGGAGTGGCTTTCCTGCACAACGCCACCGAGTTCGGGGTGGCGGGGCTGCGGGAGATCGAGCGTGACGGGCAGGGGCGGCTCTTCACGGGGGAGCGTCGCGGCGCGTTCCTGGAGTACCTCCGGTCGAAGTTGAGCGACAAGCATTCCGGTGCCAGTGCGGCGGACGAATTGCTCGCAGGTGCCACCGTGCCCTCGAAGCAGCTGATGTCCGTGGCTGCTCAGGAAGTGCGGGAGCGGCAGCAGTTCGTCCTCCTCGACGAGCAGCAGGTCGCCTACCGCACGGTGCTCAACGCGGTGGAGCGGGCGAAGCGCGCCGACCACAAGGAGGTCGTCATCGTCACCGGCGGCCCCGGTACCGGGAAGAGCGTGATCGCGCTCCAACTGCTCGGCGAGCTCTACCGGAGAGGCGTGGCCGCGGTCCACGCGACCGGCTCGCAGTCGTTCACCAAGACGATGCGCAAGGTTGCCGGTTCCCGGAAACGGGAGGTCCAGGATCTCTTCAAGTACTTCAACAGCTTCATGACCGCGGAGAAGAACAGCCTGGGTGCCTTGATCTGTGACGAGGCGCACCGCATCCGGGAGACGTCCGCCAACCGCTACACCCGCGCGGCACTGCGGACCGGCAGGGCACAGATCGATGAACTCATCGACGTCGCCCATGTACCGGTCTTCTTCCTCGACGAGCACCAAGTGGTGCGTCCCGGTGAGATGGGCACCGTGGACGAGATCCGTGAGGCCGCGGCCAGACGGGGCATCGACTGCCATGTCGTCCCCCTGGACAGCCAGTTCCGCTGCGGAGGCAGTGACGCTTACCTGCGCTGGGTGGTCCGGCTCCTTGGCCTCGAGCCCGGGGGGCCGGTCGTGTGGGAGCCCGACGACCGCATGCAGTTGCTGGTCGCGGACAGTCCTGAGGAACTGGAGGCGTTCCTCCACGCCCGCCGCGCCGAGAAGTACGGTGCCCGGATGTCCGCCGGCTACTGCTGGCGGTGGTCCCCCGAGCCCAAGCCCGGTGATCCACTGCCTCCCGACGTCGTCATCGGGAACTGGGCCAGGCCGTGGAACCTGCGCGGGGACCGGTCGGTCTCCGGTGCACCCCCGTCCGCGCTGTGGGCCACCGACCCTGCGGGCTTCGGGCAGATCGGCTGTGTCTACACCGCACAGGGGTTCGAGTACGACTGGTCCGGCGTCATCATCGGCCCGGACCTGGTCTGGCGGGCTGATCGCTGGGTGACCGACCGCACCGCGTCCAAGGACCCGGTGTTCAAGAAGTCCACATCGGACACCGATGTGGACCGTCTCATCCGGAACACGTACAAGGTGCTGCTGACGCGGGGGATGGTCGGCACGATCGTGTACTCGACCGATCCGGAGACGCGAGAAAAGCTGCGGGAGCTGGTGTCCGGTCGGCCGGACCCACGGCCTGCCGCGGCCGAGGAGCCCTCTCTGCGGCGGTGAGCGCGTGATATCCGGCCATGATGCCCGTGCTTCCAGCCGACCGCTGTGGCACACGCGTCGGGATGGGAAGTCACTTCCTAAGATCACAGGCGTCATTGCGGCCCGACGGGCTTCCCACGTGGACATGCCCCCACCCGCACGAGTCACTCGTGCCCTGGGGGATCCACCTCGTGTCCATGCTCCTGCTGAAACTGGCAGCGCGGGATCTGCTGAACCTGAACTCGAGACGCCGTATGGTCCCCCACCTCGCCGCCAGATGGAAGCACTTCCTCAGCACCGAGGCGTCGTTGACGGAACGTTCCGCCTGGGCAGAGAGCCTGGTGCATCTCGCCGAGGACCTGGTCGCCGCCGACCGTGGAAACGTCGAGATGGTCGTCGAGTGCGCGGCCACGCTCGACGAGACGGACCGCTCCGGGGACCCGCGCCTCATCGACGTCGTCCTCGTGGGCCACCACCCCGAAGAGAACGGGCTGTCCGTCCAACTCGTCGAGCTGAAGCGCTGGTCGACGGTGACCCGGGTGGAGCGAGCCACCGCGGAGCTGGTGCATGTCCCCGGTATGGGGAAGAAGAAGCACCCGGCGTTGCAACTACGCGAGTACTACGAGGCGTTCACGAGCGACCGAGGACCGTTGCACGGACTGGACTACGAGTGCGGCGGCTTCGCCTATCTGCACAATGCCACGGACGCGTCGGCGCTCCCACTGGTCGGCGTGGACGCGCCGACCGGTTCCTATGCCCGTGTCTACACGAAGGACCGCCGCGCCCAACTGCTGTCGGACCTGCGGAGCAGCTTCACCCCCGACGGTGCTGACTCGGCGGCCGAAATCCTCCTACGAAGCATGGGCCTGCGCAACACCCCATTGCTCGACGCCATGATCCGTTCCAGCGGCGAGGACACGGTCTTCACTCTGCGCGGCCGCCAGAAGAAGGTCGCGGACCAGATACTCGACACCGCCGCCAAGGTGCTTCCCGATCCTCAGCGACCCGCGATCATCCCTGACGAGCGCCGGGTGGTGTTCCTGGTCACGGGCGGTGCCGGCACGGGCAAGAGCGCCATCGGCCTCCAGCTCAAAGCCGAACTGGAGGCTGATGGGCGCACGGTCAAGTACGCGAGCGGCAGCCGGGCGTTCAACGGTGCTCTTCAGGAGCATGTCGGTTACGGCGACCGGGAGTTCAAGGAGACGTTCACCTACTTCAGCAATTTCGTCACCCCGCCCGACCCGCCGCTGGACGTGCTGATCTGCGACGAGGCCCACCGCCTGCGCGACCGCTCCACCAACCGCTTCTGGAAACCCGAGGACTGGGGCACCAAGCCTCAGGTGGATGAACTACTCGACGCCTCCCGGCTGACGGTGTTCTTCCTCGACGAGGGGCAGTCCGTGCGCCCGCAGGAGGTCGGCACCGCCGCTCTCGTCGAGGACGCGGCACGGCGCTACGACGCCCAGTTGGTCCGGTGCAGCCTGCGGGAACAGTTCCGGTGCGGCGGCAGCGACGCCTACATCCGCTGGGTGCGCGGCGCGCTGGGGGTGTCCGACGCGCAACCGGAGCCGTGGACCCCGGACGGCCTGATGCACGTCGAGGTCGTGGACAGCCCGGAGGAACTCGAGCGGATCATCCGTTCCGAGGCGGGGGCGGGAGCATCCGCGCGCATGGTCGCCGGATACTGCTGGCCCTGGACGAAGCCCCTGGGCAAGGAGAAGCGACTTGAGCCCGATGTCCGGATCGGTGACTGGCACCGGCCGTGGAACGCGGACAGCGACTCCTTCTGCGAGAACAAGACCGTCCCGCCGTCCAAGATCTGGTCCGTGCACGAGAACGGCCTCCGTCAGATCGGCTGTGTGTACACCGCGCAGGGCCTGGAGTGGGACTGGTGCGGCGTGATCATGGGTGAGGACATGGTGCGCCGGGGCGATCGCTGGGTGTTCCGTCGGGGCAAGGAGAGGGTCGACAAGGAGGCGGGCGTCAAGCGGGTTGCCGTCCCCGGGTCCTTCGATCCCAAGGTGAAGCCGAAGAGAGTGGACGACGACGAGTTCGCCCGCCTCGTCCGGCACGCGTACCACGTGCTGATGACCCGAGCGAGCCGGGCGACCGTGCTCTACTCCACGGACGAGGAGACCAGGGAGTATCTGAAGGGGCTCGTCGGCGACGTCCAGATCCACGGTCTGCGCCCCACCTGGGAGAACCTGCCGGAGCAGGCGCGACAGCCGCATCTGCCCCGCCCCGCCCGAGGGCGGCGCCGCCGCAGGAAGCGCCAGAGGAAGGACACTCCGCCCGGAGAGATGTTTCTTTTCTGAGGCGGTGAGCCGGTAGGCGGGGTGGCGGGCTCCCGGGCCCGCCACCTGCCGGTCAGAAGACCAGACGTGCTACCACGGCAAGGGCCGTCACCAGCAGATTGGTGATGACGCCCACCGTGACGTCGACCAGAATCTGACGAATCCGGTCACGACGTGCAAGCTTGTACTCCACGGGGTTCATCGGTTTCCACTCCTGAGCGTGAGCTGGGAATGGCAGGGATCGCCCTACCGGGCATCCGCAGTCACACCGCGTGTGGAACGCAGCGGAGACCACTCGTCGCTCATCGCCGAGGACCGGCACCAGGAACACCGCCGGCGTACCCTCCGGGAAGGTGCGTAGCGGGTATCCACGTTAATACATGGGGCAGTTGGCGCAGATCGATTTTGGACGCCGTGGTGTCCCCGCGCACGCGTCAGGCTCGTTCATGCCCGAGGGGGAAGGCGTCGATCGCGATCGCCTCGGCTGCGTGGAGTGTGCGCACTTTCGCGCTCCCGGCTGGACAGGACCGTCACTTCACCGACCCCACCGACCTCTCCCGCACCCGCTCCAAATGCCCCTCGAACACCCCCCGAGCCTCCGGCGTAAGCGTCCGCAATGCCACCAGCGCCGTGATGACGACATCGCACAACTCCGCTTCCACGTCCTCCCACGTATGCGTGACGCCCTTGCGCGGGTTCTGCCCCGTCGCTCCGATCACCGCCTCGGAGACCTCGCCGACCTCCTCCGAGAGTTTCAGGATGCGCAGGAGCAAGCCCTCGCGGCCCTCGACGGGGCGGTTGGTGTCGAGCCACTGCGTCAACGCGTCGACGGTGGCCCACAGGTCGGGTCCGGGATCGGGTGCGGGTGGTGTCCGGTCGCTCATGGACGCAGCCTGGCACGAGGGTCTGACAGTGAGACGGCTGGACGGCTTCTGATCACCGCCGGAGCCGACCCCGACCGGCTCCGGCCCGAAGCATCCTCCGCCACACCGATCGGATCATCACGGGCCGGTGCGCGGGTCGGGCCACGGATGCCCGTCCGGAGACATGCCGGACGGGCGGCCGGCCCGGACGAAGTCGTGGTACTCGTCCTGCACGACACCCTGGTTCACCCATCGCCCGCGCACGGCCCAGGCACGGTACGACCCGGCCACGACAGCGGACCAGCTCGGCGGTCCACGGGAGCTCCAGCGCCCGAGCCCGCCCGCCCCCTACTCGATGTACTCCTCCTCGAACAACGCCTCCTGCTCCCCCTCCCGCGCCTTCCGCAGCCGCCGTGCCCGCGCCCCCACCACCACCGCCGTGCCCGCCGCCGTCGCCGCGAAGGCCGCCGGGATCATCCAGCCGCGGTTGACCGCGTGGCCGAGCAGGTGGTCGAGGGAGAGGCGGCCCGGGCCGGTGATGGCCAGGCCCGCTGCCGTCAGGCCCAGGGTCGCCGCGTACTCGTAGCCGCCGCCCTGGTTGAAGAAGCCGTTCGGGGTGTGCACCGCCGCCGCTCCGGCCATCGCGCCGGCCGCCGCCGCGCCCGCCGCCGGGGTGGCCAGGCCCAGGGCCAGCAGCGTGCCGCCGCCCGTCTCCGCGAGGCCCGCCGCCGTCGCGCTCGCTTTGCCGGGCGCGTAGCCGACGGACTCCATGAACTGGCCGGTGCCCTCGATGCCGTGTCCGCCGAACCAGCCGAACAGCTTCTGCGCGCCATGGGCCGCCAGCACACCGCCGGCCCCCAGCCGGAGCAGCAGCAGGCCCAGATCACGTCGGTCGTCACGCCTCACGTCGTCTCCCGGAGCAGGCAGCAGGAATGAAGGAGCTCATCTCGTCGTCTCTCCACCGTCGCACCCCGCACGGCCCACGACATCCGGCGGACCCGTCCACGACGCCGTTCGGGTGGCAGCGGTGGCGTGGGGCCGTGGCCGGTACGAGGCTGGCGGCATGACGATCCAGACCACGCGGCTGAGCGATCCGGCCGTCCGGGCCTTCGTGGCCGCCGTGAACAACCACGACCGCGAGAGCTTCATGAAGCTCCTCGCACCGGGCGCGACCATGGCGGACGACGGTTCCGACCGGGACCTCGCCGACTGGGTGGACCGGGAGATCTTCTCCTCCCGCGGCCACATGGAGGTCGACAACGAGTCCAACGGCGGCCGTTCCCTCATCGCCCGTTACAGCAACGACACCTGGGGCGAGATGCGCACCCGGTGGAGCTTCACCGTGGACGACGACGGCCGGATCACGCGCTTCGAGACGGGGCAGGCCTGACCACAGCCCCCTCCAAGGGCTTGTCCTCGTGTGCGCTCCAACTCCTAGCCTCTCCCGGCATGGAGACCACACGGCCGCTGGGACGCGGCGGTATCGAGGTGAGCGCCCTCGGCTTCGGCTGCTGGGCGATCGGCGGAGAGTGGCAGGCGGCCGACGGGCAGCCGCTGGGCTGGGGCACGGTCGACGACGAGGAGTCCGTGCGGGCGGTGCGGCACGCCCTCGACCTGGGCGTCACCTTCTTCGACACCGCGGACACCTACGGCGCCGGGCACAGCGAACGCGTGCTGGGGCGGGCCCTCGGCAAGCGCAGGGGTGATGTCGTCGTCGCCACCAAGTGGGGCAACGTCTTCGACGAGGACACCCGCACCCTCACCGGCAGTGACGACTCTCCGGCGTATCTGCGCCGCGCCCTGACCGCGTCCCTGCGCCGGCTCGACACCGACTACGTCGACCTCTACCAGTTCCATCTCTCCGACGCGGAGCCCGAGCGGGCGGCCGTGCTCCGGGAGACGTGCGAGGAGCTGGTCCGCGAGGGACTGATACGGGCCTACGCGTGGAGCACCGACGACCCGGCACGCGCCGCCGTGTTCGCCGAGGGGCCGCACTGCGTCGCCGTCCAGCACGCCCTGAACGTCCTCCAGGACGCGCCCGCGATGCTGCGGCTGTGCGAGGAGGCGGGGCTCGCGAGCATCAACCGCAGTCCCCTCGCCATGGGGTTGCTCACCGGGAAGCGCCGGGACGGGCAGCCGTTGGAGGCCGGGGACATCCGCAGCAGGCCCCCGGCCTGGCTGCGGGGTTTCGGTGACGGCACCGGCGCCGATCCACAGTGGCTCGCCCGCGTCGACGCCCTCCGGGACGTCCTCACCAGCGGGGGCCGCACGCTCGCCAGGGCGCCCTGGCCTGGCTGTGGGCGCGCAGCCCGCGCACCGTCCCCATTCCCGGCTTCCGGTCGGTCGCCCAGGCGCGGGAGAACGCGGGAGCCCTGGGGAAGGGGGCGCTGACGGGTGCGCAGCTCGCTGAGGTCGACCGGTTGCTCGGGCGGTGATCCCGCATCCGGTTCCCACGTCCGGTCGTCCCCACACCGGTCCTTGACGTGTGCGGCAGCCGTTCCACACGCACCGGTGCGTACTCCGCTCTCCTCGCGAAGTCCACCCCCACCCGGTGCGGTGGAACGACTGCCGCCTCCCCCCTGGATGTGGCCGACGGAAGCTCTCTGCTCCAACTGTGAAGCTTTCGTGTAGGAGAGTTGAGCATAAGGTGCCCACCGGCCGCAATGGGGTGGACGCTTCTATTCCGGTTGTGCAGGTTGACGACTTGACGACTCCGTCGCGCGCTCAGCCGCGCCCGACGTAGGGCATCGCCGTCGCCAGTACGGTCGCGAACTGCACGTTCGCCTCCAGCGGCAGCTCCGCCATGTGCCGCACGGTGCGGGCCACGTCCGCGACGTCCATCACCGGTTCCGGGGCGACTTCCCCGTTTGCCTGGAGCGCTCCCGTCTGCATACGGGACGTCATGTCGGTGGCCGCGTTGCCGATGTCGATCTGCCCGACGGCGATCCGGTACGGACGCCCGTCCAGGGAGAGGGACTTCGTCAGGCCCGTCAGGGCGTGCTTGGTCGCCGTGTAGGCCACCGAGCGCGGGCGGGGCGTGTGCGCGGAGATCGAGCCGTTGTTGATGATCCGGCCGCCCTGAGGGTCCTGCTCCTTCATCTGCCGGTACGCCGCCTGCGCGCACAGGAACGCCCCGTTGAGGTTGGTGTCCACCACGTGCCGCCAGGCCTCGTAGGGCAGGTCCTCGACCGGCACACCGCCGGGACCGAACGTACCCGCGTTGTTGAACAGCAGGTCGACCCGGCCGAAGCGCTCGACGGTGGCGGCGAAGAGGGCCCTCACGTCCTCGGGGCGGGAGACGTCCGTCCGCACGGTGAGAGCCGCCCCGGCGCGTGCGTCCCCCTCGGCGCCACCGGAAGCCAGGGCCGCCGTCTCCTCCAGGGTCTCCGCACGCCGGCCCGCGAGCGCCACCGACCAGCCCGTACGCAGCAGTTCCACGGCGACCGCCCGGCCGATGCCGGAACCCGCCCCGGTCACCACCGCGATCGCATTTCCCTTGGCATTCATGGGCCCGCAGCGTACGGGAGCCCCTCCATGGCGCCCGCCACGCCGAGCGCTCAGGCCGGCGCGAGCTCCGGCTCGCCCGTCTCGTCGGGGTAGCGGACGCCGACCTGGTCGCGGATCGCGTCCAGCGTCCGCATCACGGCGAGCGTGCCGTCCAGCGGCACCAGCGGGGACCCGGTCTCACCGGCCCGCAGCGCCCGCATCACCTCAAGCGCCTCGTGACGCATGCTGTTGCGCGGCCCGTCCGCCGGGTCGGCCGTGAACTCCTCGGCGTCGCGCCCGTCGCGGTGCAGGACGAAACGGTCCGGGAAGAAGAACCCGTGCGGGATGTCGATGCGGCCCTTCGAGCCGGTGACCGAGGCGGAGGTCGCCGTACCGCCCACGATGGAGCAGTGCACCGAGCCGAGCGCGCCGCTGTCGAAGGAGAGCACCGCCGCCGTCTGGAGATCGACGCCCTCGTCCGAGAGCACCGCCCGGGCCGCGATGTCCGACGGCTCCCCGAGCAGCAGCTGCGCGAACGACACCGGGTACACGCCCAGGTCGAGCAGTGCGCCGCCGCCCAGCTCCGGGTTGCGCAGCCGGTGCGAGGGCGGGAACGGGCCGGCCAGCCCGAAGTCGGCCTGGACGCTGCGCACCTCGCCGATGACGCCGTCGTCGACCAGCGCCTTCAGCCGCCGCACCAGCGGGTTGCAGTACATCCACATCGCCTCCATCAGGAAGCGTCCGTGCTCCCGCGCCAGCGCGACGAGTTCCTCGGCCTCGCGCAGGTTCAGCGTGAAGGGCTTCTCGCACAGCACGTGCCGCCCGGCCGCGAGACACAGCCCGGCGGCGGCCCGGTGCGCCGTGTGCGGGGTGGCGACGTAGACGACATCGATGTCCTCGTCCTGCGCGAGCGCGTTCCAGTCGCCGTACGCCCGGGGGATCCCGAACCGCTCCGCGAACGTCTTCGCCGACGCCTCCGATCGTGACGCCACCGCCACGACCTCCGCGTCCGGCAGGTCGATCAGATCCGCGGTGAACGCGCCCGCTATCCCGCCGGTCGCCAGGATCCCCCACCGCACCGTGTCCGCCGTCGTCATCGCGCCCCGCCTCCACCTCGTGACCCTGAGCATTCCGTACGAGCCGTCCGCACGAGCCGTACGAGCAATCCGTACGTGCAGTCGTACGAGCAATCCGTACGAGCTGAGAGCATAGGTGGCGATCGACTTGTCGAGGGAGGGACTCATGCCCGAGGGTGGGGCGTCCATATCGAACACCGCGCAGGGGGCCGCAGCCGGCACGCGGCGGCCCGACCGCACACCGCACCGCCGCACCGGGCTCCTGGTCACCTTCCTCCTCGGAAGCCTGACCGCCGTGCCTCCACTGGCGATGGACATGTACCTCCCGTCCCTGCCGGAGGTCACCCGCTCCCTGCACGCGCCGGCCGCGACCGTCCAGCTGACGCTCACCGCGTGCCTGGCCGGCATGGCCGTCGGGCAGCTCGTGGTCGGGCCGATGAGCGACCGGTGGGGGCGCCGCCGCCCGCTGCTCGCGGGACTCGCCGTGTTCGTGGTCGCCACCGTGCTGTGCGCGCTCGCCCCGACCGTCGAGCTGCTGGTCGCCTTCCGGCTGGCGCAGGGCCTCGCCGGCGCCGCCGCGATCGTCATCGCCCGGGCGGTCGTGCGCGACCTCTACGACGGCATGGCCATGGCCCGCTTCTTCTCCACCCTCATGCTGATCTCCGGGGTCGCCCCGATCGTCGCGCCGCTGATCGGCGGGCAGGTGCTGCGGGTCACTGACTGGCGGGGCGTGTTCGCCGTCCTCACCGTCGTCGGCGTGGCCATCGGGGCCCTGGTCTGGGCGCGGCTGCCCGAGACCCTCGCGCCCGCCGAGCGGCACAGCGGCGGCGTCGGCGAGGCCCTGCGCTCGATGCGCACCCTGCTCGCCGACCGGCCCTTCACCGGCTACATGCTCACCGGTGGCTTCGCCTTCGCCGCCCTCTTCGCCTACATCTCGGCCTCCCCGTTCGTCATCCAGGAGATCTACGGCGCCTCCCCGCAGACCTTCAGCCTGCTGTTCGGCGTCAACTCGGTCGGGCTGGTCGTCGTCGGCCAGATCAACGGCAAGGTCCTGGTCGGCCGGGTCAGCCTCGACCGCGTCCTCGGGACCGGCCTCACGATCGTCATCGCCGCCGCGACCGCGCTGCTGCTGATGTCCCTCGGCGTCTTCGGCGAGGTCGGCCTCGCGCCCGTCGCCGTCGCGCTGTTCGTGCTGATGTCCGCGATGGGCATCACCCTCCCCAACACCCAGGCCCTCGCCCTGATGCGCACCAAGCACGCCGCCGGCTCCGCGTCGGCCCTGCTCGGCACGTCCTCCTTCCTCATCGGCGCGATCGCCTCCCCGCTCGTCGGGGTCGCCGGAGAGGACACCGCCCTCCCGATGGCCGTCGTCCAACTGGCCGCCGCACTGGTGGCACTGGGCTGCTTCATGGGAATGTGCCGACCCTGGAAGACGCAGAGCGGCCGCCCGAGCGCGGAGGGAGCAGTCAGCTGAGCGCACCAAGACTGCGCCACGGCACGCCGAAGCGGGCCGGACTCGACCCCGGGGAACTGCGGCACCTGGTCCGGGAGGTCAACGTCCTCACCACCGGGCAGCGCCCCTGGGCACCGGGCGCCGTCCTGGTCGTCGGACGCGGCCCCGTGATCGCCGTCGAGGAGGCGGCCGGCTGGGCCGTGCGCTACGCCGCCTACGACCCCGAGGCCGACGCCGGGGTGGAGCTGCCCCCCGAGGACCGGGTCCCGATGACCGTCGGCACGCCCTTCGACCTGGCGTCCCTCACCAAGCTGTTCACCTCGGTGGCCGCCGTGCAGCAGATCGAGCGGGGCACGCTCGGCATCGACGCGAAGGTCGGGGCGTACCTGCCCGACTTCACGGCCGCCGCCCGGCACGGCATCACCGTACGGCAGCTGCTCACGCACACCTCCGGGCTGCGGCCCGAACTCCCGCTGTACGACTGCGCCGACGACGCGGCGCGGCTGGCGGCGCTCCAGGCGGAGGCGCCGGTAGGGGTGCCGGGCACCTACTGCTACTCCGACCTGAACATGCTGCTCCTCCAGTACGTCCTGGAACGGATCACCGGACGCACTCTCGACGTCCTCGTCCACGACGGCATCACCCGGCCGCTGGGCATGACGGCGACGGACTTCGGGCCCTGCCCGGGCGCCGCGGCGACGGAGGACCAGCGGCGGCCCTGGGCCAAGGCCGACCGGGGGATGCTGCGGGGCGAGGTGCACGACGAGAACGCCTGGGCGCTGGGCGGGGTGGCCGGGCACGCGGGTCTCTTCTCCACCGGCCGGGACCTCGCGGTGTTCTGCCGCACCCTGCTCGCCGGCGGCTCCCACGGCCCCGCCCGCATCCTCGGCCCCGACTTCGTCGAGCTGCTCTTCACCCCGCCGGGCCTCGGCTTCTCCCTCGACCAGCCGTGGTTCATGGGCGACCTGGCGGGCCGCGGCGCGGCGGGCCACACGGGCTTCACGGGCACGTCCCTGGTCCTCGACCCCGCCACGGACACGTTCCTGGTCCTCCTCACCAACGCCGTCCACCCGCGCCGCCGCCGCCCGGACAGCGCGCCCAGGGCGGCAGCGGCGTCGAGGGTGGCCCGGGCACTGCGGTGACCCTCCGGTAAGGGCGAGCCGGAGGCGTCCACGGCCCCCGGCCGGGCCCGCCCCGGGTGAGCGCCGCGTGCGCCCCGGGGCGCCTCGTAGAATCGCCGGGTGAACGCCCCCGCACCTCCGGCCGAAAACCTCCGTGCCGCCCTCGCCGGTCTGCTCGACGGGCTGCCGCCCCGGCAGGCCTCGCAGGCGGTCGAGCGGCTCATCGCCAGCTACCGGGGGGCCACCCCGACCGACGCCCCCATCCTCCGGGACCGGGCCGACGTCGCCGCCTACGCCGCCTACCGGATGCCCGCGACCTTCGAGGCGGTGCGCTCCGCGCTGGAGGCCCTCGCGGACGCCGCGCCCGAGTGGGTGCCCGGCGGGCACACCGACCTCGGTGGCGGCACGGGCGCCGCGGCCTGGGCCGTGAACGCGGTCTGGGGCGGTCGGCGGCCCGTCACCGTCCTCGACTGGGCCGAGCCCGCGCTCGCCCTGGGGCGCGAGATCGCCGCGGCCAACCCGGAGCTGAGGGACGTCCGCTGGCAGCGTTCCCGGATCGGGGCCGCCCTCACCCTGGACAGCACGGACCTCGTCACCATCTCCTACGTCCTCAACGAGCTGACCGCCCCCGACCGCACCGCCCTCGTCGACGCGGCCGCGGCCGCCGCACAGGCCGTCGTGGTCGTCGAACCCGGCACCCCCGACGGGTACGCCCGTCTCATCGAGGCCCGCGACCGGCTGATCACCGCCGGTTTCCGTATAGCAGCCCCCTGCCCGCACAGCGCCGCCTGCCCCATCGCCCCCGGCACCGACTGGTGCCACTTCTCCGCCCGGGTCAGCCGCTCCTCCCTGCACCGCCAGGTCAAGGGCGGCTCCCTCGCCTACGAGGACGAGAAGTTCGCCTACGTCGCAGCCGCCCGCTTCCCCGTCGCCCCCGCTCCCTCCCGGGTCGTCAGGCGCCCCCAGATCCGCAAGGGGCAGGTCCTCCTCGACCTGTGCGAGAGCGAGCCGTCCCTGCGCCGCGCCACCGTCACCAAGCGCCACGGCGACCTGTACAGGGCCGCTCGGGACGCCGACTGGGGAGACGCCTGGCCGCCGTCGTGACCAGGCCGTGTCCGCCCTCCGGACGGAGGGACTTCGCGGGCACGACCTAGCGGCGACCCGCCCAGCGGAACAGCGCGTCCCGCGCCCACGCCCGGTCGGCGGGGGACAGGTCCGCGATGCCGGCCCCGTGATTGCCGCCCGGCGCCCACAGCAGCCGTGAGTCCGGCCCGCCGGGGCGGAAGTGCTCGGCGACGGCCGGGTCCTGGGTGCCGTTGACGAACAGCAGCCTGCTGCCACGCCGCCGGACCCAGCGGTCGATGTCGGGCATCGCGTCCCGGTCGAAGCGCAGTGGGATGTCCCGGGGGACGAAACTGCGCGGCTCGGCGGCGCCCGGGTGGCGGAGCAGGTCGGTGAGGTGGGCGGTGGGGAAGCCGCCGTACCCGAGCTGGGTGCCGATCTGGTACCAGTACGGGATGTAGTGCCGGGCGGTCGTGTCGGCGTACAGGGCCAGGCCCGCCGTGTCGTCCAGCCAGGTGTACAGCTCCTCGGGCGTCGCCCCGGGGCCGGGGATCGCGGCGACGTCGGCCGGGGTGCCGCGCTGCCAGAACATGAACGGCGCGCGCAGCACGGCGATTTCGAGGGCCTTGTCGGCGCCGCCGACGAGCCGGAAGGTGTCGCCGGTGGCGTCCGCCCAGGCCTGGTAGCGGGCGGCCAGCTCGGCCCGGCGCAGCAGGATCGCCCGCTGGGCCGCCTTCAGGGCCTCCCGGGCGGCGGGGGTGCCGACCGTCTCCAGGAACCGCGAATACGCGGAGTCGTCGCGGTCGTCGACGTTGTTCGGGGCCGAGTGGACGACCGTGCCGGCTACGTCATGGGGGTGGAAACGGCGGTGGTAGACGGTCGCCATGCCGCCCTTGCTGCCGCCGGTGGAGATCCAGGCGCCGGGGTAGAGCCGTCGGAAGAGCCGTACGACGCGGTGGTGGTCGTCGGCCGCCTGGCGGATCGTGAGGTGGGCGTAGCCGGGGCCAGCGGGGCGTGAGGCGCCGAAGTAGCGGTGTTCGACCTGGAGTTGGTTGGCGCCGAGCAGGACCGCAGCTTCCGTCCGACGGGGGGTGAGGACCGCCTGGTAGCCCGTGCTGAACAGCACGGTGGGGCGGTCGGCTGCGGTGTGGAGCAGGGTGAGGCGCTGCTCGAAGGTGCCGGCGGCGGGGTCGGTGTGGTCGACCGGCTGGCGCAGGCCCAGGACGAAGTGCCGGTATCCCGGTTCGGCGTCCTGCCGCTCCTCGACCAGGCGCAGTCCGGGCAGCGCTCGCAGGGCGTCGGCCACGTCGAGGTCCCCGGGGCGGGCCGCCCCGGCCGCCGCCCGTGCGGGTGTCGCCGCCGTGCCGGCGAGACCCGCGGCCGGGACGACCGTGGCCGCCGAGGTGAGCAACCGTCGCCTGGTCCATACGGTCATGAGCCGAGTCCTCCCGGGTGTCCGTGGGGCGGGTGTCCGCCGGTCGCGTGGCGCGACCGCCTCAGTACATCCGCCGGAGCACCCGGGAGGATCCCGCACGCGGGGGTGCGCTCTCCCTCGCACGGGGGAGGCTCACGAGACCTCGCCGGCCGTGCCCTCCTCCTGTGCTCCCCGCTGCTGTCGTTTCTCCTGGAGCCTGCGCAGCAGTTCGCGCTTCTGGGCCTGCGGGTCGAGACCACCGCCGATCCGGTCGCCCCGGCCGCCGCCGCGCAGCGCCCTGCGGCCGAGGTTCTGGCGCGATCCGCCGACACCCAGCATGTTTCCGGCTCCGCCTCGGGTCATCTCGGACTCCTTCCCTGGGACCTTTCGCGACGAGACGGTTCGTCTCGTGCGTATGCGCTCCACTGTGCGCGAGACGCTCCGTCTTGTCAACCTGATAGATTCGAGCCATGGCCGCCCAGAAGTCCGCCCAGCACGCCGCCCCCGGCAAGCCCGCCCCCGACTCCACCCGGCGCAGCGATAAGTCCCGCCGCGCCATCTACGACGCCGCCCTCGCGCTCGTCGTCGAGGTCGGCTACCCGAAGACCACCATCGAGGGCATCGCCGCCCGCGCCGGTGTCGGCAAGCAGACGATCTACCGCTGGTGGCCGTCCAAGGCGGACGTGCTGATGGAGGCCTTCCTCGACCTGGCCGGCCAGTCCACGGGGGAGGCCGGGCCGGCGCCGTACGCCTTCCCGGACACCGGCGACCTCGCCGCCGACCTCAAGACCGTCCTGCGGGCCACGGTCGACGAACTGCGGGACCCGAGGTTCGAGGCGTCCATGCGCGCGCTGGCCGCCGAGGGCGTCGTCAACGAGAAGCTCGGACGCGAGCTCGTGGCCAAGCTGATGCAGCCCTCACTCGACCTCTACATCGCCCGGCTGCGCGCCGCACAGGACGCCGGGCAGGTACGGCCCGAGATCGACCCGCGCATCGCCCTGGAGTTCTTCGTCTCCCCGCTCGCCCAGCGCTGGCTCCAGCACACCGGCCCGATCTCCCACGAGTACACCGACACCCTCGTCGACTACGCCCTTCACGGCCTGGCCCCGCGCTGAGCCGCCCGGGCCAGGCGCCCCGGCGCGTCCGTGATCACCCCGCCGCAGCCCAGCGCCAGCACCCGGTCCCGCTGGGCGTCCGTCACCACGGTGTGCGCCCACACCCGCGCGATCCCCGAGTTCACCGCCCGCATCAGATCCTCGTCGCGGGCCCGGTGGTCCACGTCCAGCAGGTCCACGAACGACCGCCAGCGCTCGGGGCGGTCCGTGCGCAGCTGCTCCGCCGAGCGCCACACCTGCGAGAGCAGTCCGAGGCGGTGGACGCGCCGGGCCACCTCGGGGTCGTTGGAGTTCACGAAGACCGAACGGGTCAGGCCCCGGGCCCGGATCAGCTCGGCCAGCCGGTCCAGGCCGCGCGGGTCCTTCGCCTCCAGCATCAGCACGATCCGCCCGCCGAAACGATCCAGCACCTCGGCGACCGTCGGCGGCCGCTCCGACCGCCAGCTCCCGGGCAGCCGGTCCTTCGGGCGCAGCCGTACGCCCTGCCACTCCCGGGCGTCCAGCGCGCGCACCGCGCCGCCCAGGTACGTGGTGCGGTTCAGGGTCTCGTCGTGGAACACCACCGGCGTGCCGTCGCGCAGCAGCCGTGTGTCGAAGTCCAGCACCTGCGCCGTCCCGCGCGCGTAGGCGGCGGCCAGCCCGGCCATGCTGTTCTCCGGTACCTCACGGGCCCCGCCGCGGTGCGCGACGTACGTGATCCGGGGCAGGGCCGCCACGGTCAGCGGACCCCTGCCCCACTCCAGCGGGGCCGGGGCGCGGCCGCCGGGTCCGGTGAGGGTCAGCGAGACCACGGAAGCCACGGAGGCCAGACCCGTCAGCGCGATCCTTGTGACCATGGCGACCACGGTAGGGCGCCATGTCATGGCAAAGCGGGCAATGACACCCGATCATGCCCGGAGCGGTGATCGCCGGTTCTCCTCCCATCGGACGCCCGGTGTACGTTGCGTCCCTCCTGTCCTGGATGTGGGCACTGGCCCCCCGGTGCGCGGGAAGATGGGACCATGAGGCATGCTGTTCGGCACGACGGCGAGGCGAGGGGATAGATGAGCGCGGAGTTCGGCGGCCGGACCGGCCTGCAGGGCAAACTCACCCAGTGGCTGCGCGCCGGGCGCCGGCCGAAGGAAGCCGCCGGGGACGGCGGCCGTGAGGCCCTGCTGCTCGCCGCCGCCGACGCGGGACTGCCTCTCGCTCCCGCCGCCCACCCCTCCGGGTACCGCTGCTCCTGCGACCGGGTCGGCTGTCCCACTCCCGCCCGGCACCCGGTGTCCTTCGCCTGGCAGACGCAGTCCACCACCGACCGCGGCCAGATCGAGCGCTGGGCCCGCCATCAGCCGCAGGCCAACTTCATCACCGCGACCGGCATGGTGCACGACGTCCTCGACGTGCCCCTCGATGCCGGTCGCGACGCGTTGGAGCGGCTGCTCGCCGCCGGGATCGAGGTCGGACCGGTCGCCGAGAGCGACGACGGGCGCCTGCTCTTCTTCACCCTCACGCGTGGTACGCCCGAGGACGAGGACGAGTGGTGGCCCTGCGAACTGGACTGCCACCCCGAGACCATGGACGAGCACCCCGGGCTGCGCTGGCACTGCCGGGGCTCCTACGTCCTGGTACCGCCGGCGCGGCTGCCCGGTGAGGACCGGGCGGTGCGCTGGGTGCGCGGGCTCGAGCACCCGCTGCCGGATCCGCTGAGCCTGCTGGAGGTGCTCACGGAGGTCGGTGGACGGTACGCCGACGAGGACACCGACCACGCCGCCGGGGCCGCCTGGCCCACACGGCGGCACTAGAGCCGGTCGGCGACCTGGCCGCAGGGCCCTCGGGCTACGAGCCCTCCGCCGCGGTGAGGCCCTGGATGCGGCCCAGGATCGTCACCTTGCCCTGGCCCTTGGGGTCCAGTGCCACCTCGTTGGAGACGAACTCCATCGTGAGGGACTGCTTGATCTCGCCCTTCGTCAGGGCCAGGACGTCCTTGCCGGGCGTGGGGACCGAGGTGCCCGCGTACGCGGTCTGCTTCTCGTAGTGGCGCGTGGTGAAGAACACCAGCGCCCCGCCGTCCGCCGTACGCAGCGCCAGCGGCGCGTAGTCGCCGTTCGTCAGCGGATCGTCGATGTACTGGGTGACCATGCCCGGCTTCTTGGAGTTCTTCTTGCGCAGGGCGCGCCACTGGCTGGTGTGGGCGCCGTCCGCGAAGGCCGCACCGCCGCTCTTCAGGTACGTCGCGTAGGACCGGCTCAGGTCGGCGGGGCCGACGGCGAGGCCGGCAGAATCGGCGGGGACGGCCTCGGCCCAGCCGTCGGCGTCCTTCTTGAACTGCGGGACCTTGCCCGGGGCGACGAGCGTCAGGTACGCCACCTGGAACGGTTCGTCGAGGCCGCTGCGGGTGAACACCAGCAGCCAGCGGGCGTCGCCGCCCTTGTTGCCGGCCGCGTCGGCGACGAACCAGCGGGGCCAGCCGGCCTTCTTGGGGATGGTGAACTTCGCGTCGGTCAGCTTCAGCGGGGTGTGGTTCGGGTTGCCCGCCGGGTTGTTCGCCTTCCCGGCCTTCAGACGGGCCGAGTCGATGTCGGCGAGGGCGCCGGTGGTGTGGTCGGCGTCCAGGGTGCCGTCGTAGGCCTTGTCGGCCTCGTTGTACGCGGTCGTGAACTCCTGGAGGGCCTCGGCGGCTTCGGCGCGGGTGGTGGACGGGAGGATCTCCCGTTCGCCGTGCACGACGACACATCCACTGGCCGTCAGCGACAAAGCGGTCACCGAGGTCGCTATGAGGGCGCTCCGGGCGGGCCTGCGGAGCGTACGAGGGTCGCGATCCCTGGTCATCGGGTACCTTCACCTTCCCCTTTCCGGAGGCGAACCCTACCGGGTGCCTCCGGCGGTCGGGCCGCGGGTGGGGTGGGGGTGCGTCTGCTTCGCTTTGAGCCGGGTGGGGGGTGGCGCGGGTGGGCTCAGGCCTTGTCGCGTACCGGAGTTGGTGTCGTGATCCGGGCCGGGGCCAGGAACAGGGCCAGGGTCGGGATCAAGTACAGGAGCCAGACCGCTACTTGGAGCGTGGTGGGGTCGGGCTGGAAGTTGAAGACGCCCTTCAGGAGCGTGCCGTACCAGCTGTCCGGGGGGATCGTGCCCGAGATGTCGAAGGCCTTGTCGGTGAGGCCCGGCAGGAAGTCGGCCTCCTGGAGGTCGTGGAAGCCGTAGGCGAGGACTCCGGCCGCGACGACCACCAGCATGCCGCCGGTCCACGTGAAGAACTTCGCCAGGTTGATGCGCAGCGCACCCCGGTAGAACAGCCAGCCCAGCAGGACCGCCGTGAGGAGGCCCAGAGCGACGCCGAGCAGCGGGCGCGGCGTGCCGTCGCTCGCCGCGTGCACCGACGCCCAGACGAACAGGGCCGTCTCCAGGCCCTCCCGGCCCACGGCGAGGAACGCCGTGGCGACCAGCGCGCCGGTGCCCATCGCGAGGGCGGCGTCGAGCCGGCCGTGCAGTTCCGACTTCAGGTGCCGGGCCGTGCGGCGCATCCAGAACACCATCCACGTCACCAGGGCGACCGCGAGGATCGACAGGGAGCCGCCGAGCGCCTCCTGCGCCTGGAACGTCAGCTCCTGGGAGCCGAATTCGAGGGCGCAGCCGAAGCCGAACGCGAGGGCGATCGCGACGGCTATGCCGGCCCAGATCGGCTTCAGGGCGTCCCTGCGCCCGGTCTTGACCAGGTAGGCGATGAGGATGCAGACGACGAGGCTGGCCTCCAGGCCCTCGCGCAGACCGATGAGGTAGTTGGAGAACACCGGCTCAGGCCTCCTTCGAGAACAGCGTCCGGCCCCACCAGTCGTCCTTGTCGCGGACGCCCGGCGGGACGGCGAAGATTGCCGAACCCACGTGCTGGATGTACTCGTTGAGCGCGTCCGCGGCCAGGCTGCGCTGGATCGGGATGAAGCCCTTGCGGACGTCGCGCTGGTAGGCCAGGAAGAACAGGCCCGCGTCCAGGCGGCCGAGGCCGTCCGTGCCGTCGGTGAAGGAGTAGCCGCGGCGCAGGATCGTCGCCCCGTGGTTGCTGTCGGGGTGCGCGAGCCGGACGTGCGCGTCAGGCTTCATCGCCTTCAGGAACGGCTCGTCGCGCTCCTTGGCCTTGCCGACCGGGGCGCCCTCGCCCTTGTCGCGGCCGAAGATGTCCTCCTGCTCCTGGAGCGAGGTGCGGTCCCAGGTCTCGATGTGCATGCGGATGCGGCGGGCCACGAGGTAGGAGCCGCCCCGCATCCACGCCGGGTCGTCCTTCTCGTCCACCCAGACGAACTTCTTCAGGCGGCCCGTCTCCGTGCCGGCGATGTTGCGGGTGCCGTCCTTGAAGCCCATCAGGTTGCGCGGCGTCTGCGCCTCGGGCGTCGTCGAGGACGTCTTGCCGAAGCCGAGCTGCGACCAGCGGATGACGACCTTGCCGAAGCCGATGCGGGCCAGGTTGCGGACGGCGTGCACCGCGACCTGGGGGTCGTCGGCGCAGGCCTGGACGCACAGGTCACCGCCGCTGCGGCTCTTGTCGAGGTTGTCGCCCGCGAACTTCGGCAGGTCGACCAGCGCCTCCGGGCGGCGGTCCGCGAGGTCGAACTTCTCGAACAGGGACGGGCCGAAGCCGATCGTGAGGGTCAGGCGGGAGGGCTTCAGGCCGAGCGCCTCGCCGGTGTCGTCCGGGGGCGCCTCGGCCAGGCCGCCGAACGCGCCCTCGCCGACGGCGTGTCCGGCCGTCATGCGCCGGGCGGCCGCCGTCCAGTCCTTCAGCAGCTGGACGAAGGCGTCCCGGTCGTCGGTCGTCACGTCGAACGCGGCGAAGTGCAGGCGGTCCTGCACCGGGGTGGCGATGCCCGCCTGGTGCGGGCCGTGGAAGGCGACCGCCGAGCCGGCCGGTTCGGCGTCGTCCTCGGTGCGGGCCATCGCCACCGCTCCGCCTGCCGCGGCGGCGCCGAGTGCCAGGCCCGCGCCACCCCAGCCGAGCAGGGAACGGCGGCTGGGGGAGGGGGAGTTGGTGTCCGTCATCGCTACTTCACCACGGCCGCGGCGAGCTTCGACAGCGGCTCCGCCAGGGCGTTGACCGCGTCGGAGAGCTCCTTGCGGTCGGCCTTGCCCACCTTGTCGTAGGAGGTGAAGTCGTACGACGCCGGGTTCGGGCGGTACTTCTCGAGCAGCTTGTCCAGGGCCGCGAACTGCTCGTCGAGTTCGGTGACGAGAGCGGCGTCGTTCTCCTTGGCGACCGGCTTCAGCAGGTCGTACGACTTCTGCGCGCCCTCGACGTTGGCCTTGAAGTCGACCAGGTCGGTGTGCGAGTAGCGCTCCTCCTCGCCGGTGACCTTGCCGGTGGCGACCTCGTCGAGGAGTTCCTTGGCGCCGTTGGCCATGGATGTCGGGGTGATCTCGGCCTTGCCGACCCGGTTCTGCCAGTCCTTCAGGTCCTTGATCAGCAGGTCCGCGAGGTCCTTCTCGCGGTCGCCGATCTTCTTGTCCTGCCAGAGGGCCTTTTCCAGGCGGTGCCAGCCGGTCCAGTCGGTGGCCGGGTCCTGGCCGTCCTCCAGGCCGTCCTCGCGGAAGTCGACCTTGGGGTCGATGTCGCCGAACGACTCGGCGACCGGCTCGGTGCGCTCCCAGCCGATGCGGGAGGGGGCGTAGGCCTTCTTCGCCGCCTCCAGGTCACCGTCCTTGACGGCCTTGGCGAACGCCTCGGCCTTCGGCAGCGTCTCGTCGGCCTGCTGCTGCGCGTAGGCCCGGTAGGCCGCGACGGCCTTGTCCAGGCGGGGGTCGCGCTGGACGGCCTTGCCGCCGGTCGCCTTGACGGCCTGGCGGATGCCGTCGCCCTTCATGCCCGGCTTGCAGGCGATCTGGTACTCGCCGGCCTTCACCTCGGCCGTGACGCGCTGCTTGGTGCCGGGGCCTATGTTCTCCCGCTCGGTGACCACACGGTCGTCCGGGAAGAGGACGTAGACCTCGGTGACCTTGGAGCCCTTGTTCTCGACGGCCAGCTCGACGTGCCCGGCCGGGAACTCCTTCTTGGACACCTCGCACTTGTCGTCCGTCGCCGTCACGTTGATCACGTGGTCGCCGTCCTTCGCGTCGCTCTTCTCGGTGCAGCCGGTGACGGCGGCCAGGGCCGCCGCGGCGGCGATGACGACGGAAGCGGGACGGGCGGGTCGCATGAAGGCTCCAGGAGGGAAGTAGGTGAGGCTCACCTAAGACAGCGCACATAAGGATGACCTAAGTGGCTCAAAATCGCCGCAATGATTGGGTCAAGGGACGGTCAAAGGTCGCATCACGGGCCCCACGCCGCTGCCGCGCCCCCTGACCGGCGAGAATGCCCCCGTGACTGACTACGACGTGCTGCGCGTCTTCTGTGGGCCCAACGGTGGGTACGGCAATGAGCTCGGGGTCGTGCGCGAAGGGTCCGTGATGCCCGGCCGGGACGAGCGGCAGGCGTTCGCCGCCAAGGTCGGCTTCAGCGAGACCGTGTTCGTCGACGACCCCGAGCGCGGCGTGATCGACATCTACACCCCCACGCTGCGGCTGCCCTTCGCCGGGCACCCCTGCGTGGGGACGGCATGGCTGCTCGACGTGCCCGAGCTGGTCACACCGGCGGGGGTGGCCGGGGCCCGGCAGGACGGGGAGTTCTGCTGGATCGAGGCACGGGCGGAGTGGGTGCCGGAGCGGACGCTGCGCCAGTACGGCAGCGCCGCTGAGGTCGACGGCCTGGCCGTACCGCCGCCAGGGGAGTGGGTGTACGCCTGGGCGTGGGAGGACGAGTCCGCCGGGCGGATCCGGGCCCGCGCCTTCCCCGGCCGGGGCGACGGCATCGACGAGGACGAGGCGACCGGGGCCGCCGCCCTGCTGCTCACCGACCGGCTGGGCCGGGCCCTCAACATCACCCAGGGCGCGGGCTCCCAGATCCTGACCGCGCCCCAGCCGGGCGGCTGGACCGAGGTCGGCGGGCGGGTCCGCCTCGAACGCTGACCCGGGTGGATCGCGTCCGTACGGGTGGAACAGCGTGTGCACAGCGCGGTGAACGGGGACCTCTGGGCGTGACCAAGCACCACCGCGAGAGGAATCTCATGCGCATTCGATCCGCTCTGGCCGTCGTCGCCCTCACCGCCGCCCTGTCCGCCACCGGTGCGGTGACGGCCTCCGCCGACGACGACGGCCCGGAGTACCGCAACGACCACCACGTGGCGTGCAGCCCGTACTTCGGTGAGCTCGAGGCCGAGACCGCCGAGATCGAGTGGGGCGGGGCCGTCTGCCACAACGGTCCGTTCGACATCTGAGCGCACCCGTCCGGCCGGCTCCCGAGCCGGGACCGGGGCCCCCTCGCCGTGCGCGAGGGGGCCCCGCCCGTTTCTCACGCCGTCAGGGGGAACTCCTCGCCCAGCGCCTCGAACAGCCCGTTGTTCAGCTCGTACGCCCGCTTGCACTCCGCCACGATCCGCTGCCGCTCCAGCTCGTCGGCGGGCACCGCGTCCAGCAACGCGCAGTAGGCCCGCTTGAAGGCGGCCGGGTTGGGGATCTCCTCGAAGACGTAGAAGCGGACCCCGTCGCCCTTCTTCGCGAAGCCCCACGTCTTCTCGGCCGTGTCGCGGATGATCTGCCCGCCGGAGAGGTCGCCGAGGTAGCGGGTGTAGTGGTGGGCGATGTATCCGGCGGGCCAGGTGCGGACGCAGGCGGTGATCCGCTCCGCGTACTCCAGCGTGGCAGGCAGCGCGTCTGCCGTCGCGCGCCAGCCGGGCCCGCGCAGATGCTCCAGGTCCCGCTCCAGCGCCGTCAGGCGGAACAGCTCCGGGCGGACGAAGGGACCGGCCACCGGGTCTCCGGCCAGCTGCCGGGCGCCGGACTCCAGGGCGCCGTAGACGAACCACAGCTGTTCCGTGTAGCGCGCGAACGCGTCGACCCCCAGTCGGTGTCCCAGCAGGTCGCCGATGAAGGCCGAGCCCCGCACTTCCTCGTGGTGCTCGCGGGAGGCGGTCCGAAGGAGCGAGGAGAAGGATTCCATGGGCGGACTTTTCCCGACGGGCTGTCGGTAAAAACCCGGCGGTCGGACGAACGGCCCGCCCTCGGAAGAGGGCGGGCCGTGGGGTATGCGGTGGGCGGTGGGGTTACGGCAGTGTGAGGATCTCCGCGCCCGTGTCGGTCACCACCAGGGTGTGCTCGAACTGGGCCGTCCGCTTGCGGTCCTTCGTGACGACCGTCCAGCCGTCGTCCCACATGTCGTACTCGTGCGTCCCCAGCGTCAGCATCGGCTCGATGGTGAACGTCATGCCGGGCTGGATGACCGTCGTGGCGTGCGGGCTGTCGTAGTGCGGGATGATCAGGCCCGAGTGGAACGACGTGTTGATGCCGTGCCCGGTGAAGTCCCGGACCACCCCGTAGCCGAAGCGCTTGGCGTACGACTCGATGACCCGGCCGATGATGTTGATCTGCCGGCCCGGCTTGACCGCCTTGATCGCCCGCGCCAGCGACTCCCGGGTCCGCTCCACCAGCAGCCGCGACTCCTCGTCGACGTCACCCACCAGGTAGGTGGCGTTGTTGTCGCCGTGCACACCACCGATGTACGCCGTCACGTCGAGGTTGACGATGTCGCCGTCGCGCAGCACCGTCGAGTCCGGGATGCCGTGGCAGATGACCTCGTTGACGCTGGTGCACAGCGACTTCGGGAAGCCGCGGTAGCCCAGCGTCGAGGGGTAGGCGCCGTGGTCGCACATGTACTCGTGCGCGACCTTGTCCAGCTCGTCCGTGGTCACCCCGGGGGCGATCAGCTTCGCGGCCTCCGCCATGGCCCGGGCCGCGATCCGGCCGGCCGCGCGCATCGCCTCGATGGTCTCGGGCGTCTGCACCTCCGGTCCGGTGTACGGCGTCGGCGCGGGCTTGCCGACGTACTCGGGGCGACGGATGTTTCCGGGCACGGAACGGATGGGGGACAGCTCCCCCGGGACGAGCAGCGACTGGCCAGACATGCCAGCGAGTCTAACCAGCGGCCATGGGGGAACATGACGATGGCGAGAGGAGCTGGTCATGGCCCTGTTCAAGAAGCGCACGGTCGGCAAGCCGGGTGAGTGGTACTACTGCCTGGAGCACAAGAAGGTCGAGGAGGGGCCGGAGTGCCCCAACAAGGACCGGTTCGGGCCGTACGCCTCCCGCACGGAGGCCGAACACGCGATGGCGACCGCCCGTGAGCGCAACCTCCAGTGGGAGAACGACCCCAAGTGGCACGACGCCCCGGCGGGCGGGCGGGACGAGCGCTGATCCCACCGGCGCCCGGTGCCGCGGCAGTTGCGGCACCGGGCGTTCGTGACGTCCGGCGCGCCCAGCCCTGAGGGACGACCGCACCCTCACCAGCGGGCCGGTGGCGGTGCCGTCAGGTGTTCCGCCAGCCGTGCCACCCGGTCCCGCAGGCGGCGCCGCCCCCGCGGAGTCGGCAGCGCGTTCTCCCCGGCCGCCGCGCTGACCAGGTGCTGCACCGTGTCGAGGTCCAGCTCCGAGCCGTCGGGAACGGCCAGGGTCTCGTGCGCCACGGACGGCAGCTCACCCCGGTCCGGGCCGAGGGACAGGACCGTCGCACCGGCACGGCGGGCGTCGGAAACCCGCTCCAGGAGCGGCGCGGCGGGACTCCCGGGCGCGACCACCAGCAGGGTCTCGCCCCGCCGGGCCGCCTCCAGCCGGCCCAGGCCGACCGCCAGGTGCGCCGGGTCCGAGGGGCGGGCGGCGTGCCGCACCAGCGTCGGGGCCAGCTCGGGCGTGCCCGACCAGGCGGCCTCGTCCACCAGATGTGCGGCCAGATGCCACGGCTCGTACTCCGGGGTGCCGACGAGCAGCAGCCCACCCCCGTGCGACACCACCGAGCCGCGCAGCGCCCCGGCGAACCGCCGGGTGGCCCCCAGCCACTCCGTCCCGGCGAGGACCTCCCGCAGCAGTGCCACCCGTACCGCATCCATGGCACCGCATCCTGCCCCGACCGGTCACCCGTGACGTGACGTTCACCCCGTATTCGCCCGGCCTGGGTAGGCCGACCGGTCATCCGTACCGCCCTCGAACGACCGGAGGAACCCGCCGATGACCCGGACCAGCGTCCCCTTCCGCGCCGGACAGGAGGGATACGCCAGCTTCCGTATCCCCGCCGTCGTCGCCACCCGCACCGGTGACCTGCTCGCCTTCTGCGAGGGCCGGGTCGGGTCCCGGGACGACTTCGGCAACATCGACGTCGTCCTGAAACGCTCCTCGGACGGCGGCCGCACCTGGGGGCCACTCCAGGTCGCCGCGCGCAACGGCGACGCCCTGGCCGGCAACCCGGCCCCGGTCGTGACCGGCTCCGGCCGTGTCCTCCTGGTGCACGTGCGCAACGCGGCCTCCGCCACCGAGGACGCCATCCGGCGCGGCAAGGTGAGCGCGGCGGACGGACGCCGCGTCTGGGTGCGGCACAGCGACGACGAGGGCCGCACCTGGTCCGCGCCGAGGGAGATCACCCGGGACGCCAAGCGGCCCGAGTGGCGCTGGTACGCCACCACCCCCGGCCACGCGATCCGGCTGAGCACCGGCAGGATCGTCGTCCCCGCCAACCACTCCCTGCCGCCCACCGGCACGGACAACGGCACCGAGCCCCGGTACAACGGCGGCCACTGCCTGCTCAGCGACGACTCCGGCGCCACCTGGCGGATCGGCTACGTCGACGACGACACCGACGGCTACGTCAACGCCAACGAGACCACCGCCGCCGAACTCCCCGACGGCCGCGTCTACTTCAACACCCGCAACGACTCGCCCTCTCCCGGCACCCGCGCCGACGCCCACTCGGCCGACGGCGGGCAGACCCTGGTGAAGCCCTTCCGCCCGCAGGCCGGACTCACCGCCCCCGTCTGCGAGGCCGCCGTCCTCCAGCTGCGCGACCCCGACCTGCTGCTCTACTCCGGCCCCGCCGACCCGGGCTTCCGCGCCCTGATGACGATCCGGGCCTCCACCGACGGCGGCACCACCTGGCGCCCGGCGTACACGGTGGACGGCCTGCCCGCCGCCTACTCGGATCTCGTGCGGATCGACGCGGACACCGTGGGCCTGCTGTACGAGACCGGCGACTTCGGCGCCTACGAGACGATCACCTTCCGCCGGGTGCCCGTGACGGAGCTGACCTGAGCCGTGGAGGGCGGCGGCGCGGTCGTAGAGTCGGGGCCATGACCTCTACCGACAGTGCTGCCACCGCCAACGCCCAGAAGGCGCCCGCCAAGGACCCCTGGGACCTGCCCGACGTCTCCGGACTCGTGGTCGGGGTGCTCGGCGGGACCGGGCCGCAGGGCAAGGGCCTGGCCTACCGGCTCGCCAAGGCCGGCCAGAAGGTGATCATCGGCTCGCGGGCGGCCGACCGCGCCCGGGCCGCCGCCGAGGAACTCGGCCACGGCGTCGAGGGCGCCGACAACGCCGAGACGGCGCGCCGCAGCGACATCGTGATCGTCGCCGTGCCGTGGGACGGCCACGGCAAGACCCTGGAGTCGCTGCGCGAGGAACTGGCCGGCAAGCTCGTCGTCGACTGCGTCAACCCGCTCGGCTTCGACAAGAAGGGCGCCTACGCCCTGAAGCCCGAGGAGGGCAGCGCCGCCGAGCAGGCCGCCGCCCTGCTGCCGGACTCCCGGGTCACGGCCGCCTTCCACCACCTGTCGGCCGTGCTGCTCCAGGACCCGGAGATCGACGAGATCGACACCGACGTGATGGTGCTCGGGGAGGAGCGGGCGGACGTCGAGATCGTGCAGGCCCTGGCCGGCCGGATCCCCGGCATGCGCGGCATCTTCGCCGGGCGGCTGCGCAACGCCCACCAGGTGGAGTCGCTGGTGGCGAACCTGATCTCCGTCAACCGCCGCTACAAGGCGCACGCGGGGCTGCGCGTCACCGACGTGTGAGCCGGTGAGGTCCGTGGGGGACACTGGACGGCAGCAGCGGTACCAGCCGCGCCAGAAGTGTCCCCCGACAGGAGCCGACCGCCATGCCCCTCTTGCTCCCGCCCGACCCGGCCCGGCGACTCGCCCTCTACGCCCTGCTCGTCTGCGTCCTCGCCGTGGCCGCCGCCGTCGTCTCCTTCACACGGGGCAGCTTCCTGGGCATCGTGTGGGTGCTGCTGGCGGGCCTGTCGTCCAACATGTGCTGGTACTACGTCAAGCGCGCCAAGCAGCGGAAGTCCGTCAACGGCTGACCGGTCAGGGGGCCGCCGAGCAGAACTCGTTCGAGCCCTGCCAGAAGCGGTACAGCTCCTGGCCGCAGTACGTCTCGAAGTCGCTGATCCCGAGGGACTTCAGGATCGCGTCGATCACGTCGAAGAACACGCCGTTGACCGCCGGCAGCCACAGCAGGGCGAACACGAACAGCAGGCCGAACGGCGCGAACGGCTCCACCTGGCGCCGGACGCCGTACGACAGCCAGGGCTCGATCACCCCGTAGCCGTCCAGGCCCGGCACCGGCAGGAAGTTCAGCAGGGCCGCCGTCACCTGGAGCAGCGCGAGGAAGGCCAGCGCGAACCGGAAGTCGTTCGGCACGCCGTCCAGCGCGTCCAGCCAGAACGGGGCGGTGCAGACGACGGCGAACAGCACGTTCGTCAGCGGGCCCGCCGCCGAGATCAGGCTGTGCTTCCAGCGCCCGTGGATCCGCCCCCGCTCGATGAAAACGGCGCCGCCGGGCAGTCCGATGCCGCCCATGATCACGAAGATCACCGGGAGCACGATGCTGAGCAGCGCGTGCGTGTACTTCAGCGGGTTGAGGGTCAGATAGCCCTTGGCGCCGATCGAGATGTCACCGCTGTGCAGGGCGGTGCGCGCGTGCGCGTACTCGTGCAGGCACAGCGAGACGATCCAGGCGGCCGTCACGAACAGGAACACGGCGACGCCGGGCTGCTCGGCGAAGCCGGTCCAGGTCGCCCATCCCGTGACCGCCGTGACGGCGAGGATCCCGACGAACACGGGACTGATCCGCCGCTCGCTGTGGCGGGTGGTGGCGGTGGTCATGGGGCTCCCTGCACTCATCGACACGGGGTGGGACGGCCCGACAGTACTGGGCGCAGGTGAAAAACGTCTCGCGCGGGCGGTCGGTTCCGGGGAGGGTGGGGTCATGGGGCTCTGGCACGTGTACTACGAGGACTGGCAGATGGAGTGCTGCGGTACGCCGTTCTCGGTGGGGGACGAGGTGCGCTGGCCGCTGCTGCTCGTGGACCCGCAGACCGTGCTGGGCGGTGGCTGGCACGACCAGCTCACGCAGATCGCCGGGCCCGTGGAGGACGTGGGCGGCGTACGGATGGTCCGGGAGGAGACAGGCCTGCCCGTGGCCCTGGCGGCGGACCCCGACGCGGACGAGGACCGGCGCCCGGAGCCGGGAGGAGGGACCCGGGCGGCCGGGCTGCTGTCCGTCGAACGGCACGGCGCGAAGTGGCCCGAGGCCGGCGGACGGGTACGCGCCGTGCAGGTCGTGACCCAGACCTGGGCCGAGACGGAGCCGGGATCGCGCTCCTACGAGCCGGTGCCCGGGCAACGGCGGCTGCGGGCGGTCGGCCGGTGCCCGAAGTGGTTCACCGAGACCGAGGGGGAGCGGGCGGCGGACGGGCGGGGGCGGCGGTCCCGCGAGTCGGGGTTGCTGGTGACCCTGGACGTGCCGGGCACGGACTCCCGGCTCTCCCACGCGGTCCGCGAGACGCGGGGCATCGCCCACCAGGACGCGGAGCCCGGCGCGGAGACCCGGGACATCTCGGCGGCGGACCTGGCGGCCCTCCTGGACAGCCTCAGCACGCCGAGGAGACGCGGCCGGCCGGACCCCGCCGGGTGGCCGACGGGTTCGAGACCCGTGGCACGGGGCGGGACGAACGACGGCCCGTGACGGACGCGAAGGCGCGTGACGCACCTCCCCCCCGCCCACCCCGGGCCCCGCACGCCTCGCGGCCCCGCCGCCCCGCCGGCGTCCGGCGGCGAGCTCCGGGCGCGGCGGCAACCGCCCGCCCCTTTCCCCGCAACTGCCCGTCCTCGCCCCCGGCGGCCCTGAACGCCCGCCGCGCCGCCGACCGCCGTGACCCGGCCCCGTGACACCGGAGACAATGAGCCCGTGCACTACCGCATCCTCGGCACCACGCAGGCTCTCCGCACCGACGGGACCGCCGTTCCGGTCGGTGGGGCGCGGTTGCGCGCGCTGCTGACCGTGCTCGCGCTGCGCGCGGGGCGCACCGTCCCCGTGGCGATCCTCGTCGACGAGGTGTGGGGCGGGGAGCCGCCCGCCGACGCGCCGGGGGCGTTGCAGGCGCTGGTCGGGCGGTTGCGGCGGGCGCTCGGGCCGGACGCGATCGCCTCCGCCGAGGGCGGATACCGGCTCGTGGCCGCGCCCGACGACGTCGACCTGCACCGTTTCGAGCGGCTGACCGGCGAGGGCCTGCGGGCGCTGGCCGACGGCGACCCCGCCAAGGCCGCCGTGGTCCTGGACGAGGCCCTCGCCCTGTGGCGCGGCCCCGCCCTCGCCGACCTGCCCGACCGCACCGCGGAGGCGGCCCGCCGGGACACCCGCCGCCTGGACGCGCTGCGCGCCCGCCACACCGCCGCCCTCGCCCTCGGCCGGGCGGAGCAGTCGCTGCCGGAACTGACCGCGCTGTGCGACGGCCACCCCCTGGACGAGCCCCTTCAGGCCCTGCGCCTGCGGGCCCTGCGCGACGCCGGCCGCACAGCGGAGGCACTGGACGCCTACGAGGACGTGCGGCGCCTGCTCGCCGACCGTCTCGGCGCCGACCCGGGCCCGGAACTGCGCGGTTTACACGCGGAGTTGCTCCGCCTCGGGGACACCCCCGTGCCCGCCGCCGCGGAACCGGGCGGGACCGTGGGGAATCTGCGGGCCCGCCTCACCTCCTTCATCGGCCGGGAAACCGACATCGAGACCATCCGCGGGGATCTCGCTGCGGCCCGGCTGGTCACCCTGCTCGGGCCCGGCGGCGCCGGGAAGACCCGGCTGTCGCAGGAGGCCGCCGAGGCCGTACGGCACTCCATGCCGGGCGGCGTGTGGCTCGCCGAACTCGCCCCGGTCGACGACCCGGCCGCCGTCCCCGAGGCCGTGCTCACCGCCGTCGGCGCCCGCGAGACCGTGCTGTACGGAGCGGGCGCCGAGGGCATCCGGGCGGCCGTGGCCGACCGGCTCGACGACCCCGTCGAGCGGCTCGCCGAGCACTGCTCCCGGCCGCGCATGCTGCTGATCCTCGACAACTGCGAGCACGTCGCCGAGGCCGCCGCCCGGCTCACCGAGGAACTGCTGGCACGCTGCCCGGACCTCACCGTCCTGGCCACCAGCCGGGAACCGCTCGGTGTGCCGGGCGAGTTGCTGCGCCCGGTGGAGCCGCTGCCCGAGCCGGTCGCGCTGCGGCTGCTCGCCGACCGGGGCGCCGCGGCCCGGCCCGGATTCCGGACCGAGGACGACCCGGAGGCGTGCGCCGAGATCTGCCGGCGCCTCGACGGTCTGCCGCTGGCCATCGAACTGGCCGCCGCCCGGCTGCGGATGCTCACGCCCCGCCAGATCGCCGACCGGCTCGACGACCGCTTCCGCCTGCTCACCTTGGGCAGTCGTACGGTCCTGCCCCGCCAGCAGACCCTGCGGGCCGTCGTCGACTGGTCCTGGGACCTGCTCGACGAGGACGAACGGGACGTCCTGCGGCGGCTGTCGGTGTTCGCCGGCGGCTGCGACCTGCCCGCCGCCGAGGCCGTGTGCGGACCGGCCGCCCTGGAAGCGCTCGGCTCCCTCGTCGACCGCTCCCTGGTCGTGGCCGCCCCGCCGGACGGGCCCGCCGACGGGGAGATGCGCTACCGGCTGCTGGAGACCGTCGCCGAGTACGCCGCCGAACGGCTGGACGAGTCCGGGCAGCGCGCCGAGGCCGAGCGGGCCCATCTGATCTACTTCCGTGAACTCGCCCGCGTCACCGACCCGTTGCTGCGCGGCCCCGGCCAGCTCGCCGCCATCCACCGGCTGGAGCGGGAGTACGACAACCTGCGCACGGCCCTGCGCCACGCCGTCACCGCGCGCGACGAGCAGGAGGCGCTGTGCCTGGCGCTGTCCCTCGTCTGGTACTGGCAGATGCGCGACCTGCGCATCGAGGCCCGCAACTGGTGCCGCGAGATCATGGCGCTGGGCCCGGACCCCTTCGACGAGCCCGTCCGCCCCGCCGCCGCGGTGTGGCCGCGCTGCACCGACGCCCCGCCCCCGATGACCGGCGAGATCCTGTGGGAGGCCCGGCGCGGCATCCACCTGGCCCATCTCGCCTGCATGGACACCGAACTGGATGCCTGGCAGAACGGCCGGTCCCAGCGCAAGCTGCGGATCATCGCCCGGACCTACGAACCGGGCCTGCCGCAGAACTGCCGCCTGCCCGGCCTGCTCTGGTTCTTCGCCGTGATGCTGACCGGCGACATGGACCGGCTGCGCGTCATCATCGACGCGTCCATCGACACCTGCCGCCGGACACCCGGCTTCGACTGGGAACTGGCCTCCGGCCTTCAGATGCGGGCCAACTTCCTCGCCAACCGCACCGACTGGGCCGGCGACGCCGCGCGGGACGCCGACGAGTCGCTGGAGATCTACCGGCGCCTGGGCGACGCGTGGGGCACCGCCGAGGCCCTGTCCGCCCGCGCCGAGGCCCATGAACGAAAGGGTCAGCACGCCCTGGCCGCGGCCGACTACGAGGCGGCCATCGCCCACGCCGAGCACCTGGGCGCCCGCGCCCAGGCAGCCGTCCTCACCGCCCGCCTGGGCAGCGCCCTGCTGGAGGCCGGCGAGGACGAACGCGGCGAGCGGCTGCTGCGCGAGGTGATCGCGCAACGCGCGGACTCGCACAGCGAGGCGATGCCCGCCGCGCGGCTGTTCCTCGCCGCCCGGCTGGGCATGACGGGCCGGGTCGCGGAGGCGCGCGAGCACCTGCGGCGGCTGCGCCAGGACTTCCGTATCGCCCACTTCATCGTCTTCGACGCGTTCATCCTCGGCGCGGAGGCCTGGCTGGACGCCGCGGAGGGACGGCACGAGGAGTGCCTGCACCTGATCCGCAAGGCGCTGGAGCGGGCCGGTGATCCACTGGCCACGGCCATCACGCCCCATATGCGCTCGGGATACCTGATCGTCGGCGCCTGGGCCCTGGCCGGTCTCGACGGCGGGCGGCGCGCCGCGGACGCGGCCCGCTGCCTGGGCGCCTTCGACGCCCTGCTGCCGGCCGGTCACGTCGCCCAGCTCCAGGAGCGGGTGACCCGTGAGCGGGCCGAGCGCCAGGCCCGGGCCTCGCTCGGCGACGCGGCGTACGAGGCCGCGTACGCGCAGGGCGACAGCCTCTCCCTGGAAGAGGCCGTCGCCCTGCTCTGACGCGGACCGCCCGTCGGTCAGTTCTTGGTGCGGAACTTGTGGATCGCGACGGGCGCCATCACGGCCGTGATCGCCACCGACCAGCCCAGCGTCACCCACAGGTCGTGCGCGACCGGCCCGCCCACCATCAGGCCGCGCGAGGCGTCGGCGAGCGTGGACAGCGGGTTGTAGTCGGTGAAGCCCTGGAGCCAGCCCGGCATCGACGTGGTCGGCGCGAAGATCGACGAGCCGAACTGGAGCGGGAACAGCACCAGGAAGCCCATCGCCTGCACGGACTGCGCACTCTTCATGATCACGCCCAGGGTGAGGAACACCCACATGATCGACGAGGCGAAGGCCGTGGACAGGGCCACGGTCGCGAACAGCCCGGGCCAGTTGGTGATGTCGAATCCGACCGCGACGGCGACGATCATCAGCACGGCGGTCGCGAACAGCATCCGCAACAGCTCCACCGAGATCTTCGCGAACAGCACCGAACCGCGTCCGATGGGCAGGGACCGGAAGCGGTCCATGACACCGGAGTTGAAGTCCTGGCTGAAGCCGGTGCCGACGCCCTGGGACAGCGTCATGCTCATCATCGCGATCATGCCGGGGATCACGTACTGCACGTACCGGTCCTGCCCGCCGCCCAGCGCCTGCCCGATCGAGCCGCCGAACACGAACACGAACAGCAGGGTGAAGATGACCGGCATCAGCAGCGCGTCGGCCATCGACTCCGGGTCCTGGCGGATCCACAGCAGATTGCGGCGGACGAGGGCACTGGTGTGCCGCAGGTGCCCGCGCAGTGTGATGCGGGCGTCGGTCGTCGCCGGGGTGGGAAGGGTGGTGGCGCTCATACGGCGACCTCCTCGCGGTCCTCGGTGGGCACGGTGTCCTGCGGGGCACTGGCACGGTGGCCGGTGAGGGACAGGAACACCTCGTCCAGGCTGGGCAGTTCGGTGGTGACGGCGGCGAGGGTGACGCCCCGCGCCGTGACGGCGCCGACCACGGCGGTCAGCTGCTCGTCGCTGAGCACCGGCACCAGCAGGGTGCCGGCCTCGGTGTCCACGGTGGTGGTCGCGAGCCCGGTGATGCCGAGGTCGTCCAGGTGCGCGGCGAGCGGCCGCAGGTGCGTGACGTCGGCCGGCCGGATCCGCAGGGTCCGCCCGCCGACCTTGGCCTTGAGCTCCTCGATGCCCCCGCCGGCGACGACCTTGCCCTTGTCCACGACGGTCAGCTCGGAGGCGAGCTGCTCGGCCTCCTCCATGTACTGCGTGGTCAGCAGCACCGTCACACCCTCGCCGACCATCGCCTTCACCTCGTCCCAGACCTCGTTGCGGGTGCGCGGGTCGAGGCCGGTGGTGGGTTCGTCGAGGAACAGCACGGCGGGCCGCCCGATCATCGAGGCGGCCAGGTCGAGCCGTCGCCGCATACCGCCGGAGTAGGTGCTCGCGGGCCGCTTGGCGGCCTCGGTCAGCGAGAACCGCTCCAGCAGTTCGTCGGCACGCGCGCGTGCCTCCTTGCGGGGCAGGTCGAGCAGCCGCCCGATCATGTAGAGGTTCTCCCAGCCGGGGAGCTTCTCGTCGACGGAGGCGTACTGCCCGGTGAGTCCTATCACCCGCCGCAGCTGTCGCGGCTGCCGTACGGCGTCGTACCCGGCCACGGTGGCCTGCCCCGAGTCGGGCGCGAGCAGCGTGGACAGGATCCGCACGAGGGTGGTCTTCCCGGCCCCGTTCGGCCCGAGCACCCCCATCACGGTGCCCTCCCGCACCTCCAGGTCGACCCCGTCCAGAGCCTTGGTCTCCCCGTAGTGCTTCACCAGCCCCCGCACGGTCACAGCGGCGCCGCCGGTTCGTGTGTCGATTCGCGTCATGAGACAGACGCTCTCAGCGTCCACCGACAGATCACCGACAAGCCGCCGACAGCCTCTGCCGGCGGCCCCGGCGAAGGGGACAGCCCGTCGACTGGGGGAAGGCCGACGGGCTGTCCGTGGTACCGCTGTGGCTCTGTGCGCTCTGGTGGACGGGCTCTAGTGGACGGAGTGCTCCTCCAGCGGGAACGTTCCGCCGACGACCTCGTCCGCGAACGCCTTCACCGCGTCGCCCATGACCTCACGCAGGTTGGCGTACTGCTTCACGAACTTCGGCACCCGCCCGCCGGTCAGGCCGAGCATGTCCGTCCACACCAGCACCTGCGCGTCGGTCTCGGGGCCCGCCCCGATCCCGACCGTCGGGATGTGCAGCACCCGTGTCACCTCGGCGGCCAGCTCCGCCGGGACCAGCTCCAGCACCACCGCGAAGGCGCCCGCGTCCTGCACGGCCTTGGCGTCCCGCAGCAGCTGCTGGGCCGCCTCCTCGCCGCGGCCCTGCACGCGGTAGCCCATCGCGTTGACCGACTGGGGGGTCAGCCCGATGTGCGCCATGACCGGGATGCCGGACTCGACGAGCAGCCGGATCTGCTCGTGCGACCGCTCGCCCCCCTCCAGCTTCACGGCCTGTACGCCCGCCTCCTTCACCAGCCGGGTCGCCGAGCGCAGCGCCTGCACCGGGCCCTCCTGGTAGGAGCCGAAGGGCAGGTCGCCGACGATCAGGGCGCGCGAGGTGCCCCGTACGACCGCCGCCGACAGCATCGTCATCTCGTCGAGGGTGACGGGCACGGTCGTCTCGTACCCGAGGTGGCAGTTGCCCGCCGAGTCGCCGACGAGCATCACCGGGATGCCGGCCTCGTCGAAGACGGACGCGGTCATCGCGTCGTAGGCGGTGAGCATCGGCCACTTCTCGCCGCGCTCCTTGGCGGCGGCGATGTCGCGCACGGTGATACGGCGGGTGCCCTTGCCCCCGTACAGCGCCCTGCCGCTGTCGGAGGGCTTGGCCTGAGCAGTCTGGGCAGCCGGAAGCTGCGTCATTACACGGCTCCTAACACGTCATCTCGAGGCGCCCTGACGGCGTCCCCGGACCACGTCCATGGTGGCACCTCGTGTCAACGAGGGCTAGGGGAGGCCCTGTGAGTTCCACCCCGGCCCCATTCCGCCCCGGGCCCCGTGTGGCGGGCACGTAAGAGCCGGGTAAGAGTGTTCCGATACGAGACGGTCTCGTATCGGAAGGGTTCTAGGCTCGTCCGCATGACTAATCCTGCCGATCCGGCCGCCCCCACCGGCCCCCGCGTACCGGAAGCGGTGCACCGGCGCCGCTGGGCGATCCTCGGCGTGCTGATGCTGAGCCTGCTGATCGTCGTGCTCGACAACTCGATCCTGAACGTCGCCATCAAGACGATCTCCACCCCGGCCCCGACCGGCCTGGGCGCCACGCAGAGCGAGCTGGAGTGGGCGATCAACGCCTACACCCTCGTCTTCGCGGGCCTGCTGTTCACCGCCGGGCTGCTCGGCGACCGGCTGGGGCGCAAGAAGGTGCTGCTCGGCGGGCTCGCCGTGTTCGGCCTCGGTTCCGCGTTCGCCGCGTTCTCCGGCTCGCCCGCCGAGCTGATCGGCTTCCGCGCGGTGATGGGACTGGGCGCCGCGTTCGTCATGCCCGCCACCCTCGCCGTCCTGATGCACGTCTTCGAGCGCGAGGAGCAGCCGAAGGCCATCGGCATCTGGGCGGGCGGCGTCGGCCTGGCCGTCGCCATCGGCCCGATCACCGGCGGTGTGCTGCTGGACCACTTCTGGTGGGGCTCGGTCTTCCTCATCAACGTGCCGATCGTGGTGCTCACGCTCGCGCTGATGGCCTGGCTGGTCCCCGACTCGCGGGACCCGAACCCGGGCCGCCTCGACCCCGTCGGCGTGGTGCTGTCCGTGGTCGGCCTGGTCCTGCTCGTCTACGGCATCATCGAGGGCGGCCAGCTCGCCGACTTCACCGACCCCACCGTGCTGGCGTCCATCGGCGCCGGTCTCGTCGTGCTCGTCGTGTTCGTCCTGTTCGAAAAGCGCAGCGACCACCCGTCGATAGACGTCACCTACTTCCGCAACAAGGTCTTCTCGGCCGCCATCGCCGCCGTCGCGCTGGTCTTCTTCGCCCTGATGGGCGTGACCTTCTTCTCCGTCTTCTACACGCAGAGCGTGCGCGGCTACTCGCCGCTGCAGACCGGTCTGCTGATGCTGCCGCTGGCCGCCTCACAGCTGATCTTCGCGCCCCGCGCCCGGCTGGTGGTCGACCGCTTCGGCAACCGGGCCACCACCACGGCCGGCCTGCTCGTCATCGCCGCCATGCTGGCCGCCTTCGCCACCCTGGACGCGGACACGCCCATCTGGATCCTGGAAGTGATCTTCTTCCTGATGGGCGCCGGCATGGCGCACATCATGACGCCGGTCAGCGTCGTCATCATGCAGGCCCTGCCCCGCGAGAAGGCCGGTTCCGCCTCCGCCCTCAGCAACACCTTCCGTCAGGTCGGCGGCGCCCTGGGCATCGCCGTCCTCGGTTCGGTGCTGTCCACGGCCTACCGCACGGGCATCGAGGACAAGCTCGGCGCGCTCCCGCCGGGCCTGCGGCACACCGCCGGGGAGTCCATCGAGGCCACCCTCGGCGTCGCGGCCGGGCTCGGCCCCCGGGGCGAGTCCCTGATCACCCCGGCCTACGACGCCTTCCTGCACGCGATGCACATCACCGCCCTGTGGGGCGCGGGCGTCGCCCTGGCCGGAGCGGTCGTGGTGGCGCTGTTCCTGCCGGGCAGGCCACCGGCACCCAAAGGGGCGGAAGGGGAACAGGAGTTGGCACCCACCCGGTCGTAGGCCTGCGGGAGAATTCACCGTCCGTGCAGCAAGTGTCTGCACCCGGTCAGGAAAGGACGCAGCGACGTGAGCCTCGCCGAACGGCACCCCCCGCACGACGGTCCCGGGAGGGGGCGTCCCAGAAGCGAGGCCGTCGAGCGCGCCATCATCGAGGGCGTGATGGAACTCCTGGAGGAGGGCGTCCCCCTCGCGGAGTTGTCCATCGAGCGCATCGCCCGTACCGCCGGCGTCGGGAAGGCCACCATCTACCGCCGCTGGAGCGGCAAGGAGGAACTCTTCGTCGACGTCGTGCGCACCGCCGAACCGCCGGACCCGCCGCTCCCCGGCACCTCCCTGCGCGACGACCTGGTGGTGCTGCTGGAGCAGGTGCGCCGACGGGGCCTGGCCAACCGCTCCTCGGCGATCCTGCACAGCGTCCAGGCCCAGATGAAGAGCAGTCCGAAGCTGTGGGCGGCGTACCACGCCACCGTCGTGGCCCCGCGCCGCAGGCTCGGCCTGGAGGTGCTGAGCCGCGGCCAGCGCAACGGCGAACTGCGCGCCGACCTCGACCTCGAACTGCTGAACGACCTGTTCGTCGGTCCGATGCTCGTGCGTGCCGTGCTGCGCCCGGACGCCGACCTCCCCGACGACCTCGCCGAGCAGATAGTCGACACCCTGCTCGAAGGGCTGCGCCCCGACAGCTCACCGCCCGTCAGTTCGCTCTCCCACGAGCCCTAGTGTGCGCGTTTCGTCACAGACGGCGCTTTCGGCGGGCATGGGCGGAACTCGCCGCGGGGACTCGAACGTCATCGCCCCCGTACGGCCGTCGAAGGACGGCGGGAACGGAACGGATCATCCCCTAGGGTCGTAAGGACACGGGGGCGATGGTGTGCACGGCAGGCAGTGAGGCGACGGTATGGCGCAGCAGGCGTACATGACGGAGACGGACAACGGCGGCTCGGGGCCCGAGCAGCGGGGAACCCGGCTTCGGCGCCTGTTCGACCGGCTGGCGAGCCCCTGGCGCGGTGACCCGCGGATCTGGCGGCGCGGTCTGTTCCTGGCGGGCTTCGCGGTGCTGCTGGCCCTGGTCATGGTGCTGCACTCCCGCATCCCGAACACGATCGGCAACCTGGGCAGCCTCATCGAGACGTTCCTGCCCTGGCTGGGGATCCCCGTCGCCCTGCTGTTCGTCCTCGCCCTGGTGCGCAGGTCCGCGACCGCGCTGATCGCGGTGCTGCTGCCGTCCGTGGTCTGGCTGAACCTCTTCGGCGGCCAGGTCAGCGACAAGACCGCGCCCGGCGGCGACCTCACCGTGGTCACCCACAACGTCAACGCCGACAACCCGGACCCCTCCGGCACGGCCCGCGACGTGGCCGCCTCCGGCGCGGATGTGCTGGCCCTGGAGGAACTGACGCCGGCCGCGGTCCCGACGTACGAGAAGGCGCTGGCGTCGACGTACCGCTACCACTCGGTGCAGGGCACGGTCGGCGTGTGGAGCAAGTACCCGCTGACCGGCGTGCGGGGCGTCGACATCGACATGGGCTGGACCCGCGCGATGCGCGCCACCGTGACCGCCCCGGCCGGGCAGGTCGCCGTCTACGTCGCCCATCTGCCGTCCGTGCGCGTGAAGATGGAGGCCGGTTTCACCGCCCGGCAGCGCGACCGGAGCGCCGACTACCTCGGCGAGGCCATCGCCCACGAGCCGTTGGAGAACGTCGTCCTGCTCGGCGACCTGAACGGCACCATGAACGACCGCGCCCTCAACGCCGTCACGTCCCAGATGCGCTCCACCCAGGGCGCGGCCGGCAACGGGTTCGGCTTCAGCTGGCCCGCGTCGTTCCCGATGGCGCGCATCGACCAGATCATGGTCCGGGGCCTGAAGCCGGAGAGCTCGTGGACCCTCCCGCAGACGGGAAGCGACCATCTGCCGGTCGCGGCCCGTGTGAGGGTCGCCACAAGCGGTTCCTGAAAACCCCTGGTCAGGGCTCTTCCGTCAGAAAACCGCCACCCGGGCGTCACCTCGTGGAATAGTGCGCCTGCGAGACTTTGTTCCGTACTTGAACATACGCGTACGGATCTCCAAGCAAGTCTCGAAAGGCTCCTTCATGCCCCTGGCCCTGCTCGCCCTCGCCGTGGGCGCCTTCGGCATCGGTACGACCGAGTTCGTGATGATGGGCCTGCTGCCCGACGTCGCGGACGACCTGAACATCTCGATACCCAGCGCCGGCCATCTGGTGTCGGCGTACGCGCTGGGCGTCGTCATCGGCGCCCCGCTGCTGGCCGCGGTCACCGCGAAGATGTCCCGCCGCACGGTCCTGATCGGCCTGATGGGACTGTTCGTGGTGGGCAACGCCCTGTCGGCCCTCGCGCCCGACAACGGCTGGCTGCTGGCCGCCCGCTTCCTCAGCGGACTGCCGCACGGCGCCTTCTTCGGCGTGGGCGCCGTCGTCGCGACGAACATGGTCGCCCCCGAACGCAGGGCGCGCTCGGTCTCCCTGATGTTCCTCGGCCTGACGGTCGCGAACGTCGTGGGCGTGCCGGTCGCGACCCTCATGGGCCAGCACCTCGGCTGGAGGGCGACCTTCCTCGGCGTCAGCGCCATCGGCCTGGCGGCGATCGCCGCCCTCGCGTTCCTCATCCCGCACGACCACGAGCACACCACTGCCCAGGGCCTGCGCGGCGAACTCGCCGCCCTGCGCTCCCTGCCGGTCTGGCTGTCGCTGGGCACCACCGTCGCCGGCTTCGGCGCCCTCTTCGCGGCCTACAGCTACATCACGCCGATGCTGACGGACGCCGCCGGTTACGCCGACGCCAGCGTCACCCTGCTGCTGGCGCTGTTCGGCGTCGGCGCGACCGCCGGCAACCTGCTGGGCGGCCGTCTGGCCGACCACTCCCTGCGGGGCACGCTGTTCGGCGGACTCGTCTCGCTGGTGGCCGTACTGGCGCTGTTCCCGCTGCTGATGCGCACCGAGGTCACGGCCGCCGTGGCCGTGGTCCTGCTCGGCATGGCGGCCTTCGCCACCGGCTCCCCGCTCCAGCTGATGGTCATGGAGAAGGCCTCCTCGGCCCCGTCCCTGGCCTCCTCGGCCAACCAGGCCGCCTTCAACCTGGCCAACGCGGGCGGCGCCTGGATCGGCGGACTCGCCCTCGCCGCGGGCTTCGGCGTCACCTCCCCGGCCCTGGCCGGTGTGGCCCTGGCCGTCCTCGGCCTGGTCGTGGCGTCGCTGGCCTACGCGGTGGACCGGCGCCGGGCCCCGGTCGCCGGACGCGAGCGGATCGTGGCCGGCCATGTCCCGCGGGAGGCGGAAGCGGTGCGCCACTGACCGCTCCCGGCACGCGGCAGCCCGTGGGATCAGGTCCCGCGCGCTGCCGTTTCGTCTACCGGGGCGCCCCGCGCCGGGCCGCGACGATCGCAGAAGCGGTGGGTGTGGTCAGGACTTCGGACGCGTCCTGTCCGGATGGGTCAGACAGAACAGGCGCAGCTCGTCCACCTCGCCCTCGAACCGGGGCGGCCACTCGGCCGATGGGGTGAAGTCGTCCAGGACGAGGATCCCGCCGGGGGCGAGCAGGTCGACGACCCGCCCGGGATCGTCCCGTTTGCCTCCGCCGTCGCAGAAGAAGACGTCGAACGGGGCGTGCTGTTCGAGCAGCCGCCAGTCGCCGGTGAGGACGCCGACGCGGCTGTCGTCGGCGAAGAGCCCGGCCGCCCGGCGGGCCAGCTCCTCGTCACGCTCCACGGTCACGAGCCGCGCACCCTCGCCGAGGCCGCTGTGCAGCCAGGCCGTCCCGACCCCCGAGCCGGTGCCGCTCTCTGCGACGACCCCGCCGGGCTTCGCGGCGGCGGCCGTGCGCAGCAGCCTGCCGACCGCACGGATACAGCTCTTCTCGAACCCCGCCTCGGCGGCGAGCCGCTCGGCGGCCAGCACACGCGCCGGTACAGCACGCTCACTCATGACCGGACCCCCTTTCAGGACGAGCCCGACGCTACCCGGCCGCCCGTCGGCGCACCGCCGGGTTCACCGAGTCAGGACCCCCTCGGACAGGCCCCGATGCCGGCGCGGCCCGGCATGCGCGTCGAGGCGCGGCAGGGCCGTGCGGCCGGTTTCGGACAGCCCGGGCACGGGGAACCGCCGGGCGAGCCGCCCCGGCGCGGCGGCGGAAGCGTGTCACCGGGGCAGACGCCGCCCCGCCGCGGCGAACAGGGCGACGGCCCCGGCCCGGTGACTCCGGCGCGGCCGGCCACGGGCCGGGCGGCCCGGCGTCGAGGAGGCCGCTGCTCGCCTACGAGCGCGGTCCCTGCCCGACGCGGTCCCGCTACCGCTGTCCTGGGGCGACGGACTTGTCGGCGGCCGCCGCGTCGGGCAGCCGCGCCTCCTCCCGCACGGCCGGTCGAAGGCCACCGGGGCCGCCGACCACCGTGCCGAGGACATCGAGGACGGCCCGCCTACTCCTGCGGAAGGGTCGCGATCTGGATCAGATTGCCGCAGGTGTCGTCGAAGACGGCCGTGGTGACGGGGCCCATCTCCACGGGTTCCTGGGTGAAGCGGACACCGAGGCCGCTCAGCCGCTCGTGCTCGGCCCGGACGTCGGCGACGGCGAACTGGGCGAGCGGGATGCCGTCGGCGGCGAGCGCGTCGCGGTAGGGCTTGACGGCCGGGTGACCGGCGGGCTCCAGGAGCAGTTCCGTGCCGTGGGGGTCCTCGGGGGAGACGACGGTCAGCCACCGGTCCGTCCCGCCCACGGGGACGTCGTGCTTCTTCACGAAGCCCAGGACCTCGGTGTAGAAGCGCAGGGCCTTGGCCTGGTCGTCGACGAAGACGCTGGTGAGATGGATCTTCATGAGGTGCTCTCCTCGGGTCCGGGTGCCTCGCGTCCGAGCCGTCAATCGGTGATGTGACGCAGCGGGGCCGTGTTCAGGTCGTGGAACGTGGAGCGGCCCTCGGCGCCTCGTCCCGACGAGCCCGGCGGTCTCCCGGCACCGCGAGGTGCCGGGAGACCGCCGGGCTCGAGATGCCGAGCTCGTGCTTCACGCTCGGCCAGAGTCTTCACTTGCCCGTCCAGGCTCCCGCTACGGCTCCCTCAGAGCGACTCCCGCCACCCGTTCGTGATGGGCAGACGCCGGTCCTTGCCGAAGCCCTTCGGGGAGATCTTCGTGCCCGGCGGGTACTGGCGCCGCTTGTACTCGGCGACGTCGACCATGCGCAGCGTCTTCGCGACCAGCTCGGCGTCGAACCCGGCCGCCACGATCTCGTCCGCGCCCCGGTCCCGGTCGACGTACAGCTCCAGGATCGCGTCCAGCACCGGGTAGTCCGGCAGCGAGTCCGTGTCCACCTGGCCCGGGCGCAGCTCCGCGCTCGGCGGCTTGGTGATCGAGTTCTCCGGGATCGGCGGGGTCTGGCCGCGTTCCCGGGCGGCCCGGTTGCGCCACTCGGCGAGGCGGAAGACCGACGTCTTGTAGACGTCCTTGATGGGCCCGTACGCCCCGACCGAGTCGCCGTAGAGCGTCGAGTAGCCCACCGCCAGCTCCGACTTGTTGCCGGGGGCGAGGACGATGTGGCCCTCCTGGTTGGACAGGGCCATCAGCAGCGTGCCGCGCAGACGCGACTGGAGGTTCTCCTCCGCCAGACCCGACAGGCCCAGCGAGCCCATGTAGGCGTCGAACATCGGCTCGATAGCGACCGTGCGGTAGTTCAGCCCCGTGCGGCGGGCCAGTTCGGCCGCGTCGTCCTTGGAGTGGTCCGAGGAGTACTTCGACGGCATCGACACGCCGTACACGTTCTGCGCGCCGACCGCGTCACACGCGATCGCCGCGACCAGCGCCGAGTCGATGCCGCCCGACAGGCCGATCAGGACCGACGTGAAACCGTTCTTCGCGACGTACGCCCGCAGGCCCACGACCAGGGCCGAGTAGACCTCCTCGTCGTCGTCCAGACGGTCCGCGTAGCCGCCCGTGAGCTCCGGCTCGTACGGGGCGAGCGGCTCCTCCGAGAGGACGACCCGGTCGATGCGCAGACCGTCGTCCACCACGCCCGTCGGCGCGTTCGCCGACGCCGCCGGCAGCTGGAGGTCCAGCACCACGCAGCCCTCGGAGAACTGCGGCGCCCGGGCCACGACCTCGCCGTCCTTGTCGACCACGATCGAGTCGCCGTCGAACACCAGCTCGTCCTGACCGCCGATCATGGCCAGGTACGCCGTGGTGCAGCCGGCCTCCTGGGCCCGCTTGCGGACCAGCTCGAGGCGCGTGTCGTCCTTGTTGCGCTCATAGGGGGAGGCGTTGATCGAGACCAGCAGGCCCGCCTGCGCCGAACGGGCGGCGGGGACGCGTCCGCCGTCCTGCCAGAGGTCCTCGCAGATGGCCAGGGCGACATCCACGCCGTGCACCCGCAGGATCGGCATGCTGTCACCGGGCACGAAGTAGCGGAACTCGTCGAACACGCCGTAGTTCGGCAGGTGGTGCTTGGCGAAGTTCAGGACCACCTCACCGCCGTACAGCACCGCGCCCGCGTTCTGCGGAGCGCCGGCCGGCTGGCCGTACTTCGGCTGGGCGGTGGCGCTGCGGTCGAGATAGCCGACGATCACCGGTAGCTGTCCGAAGCCCTCCTCGGCCAGGCGCGCGGCGAGAGCGCGCAGCGCCGCGCGGGAGGCCTCCACGAAGGACGACCTGAGCGCCAGGTCCTCGACGGGATACCCGGTCAGCACCATCTCGGGGAACGCCACGAGGTGCGCCCCCTGTTCGGCGGAGTGCCGGGTCCAGCGGACGATCGACTCGGTGTTACCGGCGAGGTCGCCCACGCCGGCGTCGATCTGGTTCAGGGCGAGACGTAGTTGAGGCACGCCGCCCAGTGTAATCGTCAGTGCGACACAATGGGGTGGTGTGGGTCATCCCACACCACCCCGTCCCCTTGCGGAGGTCAGTGCCGCCGGTACGACTCCACGTAGCCGTTCGCGGGCGAGCCCACGCCGGTGACGTCGTCGTAGCCCTTCACGGCTTCGAGTGAGCTGTCCTTGCCGAGGCTGCGCACGGACGTGTCGAGACCGTCCGTGGTGTCGTAGCCGTTGTGGAAGTCGACCCGTGCCACGGCGAGGCCCTTGCCCGTCGGGTTGTCGGTGACGTCGTGGTACACCTTCGAGCCGTACTTCGCGTAGATCACCGGATTGGCGAAGCCGATCGCCTTGCCGCGGGCCTCCTGGGCCAGGGCCTGGACGGCCGCGATGGTCGGCGCGGCGAGCGAGGTGCCGCCGATGCGGTACTCGCCGTACGCCTGCTTCTTCCCGTCCGGCGAGCTCTGCGTCTGCCCGACCAGGAAGCCGGTGTTCGGGTCGGCGATCGCCGCGATGTCCGGGACGACCCGGTTGCCGTCCGCGCTGTTGGCCTTCGCCAGCGTGTCCGGCACGACACCCCGCTGGTAGTCGGGCTCGGCGACGGTCCTGCTGGTGCCGCCGCCCGCGCCGGAGGTGAAGGCGCCGGGGAAGTCCGTCCAGCTCTTGCGGTCGGCCGACAGCGTCGCCTTGTCGGTGCCCCAGCCGGTCTCCCACAGGTACGTGTCGTTCTTGCCGACGGCCAGCGAGGTGCCGCCGACGGCCGTGACCCACGCCGAGTTGGCCGGGGAGTCGACCTGCTTCGTCCCGGAGCTCGCGACCTCGTCGCCGTCGTCGCCCGAGGAGAAGTAGAAGCCGATGCCCTCGACCGCGCCCAGCTGGAACACCTGGTCGTAGGCGGCGGCGAGGTCCGGCGTCTGCACGGCCTCGATCTCGCCCCAGGAGTTGGAGACGATGTCGGCCAGGTGGTGGTCGACGACCGTGCCGAGCGCGTCGAGCAGATCGCCGTCCGTGCAGGAGGCGGCGCCCACGTAGGTGACGTCCGCGGCCGGCGCGACCGCATGCACGGCCTCGACGTCCAGGGTCTCCTCGCCGTACCAGCCGGCCGCCCCGCAGTCCTCGGTGTTCGTGTACGTGTCGGGCAGGACCTGGTGGAGCTGGCCCGTCTTCCACGCCGCGTCGCCGTTGCGCTTGGCGTAGGTGCCGGCGTCGTAGGCGATCGTCGGGGAGGCGTACGCGTCCGTGATGGCGACCCGGACGCCCTTGCCGGTGCGCTTGCCCGCGCCGTACGCCGCCCGCAGCTGCTTGCCCGTGTAGCCCTTCACGGCGTACGGGATCTTCTCGCCGTACGCGCTCGGCAGCGTGCTCGCGGTGTTCGAGCCGTAGTACGAGGAGAACGGCCCGGCGTTGCGGAACACGGTGTCCGGCGGCGGCAGTCGGTCGTCGTGCGTGGCCATGTGCGGCGCGTTGTCCAGCCCGGTCACCGTCAGGACGGCGTCGGCCAGGCCCCGCGGCACGGAGGCGGTGCTCGCCGGGGCGCGGTAGGTCTTCGCGCCCTTGGCGAAGTTGTGCAGCTGCGTGCCGAACGCCTTCTCGGCGGCGGCCACGTCACCGGCGACCGAGACGTAGTGCCGCGTGACGCCGGTGACCTTCAGGCCGGCCGCCGTCAGCCAGGACTTGACGGCCGCCACCTGGGCCGCGGTGGCACCGAAGCGGGCCCGCGCCTGCTTGGCCGTCAGATACCTGCCGTACGACGCCGAGTTCGGGTCGGAGACGGCCTTGGCGTAGGCGGCGAGGCCCGCGGCGTCCTTGCCGGCGAGGTAGACCCGGGCCGAGACCCGGGCGCCGTCGGAGGTGGCGCCCTTGTCCGCCTTGGGCGTGGCCCAGGCGGGCCTGGTTCCGGCCAGCAGGTCGCGGACCGGGTGGTCGGCGGCGTGTGCCGCGGGTATGCCGAGCGCCAGCGCACCGGCGAGCATCGGCAAAGTCACTGCCATGCTCACCCCGGCGCGCGCGGTGGCGCGGTTGGATCTCAATGGAACCCCCTGTGCGGTTCGTCACGAGTGGATCACTCGACGATCGCCACTCTCGCGACGAACCCTTCATGCCAGGGAATGGCACAACCCAAGAAGCGCCCTACGCGGGCCAAGAAGAGCCCTACGCAGACCAAGAAGAGCCCAAGAGGGCGCCAATGGGGGCGATTTGAGGCTTACGCGCCTACCGCTCTACGGCCGCGGCGCCGCGCCCCGCTCCTTGAGCATGCCGGCCATCAGGGAGATCTCCGACCGCTGCGCGTCCACCATGCCCTGCGCGAGCCGCTTCTCCACCCCGACCGTGCACCGGTCCACACAGCCCTGCGCCATGTGGACACCGCCCCGGTGATGGTCCGTCATCAGCTGGAGGTAGAAGATCTCCGCCTGTTTCCCGCTGAGTTCACCGAGCTTCTTCATCTCGGAGTTGGCCGCCATGCCCGGCATCAGCGCGCCGTCCTTGCCGGAGGCCATGCCGCCCATGTCCATCCAGGTCATCGGCGGCTCGGAGGACACCTTGGGCAGCCCCCACAGGTCGAGCCAGCCGAGCATCATGCCGCGCTGGTTGGCCTGCGTCTGCGCGATGTCGTACGCGAGGCGCCGGACCTCCTCGTCCTTGGTGCGGTCGCGCACGATGTACGACATCTCCACGGCCTGCTGGTGGTGCACCGCCATGTCCCGCGCGAACCCGGCGTCCGCGGACTCGGCGGAGGGGGTCACGCTGCCGCCGTCGTCCCCGGCGACCGCGTAGGTGATCGCGCCGGCCGCGACGAGCGCCGCCGCCGCGGCCCCGGCGATCAGTCCCACCTGCCTCACTTGGACAGGCCGTTCGTGCAGGCGGCGCCGGGCTCGGGGGTCTGCTCGCCCTGCACGAACTTCTCGAAGAACGCGTCCACGTTCGGGTCGCTCGCGCCGGTCACCGTGCGCTGGTGGCCCCAGGCCGACAGCATGATCGGGTCCTTCTGGTCGTCCATCGGGCTCATCAGCGTGTACGGCGTCTTCTTCACCTTCGCCGCGAGCGCCTCGACGTCCGCCTTCTTGGCGTCGGCGTTGTACGTCACCCACACCGCGCCGTGCTCCAGCGAGTGCACGGCGTTGGTGTTGTTGATCTTCTCGGTGTAGACGTCGCCGTTGCAGTTCATCCAGACCGGGTTGTGGTCACCGCCGACCGGAGGCTCGGAGGCATACTTCACGGCCTTGGTGACGTGGTTGCGGGCCAGCTTCCCCTCCCAGGTCTTCACGCCGTCCTTGCCCGTCACGAACTTGCCCTTGCCCGAGGTGTCGCTCGCCGCCGCGGCGTCACCGCCCTTGCCGTCGTCCTGGGACCGTACGAGCACGACGCCGCCGATGACGAGTCCGGCGACGACCACCACGCTGGCCGCGATGGTGAGGATCCGGTTGCGGCGCTCACGGGCCTGCTCGGCACGCCGCATCTCCTCTATGCGCGCCTTGCGGTCCGTGCCGGTCTTGTTGGCGGAGCCCATGAGGTGTCCTTCGTGGGAAAAGTGACGGTCGGGTGAGCTGATCGTAAGGGGGGAGGCGGGGCGCCCCGTAGGGCAGCCGCCGGAATGGGCCGAATCGATACGGCACCGACAGCGGGGCGACAGCTTCCCGGGCCGGGGCGCCCCTCCCCGGAAAATTTGAACCCCGGATTCCCATTACCTACGCTGCCCGCATGCGGCTGCTGCGCTCCACCGACCTCGCCCTGCGGGTCCTGATGCGGCTCGCCGTCGCGGGCGGGTCGAGTCCGACGACCCGGGAGGTCGCGGAGGGCATGAACGTGCCCTACACCCACCTGGCGAAGGTCGTCGCCGAGCTCCAGCACATGGGCCTGCTCGCCGCCCGCCGCGGCCGGGGCGGCGGCCTCACCCTCACCGAGCAGGGCCGCACGGCCTCGGTGGGCGCCGTGGTCCGCGCCTTCGAGGGCGGCGGAGACGTCGTCGACTGCGAGGGCCCCACCCCCTGCCCGCTCAACTCCGCCTGCCGCCTGCGCGGCGCCCTGCGCCGGGCCCAGGAGGCCTTCTTCGCCTCACTGGACCCGGTCACCGTGCAGGACATCGTGGCGGAGCCGACCGGGGTGCTGCTGCTGGGGATCACGCGGGGCGCCGTCGACGAGCCCCATGAGGACTCGGGGCTGTCCGGCGGGCCCTGCTGATCACACCGGGCCCGCTCGGCAATTCGGCTCCGCCCCGTGATCTCCGCCGGATCAATTGCCGGTCGTGCCGTCGAGCATCTCGCGCAGGATGTCCAGGTGGCCGTTGTGGCGGGCCGTCTCCTCGGTGAGGTGGAGGAGGATCCAGCGCAGGTCGACGTGGAGGCCGTCGCGGATGGTTCCCTCGGCCCGCTTGTCCAGGTCGCTCCCGGCGACCAGTTCACGGTAGCGGGCGCTCTGACCGGCGTACTCGTCAAGCAACTGCGAGAGCGGGAAGTCGACGGCGATGCGCATCTCGCGGTCGGGGTCCTCATCCGTCATGGGGGCCAGGTCCTCCTCGCCGAGGAAGATCACCTGGAACCAGTAGTACTCCACCCAGCGCAGGTGGTTGATCACTCCGCTCATGGTCATCAGCGGTGAGCCCGGCAGGAGCGCCTTGCGGGCGTTCTCCGCCGAGACGCCGTCGCACTTGGCGCGGGCGGTTTCCCGGGTGTAGTCGAGGAATGTGGTGAGCTGGGTGCGTTCGTCCCACGCGGGCGGTGTGTCGTCGATTTTCGTCATCGCGCGAAGCGTCCCTGATCACCCCGGCCGATGTCGAGGCGTTTCCCGCAGGACCCGGCCCGCTCCACCCACCGCCGGCCGCCCCACGTGATCCTCCGGCCAGGCCTCAGGCCTCCTGTCCCGCCAGCCACAGGTCCGGGCCGAACACCTCGTAGTGGATGTCGGCGGCGGCCACGCCCTTCGCGAGCAGCTGGGCGCGCACCGCCCGCATGAAGGGGAGCGGGCCGCACAGGTACGCGCGCGTGCCCGGGGCGAGCGGGACGCCGGTGAGGTCGACGAGGCCGGGGTGCGTGCCGGCGCGCCCTGCTCGTACCAGAGGTGGACGGCCGCGTCCGGGAGCTTGGCCGCGTACGCCTCGTGATCGGCGCGCAGGGCGTGGGAGGCGGGGGAGCGGTCGGCGTGGACGACGGTGACCGGGGCGTGGTGCCCCGCGTCGGCGAGGTGGGCCAGCATCGCGGTCATGGGGGTCACTCCGATGCCCGCCGAGGCCAGCAGCAGGGGGGTGCCGGGACCGGCGTCCAGGACCAGGTCGCCGTACGGCTCGGACAGCTCCAGCACGTCACCCGCCCGCACGCGCGCGTGCAGGTGGTTCGAGACCTCGCCGTCGGGGGCGCCGGTCTCGCGCACGCGCTTGACGCTGATCTGCCGCAGGTCCGGGCCGGGTGCCCCGGACAGGCTGTACTGCCGTATCTGCCGGGCACCGTCCGCGAGGGCGACGCGCACGCTGACGTACTGGCCCGCGAGGAAGTCCCGCACCGGACCGCCGTCGGCCGGCCGCAGCCGGAAGGTGACGACGTCCGCCGTCTCGGTGACCCGCTCGACGACCTCCCAGGGGCGCCAGGCGGGCCCGCCGCGCTCCTCCCGCAGCCGCCGCTCCGCGGCGATCAGCGCGTTCGCCATCAGCCGGTAGACCTCGTCCCAGGCGGCGGCGACCTCGGGTGTGACGGCGTCACCGAGCACCTCGGCGATGGCGGCGAACAGGTGCTCGTGGACGATCCCGTACTGCTCCGGCGCGACACCGAGTGAGGCGTGCTTGTGGGCGATGCGCCGCAGCATCACGTCCGGCCGCTGCCCCGGGTGCTCCAGCAGGTGGGTCGCGAAGGCGGCGACGGAACCGGCCAGTGCCCGGCGCTGGGTGCCGGAGGCCTGGTTGCCCCGGTTGAACAGATCCCGCAGCAGCTCGGGGTGCGCCTCGAACAGCCCGGCGTAGAAGCGCTCGGTGATCGTGCCGAGGGCCGCGCCCACGGCGGGGAGCGTGGCGCGGACGGCGGCGGCGGACTGTTCGGACAGCATCAGGGCTCCTCAGGGCTCGATTGCGGGCACGCTACGTAAAGTTGCATCTGAGATGCAAATTATAAGGAGGCGCACCGAGAGGAACCGGCCGTTACGGATGCCGGTGCGAGCAGGCACTATGGGCGCAGGAGCGGTTCACTGCCGTGCGCGAGGCGTTCGACCCCGGGCCGGCCGGGCGATCATGGTCCGCAACGCGTACGAAATGGTGGTGTGGTGGGATGCTCAGGTGCCCGACCGCCTCCCGTGGTACGGAACAGGCGGCCTGACCAGCAAGGATGGGGAAGCGGAAGATGGACAAGCAGCAGGAGTTCGTGCTCCGGACCTTGGAGGAGCGCGACATCCGGTTCGTACGGCTGTGGTTCACGGACGTGCTGGGCTTCCTCAAGTCCGTCGCCGTGGCCCCGGCCGAGCTGGAGCAGGCCTTCGACGAGGGAATCGGCTTCGACGGCTCCGCGATCGAGGGCTTCGCCCGGGTCTACGAGTCCGACATGATCGCCAAGCCGGACCCGTCGACCTTCCAGATCCTGCCCTGGCGTGCGGAGGCCCCGGGCACGGCCCGCATGTTCTGCGACATCCTCATGCCGGACGGCTCCCCGTCCTTCGCCGACCCGCGCTACGTGCTGAAGCGCGCCCTGGCCCGCGCGAGCGACCTGGGCTTCACCTTCTACACGCACCCGGAGATCGAGTTCTTCCTGCTGAAGGACCGCCCGCTGGACGGCTCCCGTCCCACTCCGGCCGACAACTCCGGCTACTTCGACCACACCCCGACCAACGTCGGCATGGACTTCCGCCGCCAGGCGATCACCATGCTGGAGTCGATGGGCATCTCGGTGGAGTTCTCCCACCACGAGGGCGCGCCCGGCCAGCAGGAGATCGACCTCCGCTACGCCGACGCGCTGTCCACGGCCGACAACGTCATGACGTTCCGCCTCGTGATGAAGCAGGTGGCGCTGGAGCAGGGCGTGCACGCCACGTTCATGCCGAAGCCGTTCTCCGAGCACCCGGGCTCCGGCATGCACACCCACCTCTCCCTCTTCGAGGGCGACCGCAACGCCTTCTACGAGTCGGGCTCGGAGTACCAGCTCTCCAAGGTGGGCCGCTCCTTCATCGCGGGCCTGCTGCGGCACGCGGCGGACATCTCCGCGGTCACCAACCAGTGGGTCAACTCCTACAAGCGCATCTGGGGCGGCGCGGAGCGCACCGCGGGTGCGGGCGGCGAGGCGCCCTCGTACATCTGCTGGGGCCACAACAACCGCTCGGCGCTGGTCCGCGTGCCCATGTACAAGCCCGGCAAGACGGGCTCGGCTCGCGTCGAGGTCCGCTCCCTCGACTCCGGCGCGAACCCCTACCTGGCCTACGCGGTGCTGCTGGCCGCCGGCCTGAAGGGCATCGAGGAGGGCTACGAACTCCCGCCGGGCGCCGAGGACGACGTCTGGGCCCTGTCCGACGCGGAGCGCCGCGCGATGGGCATCGAGCCGCTGCCGCAGAACCTGGGCGAGGCCCTGACCCTGATGGAACGCAGCGACCTGGTCGCCGAGACGCTCGGCGAACACGTCTTCGACTTCTTCCTGCGGAACAAGCGGCAGGAGTGGGAGGAGTACCGCTCCGAGGTGACCGCGTTCGAGCTGCGGAAGAACCTGCCGGCGCTGTAAGGGCAGCAGGTCAGGGCGGGTTCACGCTGCTTCAGCGGAAGGGGCCGACGGTCGCGGACCGTCGGCCCCGTCGCGTGCCCGTTCCGTGGGGGCCCGTCCGTGAGCCTTCCGACCGGCACACGGAGACCCCAGTGGATGGCAATCCTCGCTCATGGCCCGCATCGGGGCGGCCTGGTCCTCCAGCCGTGGATCGCTGGTGCGACGCCCGGCCGGCCGCGCCTACGGGTGCGTGTCCGTGATCGCGATGACCTCGTCGAGGCGGTCCAGGGCAGCCTGCAAGTCGTCGACCTTGGCCTGGATGCGGTCCCGCTCGGCACGCAGCATGGCTCGCTGCTCGGCGTCGGTGTGCCCGGAGTCCCAGCACGGAAGGAGTTCCGAGATCCTCCGGCTGGTCAGGCCGGCGGCGAACATCTGCTGGAAGAAGCGGACCAGGGCGACGGCATCCTGCCGGTAGAGGCGCTGGCCGGATCGGCTGCGCTCGGCGATGAGCAGCCCCTGCTGCTCGTAGTAGCGCACGGCGCGTACCGAGACACCGGCACCCCGCGCCACCTCGCCGATGCGGATCAGCCGCTCGGCAGCGGCCTCTGTGACGGTCATGGCGATTGCTTCTCCCGGCCCTGATGATGCGCTTGCCTCTGACGCTGGCGTCAGGTTTTGGCGTACGGGGCATGGACATCACCAACTCGGTCGCCCTTGTCACCGGAGCCAACCGCGGCCTGGGCCGCGCCTTCGCCCAGCGCCTGCTCGAACGGGGCGCCCGCAAGGTCTACGCGACGGCTCGCCGGCCCGAGACCGTGGACCTGCCCGGGGTCGACGTGCTGCCCTCGACATCGCCGATCCCGCATCCGTGAGGGCCGCAGCCGAGGCCGCCCCGGACGTTTCGCTGCTCATCAACAACGCGGGGATCCAGACGGGGACCGACCTCGTGACCGGTTCGCTGGACGCGGTACGGCACGAGCTGGAGACCAACATGTTCGGCCACCTGGGAATGATCAGGGAGTTCGCGCCGGCGCTCGCCGGGAACGGCGGGGGCGCGATCGTCAACGTCCTCTCCGCCATGTCATGGTTCGGAGGCAAGGGCGCCAATGCCTACCACCTGACCAAGGCCGCCGCCTGGGCCATGACCAACGGCGTCCGCCTGGAACTCGCCGAGCAGGGCACGCTCGTGACAGCGGTGCACCTCGGCCTGGCCGACACCGACATGGCCGCGGGCTGGCCCGTGGCCAAGATCGCGCCGTCGGACCTGGCCGACGCGGTGCTCGACGGTGTCGAGGCGGGCTCCGCCGAGGTCCTCGCCGACCAGTGGAGCCGGGACGTCAAGTCCCGGCTGCCGTTGACGCCGGAGGAATTCAACGCCGCGATGGACCGCGCCCTGGCGGCGCTGACGGCGGCATGACGGAAGAACCTGCCGGCGCCGCACTCACACCGACGCGTTCTCCGAAGCCGTCGTCCAGGCGAAGCCGTCCGGGTCGGTGAACGGCTGCGTGTCGCTGCCGATGGTGAGGCGGTGGGAGCCGGTGCCGTCGGGGGAGACGCCGACGAGCTTGGCGAGGCCGTGGCGCTTGTACAGGGCCAGTTTGACCGGGCCCGTGGCGAACTCGACGTACTTGCCGCCGAAGCTCTTTCCCACGGCCAGACCGTGCTCGACGTAGAACTTCTTGCTGCTCTTCACGTCCTCGACGCCCAGCAGCAGGACGAACTCGTCGACCCGCCCGGTCGCCGGGCCGGTGTTCTTCTTCGACGACGACGCCAGCTGCCAGATCGTCCCGTCCGGGGCCTGGACGACGCCTCCGTAGCCCCAGAGCGACTTGGCGGCGGGCTTCAGCGTCGTCGCGCCGGCCCGCACGGCCGCGTCCAGGAGGGCGTCCACATCGGCCGGCTGGGCGACCACGAGCGACAGCGTGAACCCGCGGAAGCCGGTGCTCGGCGCGTCCGACGCGGCCAGGCGCAGCCGGTCGTCCAGGCCGAAGGCGGTGGAGTAGAAGCGGTCGGCGGCCGCGCGGTCGGCCACCTCGAGCGTGACGGATGCGATGGAAGTCATGACGACGACGCTATGCGCGCCCCGGCGGTCCCGCTTCTCGATTCCTGACCCGGTTGGTCAGGCCTGGCGCCGCTTCAAGTCCGCCAGCAGCTGGTGCAGCGGCTCCGTGGCCCTGCGCCGGTACTCCTGCACCGCCCAGCCATTGCCGTCCGGGTCCCGGAAGTGCATGAACGTGGCACCGTCGTCGGGGGAGTACCGGACCGGTTCCGAGACGTCGAGGCCGCGCGCCACCAGCTCCGCGTGGGCGGCCTCGATGTCGGCGACGCACAGTTGCAGGCCCTGGTACGAGCCCGGGGCCGGGGTGGGGCCCGGGGTCATCTGCCAGATCGACTCGCCCAGGGCGATCGAACAGCCGGAGCCGGGAGGGGTCAGCTGGACGATCCGCATCCCGGGCATGACCTCCTGGTCGATGTCCACGTGGAAGCCGACCTTGTCCCGGTAGAAGTCCCGGGCGCGGTCGATGTCGGACACGGGCAGCGGGATGACTTCGAGCGTGATGTCCACGGCGTGACTCCTTCGTCCGGCCTCATGGGAACCGCCACCTCGTCCGGCTGCGAACCGGCTGAACGGCTCCTCCTCACCGAAGCCGAAAACGCCGTGCGGCGCCACCGAGTGGACCGCCGCCCGGCCCGCGCCGTGACGGAAATGGCCCCGTGCGTCTCCCGCGGCTCCGGAAACCGTCGTACCGCGCCCGCCGCGTCGCGGCCTCCCCGGTGGCCACACGCGCCTCCCGCACCCCGTCCGCCAGGCGAACTCGGCGGCGCTCGTCCGGGCCCGTGCGGTTAGGCTCAAAGCCGTACGACCTTGATCCGATGGACGTCCGAGGAACAGTGCGAAGGAGGCCCGGATGACGGCGGCGCCGGGGCGCAGGAGCAGTACCTTCACACGACTGCTGCGGCACGGCTTCACCGACGCCTCCGCCGCCGAACGGCTGCTGGACAGCCCGGAGCTCGCGCCGCTGCGTGACGACCCGGTGCTGCTGGAGGCGCTGGGCGCCACCGCCGACCCCGACCTCGCGCTGCTGGGACTGGTCCGGCTGCTGGAGGCCCAGCAGAGCCCCGGCGCCCGCCGGGAACTGCTCGACACGCTGATCTCGTCCAAGCCGCTGCGCGACCGCCTCCTCGGCGTCCTCGGCGCGTCCACCGCCCTCGCCGACCACCTCACCCGGCACCCGGACGACTGGCAGGCGCTCGTCATGTACGAGGCGTACGACCTGCACCCCGGGGTGGCCGAGTTCGAAGCCGGTCTCGCGCAGGCCACCGACCCGGTCTCCCTGCGCGTCGCCTACCGGCGCTGCCTGCTGTCCATCGCCGCCCGGGACGTCTGCGGCACCACCGGTGTCGCCGAGTCGGCCGCCGAGCTCGCCGACCTCGCCACCGCCACCCTGCGCGCCGCCCTCGGGATCGCCGAGGCAGCCGCCCCCGAGGACGCCGCCCTGTGCCGGCTCGCGGTCATCGCGATGGGCAAGTGCGGCGGCCACGAGCTGAACTACGTCTCGGACGTGGACGTCATCTTCGTCGGGGAGACCACCGAGGGCACCGACGAGACCAAGGCCCTGCGCGCCGCCACCCGGCTCGCCTCGCACATGATGCGGATCTGCTCCGAGACCACGGTCGAGGGCTCCATCTGGCCCGTGGACGCCAACCTGCGGCCCGAGGGCCGCAACGGCCCCCTCGTGCGGACGCTCTCCAGCCACCTCGCCTACTACCAGCGCTGGGCCAAGACCTGGGAGTTCCAGGCGCTGCTCAAGGCCCGCCCGGTGGCCGGCGACCTCGACCTCGGCGCGGAGTACGTCGACGCCGTCCAGCCCCTGGTGTGGAAGGCCGCCGAACGCGAGAACTTCGTGCCCGACGTGCAGAAGATGCGCCGCCGGGTCGTGGAGAACATCCCCGCCGCCGAGGTCGACCGCCAGCTGAAGCTCGGCCCCGGCGGCCTCAGGGACGTCGAGTTCGCCGTGCAGCTGCTCCAGCTGGTGCACGGCCGGGCCGACACCTCCCTGCGCAGCGGCACGACCCTGGACGCGCTGGAGGCCCTCGCCGCCGGCGGCTACGTCGGCCGGTCCGACGCGGCCCAGCTCGACGAGGCCTACCGCTTCCTGCGCTCCATGGAGCACCGCATCCAGCTGTTCCGGCTGCGCCGCACCCACCTCGTCCCGCAGGACGAGGCCGAGCTGCGCCGCATCGGCCGCTCCCTCGGTCTGCGCAAGGACCCCGTCGCCGACCTGCACCGCGAGTGGCGGCGGCACGCCACCGTCGTACGCCGTCTGCACGAGAAGCTCTTCTACCGGCCGCTGCTGGACGCCGTCGCCCAGCTCGCCACCGGCGAGGCCCGGCTGAGCACCGAGGCGGCACGGGAGCGCATGGTCGCCCTGGGCTACGCCGACCCGGCCTCCGCCCTGCGGCACCTGGAGGCCCTGGCCTCCGGCGTCACCCGCAAGGCGGCCATCCAGCGCACCCTGCTGCCCGTGCTGCTCGGCTGGTTCGCCGACTCCGCCGACCCGGACGCGGGCCTGCTGGGCTTCCGCAAGGTCTCGGACGCGCTCGGCAAGACCCCCTGGTACCTGCGGCTGCTGCGCGACGAGGGCGCCGCCGCGCAGAACCTCGCCCGGGTGCTGTCCGCCGGCCGCCTCGCTCCCGACCTGCTGATGCGCGCCCCGGAGGCGGTCGCGCTGCTCGGCGACGGGGACGGCGGCGGCCTGGAACCCCGGCCGCGCGCCCATCTGGAGCAGGAGATACTCGCCGCCGTGCGCCGGGCCGACGGCGCCGCCCAGGCCGTCACGGCGGCCCGCGGGGTGCGCCGCCGCGAGCTGTTCCGCACGGCCGCCGCCGACATCGTCGGCTCCTACGGCACCGAGGAGCAGCCCGCGGAGGCCGACCAGGGCGCCCTGGTGGACCGGGTCGGCGGCGCGGTGTCGGACCTGACCGCAGCGACCCTGTCCGGCACGCTCCGCGCGGTCGTGCGCGACGGCTGGGGCGACGAGCTGCCCACCCGGTTCGCGATCATCGGCATGGGCCGGTTCGGCGGCCACGAGCTGGGCTACGGCTCCGACGCGGACGTGCTGTTCGTGCACGAGCCGCGCGACGGCGTCGACGAGCGGGAAGCCTCCCAGGCGGCCAACAAGGTCGTCTCCGAGATGCGCCGCCTGCTCCAGATCCCCAGCGCCGACCCGCCCCTGCTCATCGACGCCGACCTGCGCCCGGAGGGCAAGTCCGGCCCGATGGTCCGCACCCTCAAGTCGTACGAGGCGTACTACCGCCGGTGGGCCCTGACGTGGGAGTCGCACGCGCTGCTGCGGGCCGAGCCCGTCGCCGGCGACGAGGAGCTGGGACGCCGCTTCATCGAGTTGATCGACCCGCTGCGCTACCCGGCGGACGGGCTCACCGACGATGCCGTCCGTGAGATCCGGCGGCTGAAGGCCCGCATGGAGTCCGAGCGGCTGCCGCGCGGCGCCGACCCCAAGCTGCACGCCAAGCTCGGGCCCGGCGGCCTGTCCGACGTGGAGTGGACCGTGCAGCTCATGCAGCTGCGGCACGGCTCGACACAGCCGGGCCTGCGCACCACCCGCACCCGGGAGGCGCTGGCCGCCGCCCGCGCGGCCGGACTCATGTCGGACGAGGACGCGGCGATCCTCGACGAGGCCTGGGTCCTGGCGACCCGCGTCCGCAACGCGGTGATGCTGGTACGCGGCCGGGCCGGCGACACCTTCCCGACGGAGCCCCGGGAACTGGCGGCCGTGGGCAGGTACCTGGGACACGGCCCGGGCCACGCGGGCGACATGCTCGACGAGTACCGGCGGACGGCGCGCCGGGCGCGCGGTGTGGTGGACGAACTGTTCTACGGCGCCGCCGACCGCTAGGACGGCCCGGTCCGCACCGCACCGGGCCTCTGCCGCCGGCCGCTCTCACTCCGCCCGCGCGCCCGACCTCGGTCGCGACCCGGCCTCCCCCGGCCCCCGCACCGGCACGCCCCGCGGCAGCGCGTACGGCTGCCTGCCGTACCAGAGGCGGGCCACCGTGAAGCCGAAGGTCAGGCACAGCACACCGCCGACCGCGTCCAGCCAGAAGTGGTTGGCCGTGGCGACGATGACCACCAGCGTCAGCGTCGGGTACAGCAGGCCCAGCACCCGCGCCCAGGGGACGGTGGCCAGGGCGAAGACCGTCAGCCCGCACCACACGGACCAGCCGATGTGCATCGACGGCATCGCGGCGTACTGGTTGGACATGTGCTTGAGGTCGCCGGACGCCATCGAACCCCAGGTCTGGTGGACCATGACCGTGTCGATGAAGCCGCCGCCGTTCATGAGCCGCGGGGGCGCAAGGGGATACAGGTAGTAACCGACCAGGGCGACGGCCGTGGTCGCGAACAGTGCCAGGCGGGTCGCCGCGTAACGGCCGGGATGGCGACGGTACAGCCACACCAGGACACCCAGTGTGACGATGAAGTGGAGTGTCGCGTAGTAGTAGTTCATCCCGACGATGAGCCAATGCACCGAGTTCACGGCGTGGTTGACCGACTCCTCGACGGCGATGCCCAGATCGTTCTCGATCCGCCAGATGAAGTCGGCGTTGCGCAGCGCCTCGGCCTTCTGCTCGGGCACGGCGTTGCGGACGAGCGAGTACGTCCAGTAACTCACCGCGATCAGCAGGATCTCGAACCAGAACCGGGGCCGGCGCGGGGCGCGCAGCCGGCGCAGCGTACCGCGCCCCGAATCGGCCGCAACGGGGTCCGGGAGGGCCGCTTCCAGGCCCTCCGGCTTCGTTACGGTCGTTTCACCCATAGGCGCAAAGTCTGCCAGAAAAGGACTTACCCACCGATCATCCCGCGGCCCCGTGCGGGCCGCATGTCCTACGGCGAGATCAGGCCGCAGGGCTCAGGAGCGACCGCGTTCCCCGGGAGCCGAAGCCGTCGAACCGCGCACCACCAGCTCCGGCATGAACACGAACTCGCTGTGCGGCGCGGGCGTCCCGCCGATCTCCTCCAGCAGCGTGCGCACCGCCGCCTGGCCCATCGCCGGGACCGGCTTGCGGATCGTGGTCAGGGGCGGGTCGGTGAAGGCGATCAGCGGGGAGTCGTCGAAGCCGACCACGGAGATGTCCTTCGGCACGTCCAGACCGAGCTGCCGGGCCGCCCGGATCGCGCCCAGCGCCATCATGTCGCTCGCGCACACCACGGCCGTGCAGTTCCGGCCGATCAGTGCCGTGGCCGCGGCCTGGCCGCCCTCCAGGGTGTACAGCGAGTGCTGCACCAGTTCCGTCTCGACGGTCTCGGCGCTCAGGCCCAACTGGTCCTGCACACAGCGCACGAACCCCTCGATCTTGCGCTGCACCGGCACGAACCGCTTGGGTCCGAGGGCCAGACCGATCCGGGTGTGCCCCAGGGACACCAGGTGCGTGACCGCCAGGCTCATCGCCGCGCGGTCGTCGGGGGAGATGAACGGCGCCTGCACCTTCGGCGAGAAACCGTCGACCAGTACGTAGGGCACGCCCTGGGCGCGCAGCCGGTCGTAGCGCTGCATGTCGGCGGTGGTGTCGGCGTGCAGTCCGGAGACGTAGATGATGCCGGCGACGCCGCGGTCGACGAGCATCTCGGTCAGTTCGTCCTCGGTCGAGCCGCCCGGCGTCTGCGTGGCCAGCACCGGCGTGTAGCCCTGCCGCGTCAGCGCCTGGCCGATGACCTGCGCCAGGGCCGGGAAGATCGGGTTCTCCAGCTCCGGGGTGATCAGGCCGACCAGGCCCTCGCTGCGCTGGCGCAGCCGCACCGGACGTTCGTAGCCCAGGACGTCGAGGGCGGCCAGCACGGACTGGCGGGTGGTGGCGGCGACGCCCGGCTTCCCGTTGAGGACGCGGCTGACGGTCGCCTCGCTCACCCCCGCCTGCAACGCGATGTCCGCAAGCCGTGTGGTCACAGCACCGGACTGTAGCGGCCGGGGTTCTCCTTGCACACCGACGGGACGCCTGATGCGCGCCGTCGCACGGCCCGCTGCGGGTGGCTTGGTCATCGCGGTCCCTCGAAAGTCGTGGTCGGCGTCCGATCCGCAACGGATGATTCCCCCGGCGGACACGGATGGCAAGTGCTTGCAGAGTCTTGCACAGCTGTCCGACTCCCTGCCGAACAGCGGTAAGTCCGGGCTTCGGGGTGGTCGAGAGGAGGTCACGGCGGAATAACCATCCGCACCTCTTGCAACTTTTTGCTGCAAGGTCTTTCGCAAGGTGTTGCAGCGCGGCTAATCTCACCGACGCCCGGCCGCCAACGGCGCAGTCGGCAGCACGAACGGGCTTCACCCTCAAGGAGAACTCATGCGGCGTGGCATAGCGGCCACCGCGCTGGTGGCGTCCCTCGCCCTGGCGGCGACGGCCTGCAACGGAAGCGACAGCGGCGACGAGGCCGGCGGCCCGGTCACCATCACCTGGTGGGACACCTCCAACGCGACCAACGAGGCGCCGACGTACCAGGCCCTGGTCAAGGAGTTCGAGGCCGCCAACAAGGGCATCAAGGTCAAGTACGTCAACGTCCCCTTCGACCAGGCGCAGAACAAGTTCGACACCGCCGCCGGTTCCAAGGGCGCCCCGGACGTGCTGCGCTCCGAGGTCGGCTGGACCCCCGCATTCGCCAAGAAGGGCTTCTTCGCGCCGCTGGACGGCACCGAGGCCCTCGCCGAGCAGGGCAAGTTCCAGCCCAGCCTGATCGAGCAGGCCAAGTACGAGGGCAAGACCTACGGCGTCCCCTTCACCACGGACACCCTCGCCCTCGTCTACAACAAGGCCCTGTACAAGAAGGCCGGCGTCGAGGCCCCCAAGACCTGGGACGACCTGAAGAAGGCCGCCGCCACCATCAAGGCGAAGACCGGCGTCGACGGCTACTGGGGCTCCACCCAGGCCTACTACGCCCAGACCTTCCTCTACGGCGAGGGCACCGACACCGTCGACGTCGACGCCAAGAAGATCACCGTCACCTCGCCCCAGGCCAAGAAGGCCTACGGCACGTGGCAGAGCCTGTTCAAGGGCAAGGGCCTGCACAAGGCCGACACCACCGCCGACGCCTACGCCCACATCCAGGAGGCGTTCGTCAGCGGCAAGGTCGCCTCGATCGTCCAGGGCCCGTGGGAGATCACGAACTTCTACAAGGGCTCGGCCTTCAAGGACAAGAACAACCTCGGCATCGCCACCGTCCCGGCCGGCTCCAGCGGCAAGGCCGGAGCCCCGACCGGCGGCCACAACCTCTCGGTGTACGCGGGCTCGGACAAGGCCCACCAGGAGGCCTCGCTGAAGTTCGTGAAGTTCATGACCTCGGCCAAGGCCCAGGAGACCATCGCGCTGAAGAACAACACGCTCCCCACGCGCGAGGACGCCTACACGGCCGAGGTCAAGGCCGATCCGGGCATCGCCGGCTACCAGGGCGTGCTCTCCGCCGCCCAGCCGCGCCCGGCGCTGCCGGAGTACAGCTCCCTGTGGGGCCCGCTCGACGACGAGCTCATCGAGATCGCCGGTGGCAAGGAGTCCCTCGACAAGGGCCTCGGCGACGCCGAGACCGCCATCGCCAAGCTGGTGCCGGACTACAGCAAGTGACCGCCGCGTGGCCGCCGGGTCCCCCTGTCATGGGGGAGGGGACCCGGCGGCCACCGGCCCGCGCCTGTGCCCGGGCAGCCTCCCTTGAACTCCTTGAACTTGCAGAAGGTGTCGAACCATGACAGTCGCCATCGACCGAGCGACCGGCAAGCGGCGCGGTGAGCGGGAACCACGGCCCGGACCGGTGCAGCGGCTGAGGAACGGACTCACCAAGCACTGGTACGCCTACGCGATGATCGCCCCGGTGGCGATCGTCCTCGGGGTCCTGGTGCTGTACCCGCTGGGGTACGGCCTGTACCTCACCCTCACCGACGCCACCAGCCTGAACACCGCCCGCACGATCGGTGTCAACGAGATCGACGCCACCTACAAGTTCATCGGCCTGGACAACTACGCCGACATCCTGTGGGGTCCGACCTCGTACGACCGCTTCTGGTCGCACTTCCTGTGGACGGTCTTCTGGACGGCCGCCTGTGTCACCCTGCACTACGGCATCGGCCTGGGCCTGGCCCTGCTGCTCAACCAGAAGCTGCGCGGCCGCACCCTCTACCGCATGATCCTGGTGCTGCCCTGGGCGGTGCCCACGTTCGTCACCGTCTTCGGGTGGCGGTTCATGCTCGCCGACGGCGGCATCATCAACAGCGGCCTGGACTTCCTGCACCTGCCGACACCGTCGTGGCTGGAGGACACCTTCTGGCAGCGGTTCGCCGCGATCATGGTCAACACTTGGTGCGGTGTGCCGTTCATGATGGTCTCGCTCCTCGGCGGCCTGCAGTCCATCGACGCGAGCCTGTACGAGGCCTCGGAGATGGACGGCGCGGGCGCCTGGCAGCGCTTCCGCTACGTCACCCTGCCCGGTCTCAGGTCCGTCAGCACCACGGTCGTCCTGCTCGGTGTCATCTGGACGTTCAACCAGTTCGCCATCATCTTCCTGCTGTTCGGCAACACCGCCCCCGACGCGCAGATCCTCGTGACCTGGGCCTACCAGCTGGGCTTCGGCCAGCAGCCGCGCGACTACGCGCAGTCCGCCGCCTACGGGATCCTGCTGCTGTCGATCCTGATCGTCTTCACCTCCTTCTACCGCCGCTGGCTGAACCGCAACGAGCAGCAGCTCGCGATCTGAGGCAGGAGTCCGAAATGAGTACGACCACCGTCGAGAACTCCGCCCCGGCGACCGGGCGGCGCCCCGCGAACGCCCCCGCCCGGACGCGCCGGCGCGGCGAGCAGAGCCGCGCGGCCGCCCTCGCCTCGCACGCCGTGCTGATCGTCGCCAGCCTGGCCGCGCTCTTCCCGGTCGCCTGGCTGTTCTTCCTGTCCCTCGGACCGGACAAGGACGACTACCTCCACCCCGGGCGCATCTGGGGCAAGATGACGCTCGACAACTACGCGTTCGTCCTTCAGGACACCAGCTTCTTCGACTGGCTGAAGAGCACACTGGTCGTCGTGCTGGGCACCACGCTCATCGGCGTCGTCGTCGCCGCGTCCACCGGCTACGCCGTCTCCCGCATGCGCTTCCCCGGCTACCGCAAGCTGATGTGGGTGCTGCTCGTCACCCAGATGTTCCCCATCGCGGTACTGATCGTGCCGATGTACCAGATCCTGTCGGATCTCCAGCTCATCGACAGCTACCTTGGTCTCATCCTTGTCAACTGCACCACGATCGTGCCGTACTGCGCCTGGCTGATGAAGGGCTATTTCGACACCATCCCGTTCGAGATCGACGAGGCCGGGCGCGTCGACGGGCTGACCCCCTTCGGCACGTTCGCGCGGCTGATCCTGCCGCTCGCCAAGCCGGGACTCGCGGTCGCGGCGTTCTACAGCTTCCTCACGGCCTTCGGTGAGGTCGCGTTCGCCTCGACGTTCATGCTCAGCGACGACAAGTACACCTTCGCCGTCGGTCTGCAGACGTTCGTCAGCGAGCACGACGCGCAGCGCAATCTGATGGCCGCGACGGCCGTACTGATCGCGATACCGGCCGCCCTCTTCTTCTACCTCGTGCAGAAGAACCTGGTGACCGGGCTCACCGCCGGTGGCACGAAGGGGTGACCGGTGCCCCTCGGGGCGCTGCCCAACGGCACGTCACAAGCCCGGGGCGGCCGCGGTGCCCATCCGACCCCGCTGTACCGCGGCCGCCTCGTCACCACCCCACGTCTCACATGACCACAACCTCGTTACGCATCAAGGACGACATGAGCCAGCACTCAGCCGCACCTGCCCCCACCGCCGCGTCCGCCGTGGCCGTCGTCAAGCGCCGCGACTGGTGGCGGGACGCGGTGATCTACCAGGTGTACCCGCGCAGCTTCGCCGACAGCAACGGTGACGGCATGGGCGACCTGGAGGGTGTCCGCACCCGTCTGCCGTACCTGCGCGACCTCGGCGTGGACGCCGTGTGGCTCAGCCCCTTCTACGCCTCGCCGCAGGCCGACGCCGGCTACGACGTGGCCGACTACCGGGCCGTCGACCCCATGTTCGGCAACCTCCTGGACGCCGACGCGCTGATCCGCGACGCCCACCGGCTGGACCTGCGCATCATCGTCGACCTCGTGCCCAACCACTCCTCGGACCAGCACGAGTGGTTCAAGCGGGCCGTCGCCGAAGGCCCCGGCTCCCCGCTGCGGGAGCGCTACCACTTCCGCCCCGGCAAGGGCGAGAACGGCGAACTGCCGCCCAACGACTGGGAGTCGATCTTCGGCGGCCCGGCCTGGACCCGGGTCACCGAGCCCGACGGCACGCCCGGCGAGTGGTACCTGCACCTCTTCGCCCCCGAGCAGCCCGACTTCAACTGGGACCACCCCGCGGTCGGCGACGAGTTCCGCTCCATCCTGCGCTTCTGGCTGGACATGGGCGTCGACGGCTTCCGGATCGACGTGGCGCACGGTCTGGTGAAGGCGGACGGCCTGCCCGACCTTGGATCCCACGATCAGGTGAAGCTGCTGGGCAACGATGTCATGCCGTTCTTCGACCAGGACGGCGTGCACGAGATCTACCGGCAGTGGCGGCTGATCCTCGACGAGTACGCGGGGGAGAGGATCTTCGTGGCGGAGGCCTGGACCCCGACCATCGAGCGCACCGCCCACTACGTCCGTCCGGACGAGCTGCACCAGGCCTTCAACTTCCAGTACCTGAGCACCCACTGGGACGCCGCTCAGATGCGCGAGGTCATCGACCGCACCCTGGATGCCATGCGCCCGGTCGGCGCCCCCGCCACCTGGGTGCTGTCCAACCACGACGTCACCCGGCACGCCACCCGCTTCGCCAACCCGCCCGGCCTCGGCACCCAGATCCGCCTGGCCGGCGACCGGGAACTGGGCCTGCGCCGGGCCCGGGCCGCGACCCTGCTGATGCTCGCGCTGCCCGGCTCGGCCTACATCTACCAGGGCGAGGAGCTCGGCCTGCCCGACGTCGTCGACCTGCCCGACGAGGTGCGCCAGGACCCGGCGTACTTCCGGGGCGCGGGCCAGGACGGCTTCCGCGACGGCTGCCGGGTGCCGATCCCGTGGACCCGGACGGGCTCGTCGTACGGCTTCGGTGACGGCGGAAGCTGGCTGCCGCAGCCCGAGGGCTGGGGGGAGCTGAGTGTCGAGGCGCAGTCGGGCGAGCCCGGCTCGACGCTGGAGCTGTACCGTGCCGCGCTCGCGGTGCGCCGCGAGCAGGCGGACCTCGGCGCGGGCACGTCCGTGGAGTGGCTGCGGGCGCCCGAGGGCGTGCTGGCCTTCCGGCGCGGAGAGTTCGTGTGTGTCGCCAACACCACCGGCGAATCGGTGGCGATGCCCGCGTACGGCCGGGTGCTGGTGGCGAGCGGCGAGATCGTCGAGGTCGACGACGAGGCGAAGGTGCCGGCCGACACCACGGTGTGGTGGACCACCGCCACCGCACAGGACCGCGCCTGATTTTTCCTTTGAATTTCGCACGGCCCGCTGCCCTTTCGGGCGGCGGGCCTTTACCATCTGCGTCACCGCAAGGTTTCTGAACCTTGCTGCAAGAACCTTCAACGAAGAAGGAAACCCCACATGGCACGCAGATTCCTCGCCTCCGCCGTGGCGCTCGCCGCGGCTGTGGTTGTCATGAACCCGACTGGTGCAGAGGCCTCCCCACCTGGCACCAAGGACGTCACCGCCGTCCTCTTCGAGTGGAACTTCGCCTCGGTCGCCCGCGAGTGCACCACCACCCTCGGGCCCGCCGGCTACGGCTACGTCCAGGTCTCGCCGCCCGCCGAGCACATACAGGGACCGCAGTGGTGGACCTCGTACCAGCCGGTCAGCTACAAGATCGCAGGCCGGCTCGGTGACCGCACGGCGTTCCGGAACATGGTGAACACCTGCCACGCGGCCGGTGTGAAGGTCGTCGCGGACGCCGTCATCAACCACATGGCGGCGGGCGACGGCACCGGCACCGGCGGCTCGTCGTACAGCAAGTACGCCTACCCCGGCCTGTACTCGTCCTTCGACTTCGACGACTGCACGAGCCGGATCAGCACCTACCAGGACCGCTGGAACGTCCAGCACTGCGAACTGGTCGGCCTGGCCGACCTGGACACGGGCGAGAACTACGTCCGCGGCGCGATCGCCGGGTACCTGAACGACCTGCTCTCCCTCGGCGTCGACGGCTTCCGCGTCGACGCGGCCAAGCACATCGACACCGCCGACCTCGCGAACATCAAGTCCCGGCTGAGCAACCCGTCGGTGTACTGGAAGCAGGAGGTCATATTCGGCGCCGGCGAGGCCGTCCAGCCCACTGAATACACGAGTAACGGAGACGTCCAGGAGTTCCGCTACGCCTACGACCTCAAGCGGGTCTTCACCAACGAGAACCTCGCCTACCTGAAGAACTACGGCGAGGGCTGGGGCTACATGAACAGCGGTGTCTCCGGTGTCTTCGTCGACAACCACGACACCGAGCGCAACGGCTCCACCCTCAGCTACAAGGACGGCGCAACCTACACCCTGGCCAACGTCTTCATGCTGGCCTGGCCCTACGGCGCCCCCGACGTCAACTCCGGCTACGAGTTCACCGACCACGACGCCGGGCCGCCGAACGGGGGTCAGGTCAACGCCTGCTGGCAGGACGGCTGGAAGTGCCAGCACAACTGGCCGGAGATCAAGTCCATGGTCGCCTTCCGCAACGCCACCCGGGGGCAGGCCGTCACCAACTGGTGGGACAACGGCGGTGACGCCATCGCCTTCGGCCGGGGCAGCAAGGGCTTCGTGGCCATCAACCACGAGTCCGGCTCCCTGACCCGGACGTACCAGACGTCGCTGCCCGCCGGGACGTACTGCGACGTGCAGAGCAACAGGCCGGTGACGGTCAACGCGAGCGGCCAGCTCACGGCCACCCTGGGCGCCCACACGGCCCTGGCGGTCCACGCGGGCAAGTCGAGCTGTTAGCGGCCGTCCCGCACGGTGTGAAGCGGCCCCGGCGGCATGACCCATGGCGACCGGGGCCGCCGGACCCACCGCGGTGGTTGAAAGTTCTTTCCAATGCTTTCAGGACTCTTGCTGTAAACGTTTCGGCGGCGATACGGTCGCGCGGGGTCGGACCCGAGAGAGCCGCAATCGCTAGGAGCCCATCTGTGATACCGAGATGGCCGGTGCCGTCCAGGCGCCGAACCGCCCGTGCCGGACGGGTCGCCGCGGTCACCGCCGCCGCGCTGGCCGCCACACTCGTCCAGCCGCTCGCCGCCGGGGCCGCCACCCCTGCGGCGCCTCCCTCCGACGCCGCGCTGGCCGCCCAGCCCGCCCGGCACGACGCCACCCGGGAGCAGTTCTACTTCGTCCTGCCGGACCGGTTCGCCAACGGCGACCCGCGCAACGACAAGGGCGGCCTGACCGGTTCACGCCTGTCGACCGGCTACGACCCCACCGACAAGGGCTTCTACCAGGGCGGCGACCTCAAGGGCCTGACCAAGAGGCTCGACTACATCAAGGGCCTGGGTACCACCGCCCTCTGGATGGCTCCGATCTTCAAGAACCAGCCCGTGCAGGGCACCGGGTCGAACGCCTCGGCCGGTTACCACGGTTACTGGATCACCGACTTCACCCAGGTCGACCCGCACTTCGGCACCAACCAGGACCTCGAGACCCTCATCGACAAGGCCCACGCCAAGGGCATGAAGGTCTTCTTCGACGTCATCACCAACCACACCGCCGACGTCGTCGACTACGAGGAGAAGTCCTACGACTACCTCTCCAAGGGCGCCTTCCCCTACCTGACGAAGGACGGCGTGCCCTTCGACGACGCCGACTACGCCGACGGGCGGCACGGCTTCCCCGAGGTCGACCGGGACTCCTTCCCGCGCACCCCGGTCGTCACCAAGAAGAACAAGGTCCCGTCGTGGCTCAACGACCCGACGATGTACCACAACCGCGGCGACTCCACCTTCGCCGGTGAGAGCTCCACCCACGGCGACTTCTCCGGGCTCGACGACCTGTGGACCGAGCGGCCCGAGGTCGTCAGCGGCATGGAGAGGATCTACCAGCGCTGGGTGCGGGACTTCGACGTCGACGGCTTCCGGATCGACACCGTGAAGCACGTCGGCATGGAGTTCTGGACGCAGTGGGCCACCGCCCTCGACGCCTACGCCGCGAAGCGCGGCCGGGACGACTTCTTCATGTTCGGCGAGGTCTACTCGGCCGACACGAACGTCACCGCGCCCTACGTCACCCAGGGCCGGCTCGACGCCACCCTCGACTTCCCCTTCCAGGAGGCGGCCCGCCAGTACGCCTCGCAGGGCGGCAGCGCCCGCAAGCTGGCCGGCGTCTTCGGCGACGACTACAAGTACACGACCGGCAAGGCCAACGCCTACGAGCAGGTCACCTTCCTCGGCAACCACGACATGGGCCGCATCGGGTCGTTCCTGAAGCAGGACAACCCCAAGGCCACGGACGCCGAGATCCTCGCCAAGGACAAGCTCGCCAACGAGCTGATGTTCCTCAGCCGCGGCAACCCCGTCGTCTACTACGGCGACGAGCAGGGCTTCACCGGCCCGGGCGGCGACAAGGACGCCCGGCAGACCATGTTCGCCTCGCGCACCGCCGACTACCTCGACGACGACCTGATCGGCACCGACCGCACCCACGCCGGGGACGCCTACGACACCAAGGCGCCCCTGTACCGGCAGATCAGCGCCCTCGCCGAGCTCCGCAAGGCCAACCCGGCGCTCACCGACGGCGTCCAGCAGGAGCGGTACGCGGCCGACGGCCCGGGCGTCTACGCCTTCTCCCGCACGGACGCCAGGACCGGCACCGAGTACGTCGTCGCCTTCAACAACGCCGCCGAGAAGAAGACCGCGACCTTCGCGACCGGCTCGGCCGGCATGACCTTCCGCGGCATCCACGGCACCGACGCGACCCTGACCAGCGACGGCGACAAGAAGCTCACCGTCACGGTCCCGGCCGGTTCGGCGATCGTCCTGAAGGCGGCCGGAAAGCTCGCGAAGCCCGCCACCGCACCGACCCTCACCCTGAAGGCCCCGGCCGCCGGCGCCACCGGCACCGTGGAGGTCACCGCGGACGTCGGGGGAGGCGGGCAGCTCGACCGGGTCGTCTTCGCCGCGCAGACCGGCAACGGGAAGTGGCGGGTCCTCGGCTCCGCCGACCACGCTCCCTACAAGGTCACCCACACCCTCGGCAAGGACGTGCCACCGGGTACGGCCCTGCGCTACAAGGCCGTCGTCATCGACTCGGCCGGACGCACCGCGAGCGCCCTGGCCGCCTCCGCCACCGGCACCCCGCCCGCCCCCGAACCGCCCACCGCCTCCTCCCGCGACTACGCGATCGTCCACTACAAGCGCGCGGACGGCGACTACGCCGACTGGGGCCTGTACGCCTGGGGCGACCTCGCCGAGGGCGAGGCCACCGAGTGGCCCGAGAGCCACCCGTTCACCGGCCGGGACGCCTATGGCGCCTTCGCCTGGGTCAAGCTCAAGCCGGGCGCCTCGAACGTCGGCTTCCTCGTCATCGACAAGGACGGCACCAAGGACGTCTCCACCGACCGCACGATCGACGTCACCAAGACCGGTGAGGTCTGGATCGAGCAGGGCAAGGACACCGTCACCACCGAACGGCCCGAGTACCCGGCACCCGACAAGAGCAAGGCCGTCCTGCACTACCACCGGGCCGACGGGAACCACGACGGCTGGGGCCTGCACGTGTGGACCGGCGCCGCGCACCCCACCGACTGGTCGAACCCCCTGAAGCCGGTCAAGACTGATTCCTATGGCGCAGTCTTCGAGGTACCGCTCACCGACGGAGCCACCAGCCTCAGCTACATCCTCCACAAGGGCGACGAGAAGGACCTGCCCACCGACCAGTCGCTCGACCTCAAGGCGAACGGCCACGAGGTGTGGCTGGTGAACGGACAGGAGAAGTACCTGCTCCCGCAGCCCGCGGGCTCTGCCGCCGCCCTGGACCTGACCACCTCCAAGGCGGTCTGGATCGACCGGAACACCCTCGCCTGGAACGGCTCCGACGCCGCCGCCTCCACCCAGCTGCTGTACTCCCGCGACGGCTCGATCAAGGCCGAGGACGGCGCCCTGACGGGCGACGCCCAGTGGCTGCGCCTGGCGAAGGGGGAGCTCACCGACGCCCAGAAGGCGAAGTTCCCGCACCTGAAGGCGTACGACGCCTGGACCGTCGACCCCCGCGACCGCGACCGGGTCCGCGAGGCCCTGCGCGGCCAGGTCGTCGCCACCCAGCGTGCGGTGAACGGAGCAGTACTCGCGGCCACCGGCGTCCAGATCGCCGGCGTCCTCGACGACCTGTACCCCGGCGCCACCAAGGCCGCTCTCGGACCGACGTTCGCCAAGGGCCGCCCCACCCTGTCCGTGTGGGCGCCGACCGCGCAGTCCGTCGCCCTGGAACTCGACGGCAAGGCCGTCGCCATGCGCCGCGACTCCGCCACCGGCGTCTGGTCCGTCACCGGCCCCGCGTCCTGGAAGGGCAAGCCCTACCGCTACGCCGTGAAGGTCTGGGCGCCCAGTGTCCGCAAGGTCGTCACCAACAAGGTCACCGACCCCTACTCCGTGGCCCTCACGACCGACTCCAAGCGCAGCCTGGTCGCCGACCTGGACGACAAGGCGCTGAAGCCGTCCGGCTGGTCGTCGTACACCAAGCCCAGGGCCGTGCCCCTGCGGGACGCCCAGATCCAGGAGCTGCACATCCGGGACTTCTCCGTCGAGGACCGCACGGCGAAGCACCCCGGCACCTACCTCGCCTTCACCGACAAGGCGAGCGACGGCAGCAGGCACCTGCGCGAGCTGGCCGAGGCGGGCACCTCCTACGTCCACCTGCTGCCCGCCTTCGACATCGCCACCATCCCGGAGCGCAAGGCCGACCAGGCGACGCCCGGCTGCGACCTGGCATCCTTCCCGGCCGACTCCGACAAGCAGCAGGAGTGCGTCGGCAAGATCGCCGCGAAGGACGCCTACAACTGGGGCTACGACCCGTACCACTACACGGTCCCCGAGGGCTCCTACGCCACCGACCCGGACGGCACCGCCCGCACGGTCGAGTTCCGCAGGATGGTCAAGGCCCTCAACGACGACGGACTGCGCGTCGTCATGGACGTCGTCTACAACCACACCGCCGCGAGCGGCCAGGCGGACACCTCCGTCCTGGACCGGATCGTGCCCGGCTACTACCAGCGGCTCCTCGCCGACGGCTCGGTCGCGAACAGCACCTGCTGCGCCAACACGGCCACCGAGAACGCCATGATGGGCAAGCTCGTCGTGGACTCGATCGTCACCTGGGCCAAGGAGTACAAGGTCGACGGTTTCCGCTTCGACCTCATGGGCCACCACCCGAAGGCGAACATCCTGGCCGTCAGGAAGGCCCTCGACGCGCTGACCCCCGACCAGGACGGCGTCGACGGCAAGAAGATCATCCTGTACGGCGAGGGCTGGAACTTCGGCGAGGTCGCCGACGACGCCCGGTTCGTCCAGGCCACGCAGAAGAACATGGCCGGCACCGGCATCGCCACCTTCTCCGACCGCGCCCGTGACGCGGTGCGCGGCGGCGGCCCCTTCGACGAGGACCCCGGCGTCCAGGGCTTCGCCTCCGGTCTGTACACCGACCCCAACTCCTCGAAGAGCAACGGCACCGAGGCCGAGCAGAAGGCCCGCCTGCTGCACTACCAGGACCTCATCAAGGTCGGCCTGACCGGCAACCTCGCCGGTTACCGGTTCACCGGCACCGGCGGCAAGGAGGTCAAGGGCTCCGAGGTCGACTACAACGGCGCCCCCGCCGGATACGCCGACGCCCCGGGCGACGCCCTCGCCTACGCCGACGCGCACGACAACGAGTCCCTGTTCGACGCGCTCGCCTTCAAGCTCCCCGCCGCGACGAGCGCGTCCGACCGGGCCCGGATGCAGGTCCTCGCGATGGCGACGGCCACCCTCTCGCAGGGCCCGGCCCTCTCCCAGGCGGGCACCGACCTGCTGCGCTCCAAGTCCCTGGACCGCAACTCCTACGACAGCGGCGACTGGTTCAACGCCGTCCACTGGCGGTGCGAGGACGGCAACGGGTTCGGACGCGGACTGCCCATGGCGGCCGACAACGCCGGCAAGTGGCCGTACGCCACGCCGCTGCTGACCAAGGTCGCCGTGGGCTGCGAGCAGATCGAGGGCACCTCGGCCGCGTACCGCGACCTGCTGCGGATCCGCAGCACCGAGAAGGACTTCTCCCTCGGCACGGCGGAGCGGGTGCAGTCCCGGCTCTCCTTCCCGCTGTCCGGCAAGGACGAGACGCCCGGCGTGATCACCATGCGGCTCGGTGATCTCGTCGTCGTCTTCAACGCCACCCCCGAGCGGCAGGAGCAGCCCGTCCCCGCACTCGCCGGGACCGGCTACCGCCTGCACCCGGTGCAGGCGGCGGGCGCCGACGCCACCGTGAAGTCCTCCGCCTACGCGCGGGCCTCCGGCACGTTCACCGTGCCGGCGCGCACGGTCGCGGTCTTCACCCGGACCGCTGGGTAACGCCCCCGGTCAGCAGGGGCGGACCGCGACCGGCGGCCCGCCCCCGCTGCGGCTAGGGCCTGTCGTTTGGATCAGGCCGGCCGAGAGTGACTGCGCCTCTCGGCCGACCCGAGCGGGGCGTGGTGCGTGCAGCTGCAAGGCGGAGGAGGGCGTCAACGCGATGGGGGTCCCTCCCGCGCGAGCGCAGCCGAGCGTGGGGGAGTTGACAGCCGACGACAACGCGGCAGATGTGCGTGCCACGCCCCGCGACGCCGGCATGATCCAAACGACAGGCCCTAGGGTGAGCCCACCGACTGGGAACAGGAGTGCTGATGCCGCAGATCACCGTCGACTATTCCGCCGACCTCGCGGACGGATTCGACCGGCCCGGATTCGCCAAGGCGCTGCACGAGGCCACCGTCGAGATCGCGGCCGCCAAGCCGCCGGCCTGCAAGAGCCGGTTCCGCCCGACCGAGGACATCGTCGTCGGGCCCGAGGCCGAGGGGCACTCCCATGTGCACATCCACATCGCGCTGCTCGCCGGCCGCACCGACGAGACCAAGGCGCGGCTCACCCAGGCCGCGCTGGAGCTGCTGCGGACTTATCTGAAGCAGCCCGAGGGGCGCGCGCTGCACGCCTCCGCCGAGGTCCGCGACCTGGACCCGTCGTACGCGAAGTTCGAGAGCTGAGTCCGCTCAGCTCGCCAGGGCGATGAGCCGGCCGGCCAGCAGCGCGAACGGGCCGTCGGCCGGCTCGTCCTTCATGACCTCGCGCAGCAGCGCGGCCATCTCCTCGTCGTAGGCGGCGCTCACCGCGGCGAGCGCGGCGAAGTCGTTGACGAGCTGGGGCTCCAGCTCCTCGCGCGGGATGCGCCGGCCGTCCAGCCAGATCAGTGCCGTCGACTCGGCGAGCGAGATCCAGGAACGGACGACCAGTTCGAGGCGCGCGGGCGGATCGGTCACGCCCAGGTGCGAAAGGATCTGGACATACGCGGCCTGCCGCACGGAGTCGACGAGCGCGTTGGTCGTCGACGAACCGACTGCCGGGCCGCCGCGCATGAGGGCGGAGAAACCGGGCCCGTGCTCGTCCACGAAGTCGAAGTAGCGGCGCATCACCCGCAGCAGCCGCGCCCCCAGCGGACCCTCGTGCGGCTCCACGAACCGGCCCGCCAGATCGTCCGAGGCCCGCTGCAACGCCGCCTCGTACAGGCTGAGTTTGCCGGGGAAGTAGTGGTAGACCAACGGGCGTGAGATGCCCGCGGCCGACGCTATCTCGTCGATGGAGACCTCGTCGGGTGAGCGGCGGCTGAACAGTTCGAGGGCGACGCCGATCAACTGCTGCCGCCGTTCCTCGACTCCCATTCTGCGGCGAACCCCGGTAGTCATACGAACACCTTACCGATCGATTCCGGCCTCGAACGGGCCGGATCGATCGCGGAGCTGCCCCCGAGGCCCTCCGGCGGGCACGGGAGGAGCCCCTCAGCGCAGCCCGCGCAGCGAACGCCCGTCCTTGAGGGTCCCCTTGAGCTGAGCCTGCGCTCCCTGTTCGGCCGGCACCGTCAGCAGACTGCTCCGCGCGGACCCGTCCACCCCGCCCGTCGCCCGGATCGACGCCGTCTCCCGGCTGCCGGCGGCCAGCAGGTACCAGTCCCCGCCCTTCGACTTCCACAGCACACCGGCCAGCACATGCGGGTCACGCTCCCCGCACGCCGGGACGTTCTCGGCCTTCGCCGCCACCGCCCCGTACGCCCCACCGGGCGTGTGGAACTGCGCCAGCACCCGCGGCCCGCCGCCCCGCCAGGTCTCGGCCCGGGTGCACACCCACGCCGCGGTTCCGCTCGCGTCGGGCAGCGGCTGCTCGTTGAACGCCCAGGCGTTGACTTGGCGCACCCCCGCCGAGCGCACCGTGCCCAGCGAGCAGGCGAACGGCTGCCAGGTGTGCAGCGCGGCGGCGCCGGACACCTCGCCGGGCGATCCCGGCCGTCCGGTGGTGAGCCGGGCCGGGACCAGTTCACCGAGGTCGGTCAGCAGCCGGGTCCTGCCGCCGTCGGCCACCTGGAGCACGTTCCACGAGGTGCAGGGGCCGGAGCGCAGGGCAGGGCTGGCCAGCGGCGCGGTCACACCGCCGGTGAGCGTGAGGTCCATCGCGCCGGAGCCCGGCTTCATCAGGTCCCGCTCCCCGGCGTTCTTCACCCAGGGGGCCAGCAGATAGCGGACGTTGCCGTCGGAGCGGCCCAGGACCACCGCGCCCGCCTCGGCCCGGCCGGCCCCGTCGACCCGTGCGAAGTCGAGGGCGGCGCCCTGCGTGCCGTCCTTCGGCTCGGCGTACCGGGCGATGCGCAGACCGTCGTAGAGGATCACCACGCGCGCCGCGTCGACCGTCCCCGCGAACAGCAGCTGGGGCGGTCCGGCCGGGCCGCCGGAGAGCGTGCCGGGCGTCGCCGACACCTGGACCGTCTCGCCGGGGCGGGCCCACACGGCCAGGGCGCGGCGCAGCAGGGCCCGGTCGCCGGTGCGGTCGCCGCGGGCCGGCCAGACGGAGAAGTCGACGCGATCCGAGCCGCGCCACGCGGTGGGCGGGACCCGGGTCAGCTTCGCCGGGTCCAGGGCGGCCTGCGCGGCGGGGTTGCGCGCGTACGGGGGTGCCGCGGCGCCCTCGGGACCCCAGCCCTCACCGGGCAGCCCGAGCAGCGCACCGCACACCAGCAGGGCGGCACCGGCGGCCAGGGCGGCCTTCAGATGCTGGCGCCGGCGCATCAGGTCGGTGGGGCGGGCCTGGAGCGAGCAGGGATCGAACTCGGGGGAGTCGAGCAGCCCGTACTGGGCGGGGATCCCGTCGGCCTCCAGCACCGCGCCCTCCGGGTCCGCGACGCCCGCCGCCGCGAGGACCTCGCACACCTCGGCGTCCGTGAGCCGCTCGAGGCCGCGCAGCGCGTACGCGGCCCGGGCCGGGCCCGACAGGGTGGACAACCGCTGGTCCAGGGCGAGTTCGTCGGCGCCGCCGGAGCGCGGGAACAGTTTCAGGCCCCACACGTGCGGCAGCAGCGGCGGCAGCTGGGCCCTCTTGGGCCACGCCTTCGCCGTGAGCGGCGGCCCCGCCTCCAGCGCCGTGCGCAGCACCTGGAGACGGACCAGGGCGTACCCCGGGTCGCGGTGCCGGCCGTCCCGCAGGCTCTCGGCTTCGCCCGAGAAGGGGGGACCCCCGTTCTGGGCCGGGATCACCGGGGCCGGGGTGCGGCTGCGGGGGAGTGCCCGCTGGGTGAGCGCGTGCGCGGTCAGGACGCGGCGGCTGCGGCCCGTCCCGGGTGGCAGCACCAGGTAGGCCAGCCGGACGAGCCGCGGGTAGTGCTCGACGAGCGCGGCCTCGGCCTGCTCGACGTCGACGACCGGGCCGGTCACGGAGGGGGGTGCGGGGCGCTGGGCGACATCCTGTGACTGCACGTTCAGCAGAACGAGCGAATCGTTGGATGGTCACCTGGCTGCGGAGCGTCACGCCCCCGGGTGTGCCCCGGGTTCCACGAGCAGCCGGGCGTAGTTCGCCGTGGACCGCTGGTAGCGCGGCAGATGCGGGGCCAGGGCACCCAGGACCAGCGCCAGGGCCTCCCGGTCACGGCCGAGATCCGACAGGCACAGCGCGAGGAACGCCCGTACGGCGTCGTCCAGTTCGTCGGACGGGGCGAGGAGCTCGGGCGTCAGCAGGGCGACGCCCTCCTCGGCCCGGCCGGTGTTCCGCAGGGAGCTGGCCAGCTGGATCTTCGTCTGGCGGGCCTTGTCGGGGCTGATGTCGGCGAGGCCCTTCTCCAGCGCTTCCCGGTACAGGGGGACCGCCTTGTCGGAGTCACCTGTGGAGTCCCAGGCGCAGCCCTGTTCGAACAGGCCGAGCGGGCTGCCCTCCGGCAGCTCGGCGACGAGCGCGTCGACGTCGGAGCGCAAGCGTGCCCCGCCCTCCTCCGTCTCGGCGTAGTCGTCGAAACGGTCCCACAGGGCGGCCATACGCTCTTCCCAGTCCTGATCCACGGGCCCACCCTCGCACAGGAGTGCACACCCGGGCAGCGGGATTTTGAGCACGGCGGGCTCCGCAGCCGTATCGAGGGCGAGAGCCTCTGCCGGGGCTCCGTGCGGCATGCGTCCGGATCGTGCCGTGACAAGGACCGTGCCGTGACAAGGACCGGAGGAACAGATGAGGGTGACCCGACCGATGCTCGCGCTGAGCGGCGCGGTGGCGATACTGGCGCTGACCGGCTGCGGCGGATCCGGCGACAAGGACGAGGCGGCCGTCCCGAAGGAGGTGAGCGGCAGCCTGGAGCACATCGCGGCCGAGGCCGACTGCAAGCCGAACATGCAGACCGACGCGGACACCATCCGCCAGGCCCTGTGCAAGAAGGGCAAGGAGAAGTACGTCCTCGCCACCTTCGCCACCGACCGCGGCCAGCGCGAGTGGCTGAACAGCGCCAAGGACTACGGCGGCTACTACCTCGTCGGCCGCAAGTGGGTCGCCGTCGGTCAGCGGAAGACGGTCACGGCGCTCCAGGGCGCCCTCGGCGGGACCATGGAAGAGGGCTCCGAGCACATGAACCCCGGCGGCAGCCACAACAGCGGCGGGCACGACGGCGGCAGCGGCCACCACGGCTGAACGCGCGGGCCACGACAGCGGAAGGCCGGCGGTGGGAATTCCCACCGCCGGCCTTCCGCGTCACCGGGTCAGGGCTACTTGCAGTCCTGGCCGTCGTTGATGCACTGGACCATCTTGTTCATCACGTTCTCGTCGAAGAAGTTGATGAAGTCGTTGTGGTCGGTGATCGCCTTGTGCAGCTGCTCCGGGAAGGAGTCCACCGCGAAGGCGCCCTGGAGCTGCCCGTTGTTGATCTGCGGCGCCGGGATGTCGTAGACCAGCCGGACCTGGAGCTGGGGGATGGCCTTGAAACCGTTCGAGCAGGTGCCGTCCGCCTCCACGAAGTCCACGTGGGTGCGGTGGTTGGCGCTGTCGATGTTCTGGCCGTCCCAGCAGCTCTGGAAGTTGGACGTGCGCACCACGGAGCTGCCCTCGGGGCAGATCGGGTACTTGTCCGTCACCTGCCGGTCCTCGAAGCCGGTGCAGCTCCACGCGGTGTTGGCGTTGTTCAGTCCGTTGGTGAGGGACTTGGCGTCACCGGTGATGATGCGCAGGGCCTTCGGCATGGCGACGACGTCGCTGGTGCGGTTGCCGACGAACTTCAGCTGGGCCTCGGCCGGCTCGACGATCTTGCCGACGTTGCCGTCCTGGCCGCCGCCGGGCTTGCCCTGGTCGATGTCCTGCGAACCGTCCTGGAGGCGGATGACCGGCCAGAAGTACGACGACTTGTCGCCCTGGTTCTGGCAGGACGTGTCGGCGTTCGCCAGGTCCTCGTCGCTCGCGAAGGCGTTGTTGCTCTGGTTGCCGACGTAGTCGTGCTGGTGCTTCGCGCCGTTGGAGACACCCGGCGCCACGATCACGTTGTCCGAGTTGCGGTTCTCGTTCTGGTTCGTGCCACAGACAGTGGTGAACGTACCCGTGGAACCGCCGTCGCCGTTCGCCGCGAGGCCGTTCGGCAGGTTGCGGGAGTTGGGCTGGACGTCCTCGATCTTGATGAAGTCGTCCGCCACCGGGCCGTTGCCGGCCTGCCCGCCGTTGCCGCCCTGGCCCTGCCCGTTGTCCTGGCCGCCGTTGTCCTGACCCTGGTCCTGACCGCCGTCGTTCTGACCGCCGTCGTTCTGGCCGTCGTTGTTCTGGCCGTCGTTGTTCTGACCGCCCCCGGCCTGGCCGTCGTTGGTGTTGATGTCGGCCGCCATGCCCTTGCACTCGGCGAGCTGCTCCAGGTTGCCCGGGGCCTGCCCGCCCACCCGCCGGATGTTGATGCCGATCCGGTCGATGGCCGCGACCCGCTTCGACTTCAGCGGGCCGAGGATGGCGTTGTTGACGAAGCCGGCGTCACCGGCCTGGGCCTGGCGCGTGGAGGCGAGCCGGGTGTACGCCTCGCTGATCTGCTTGTCGAGGTTGGCCAGCTCCTTGTCCACCCCCTGGCGGGCGCCGTCCGGCACATCGGTCAGCTTCTGTCCGACGTCCGGGCACTGGATCGTGGCGATCTGCGCGCCCGCGGACTTCGTCTGGTTCGCCGAGTTCTCCTCGTGCGCCGAGGCGTAGAAGTTTGCCCAGATCAGCCCGCCCCCACCGAGCGCTAGGGCCGCCGATGCGGCAATGGCCTTGGTGGCCAGCGGCGTACGGCGTTTTCTTGTGTTGCGTCCCATGGAACTCCTCTGACTTCCTTTTTCGGGGGCATCGAGGCGCCCGACAGGAGTGAAGCGGCTCCCTTCCATACGCAGTGCGTCCCACGGGTGTTCAGGGGTACCGGAAATTGATGCGAGATTCGTGAGGACTCTGTGTTCTCAACAGCCGCTGGCACACCAGGAGTTGCGGATCGTCCACACGGGGTGAGAAGACGGGTCCGGTTTCACCGCCCGTGGTCGAGATACGCGAGAACCGCCAGCACGCGGCGGTTGTCGTCGTCCGAGACCTCAAGGCCCAGTTTGCCGAAGATGTTCGCGGTGTGTTTGGCGATCGCCCGTTCCGTCACGACCAGTTTCCCGGCGATCGCCGCGTTGGACCGGCCCTGCGCCATCAGCTCCAGCACCTCCCGCTCCCGGGGCGTCAGCCGCGCCAGCGGCCGGTCGTCGCCCGAACGGCGGGCCAGCAGCTGCTGGATGACCTGCGGGTCCATCGCCGTGCCACCGGCGGCGACCCGCCGTACGGCGTCCACGAACTGCTCGGCGTCGAACACCCGGTCCTTCAGCAGATAACCGACCCCGCCGCTGCCGTCGGCGAGCAGCTCCCGCGCGTACAGCTGCTCCACGTGCTGGGAGAGCACCAGCACCGGCAGCCCGGGCCGCTTCCGGCGGGCGTCGAGCGCGCACTGAAGGCCCTCGTCGCTGTGCGTGGGCGGCAGGCGGACGTCGACCACGGCCACGTCCGGGTCCAGCTCGGCCAGCGCGGCGGCCAGTTCGGGCCCGGACTCGACGGCCGCCACGATCTCGAAGCCGTGCGCCTGGAGCAGCCGGACGAGTCCGTCGCGCAGCAGGAAGAGGTCTTCGGCCAGGACTACGCGCAAGGGATCTCCATGGTGACCATGGTGGGGCCGCCCGCGGGACTGCTGACGGCCAGGACGCCGTCGAATGTACCCAGTCGCCGCTCGACCCCGGCCAGCCCCGAACCGGCTCCGATCACCGCGCCGCCCTTGCCGTTGTCCGTGACGGTCGCCCGCAGCATGCCGTCCGCCCGGTGGAGGTCGACCCAGATCCGGTCGGCGCCCGAGTGCTTCACGGCGTTGGTGAGCACCTCGCTCACCGCGAAGTACACGGCCGACTCCACCGGCGCCTCGGCCCGCCCGGGCAGATCCACGCTCACCTCCGTGGCCACCGGCAACCGCAGCGCCAGCGCCCGCACGGCGTCTCCCAGGCCCCGTTCGGCCAGGACCGGCGGATGGATGCCCCGCACCAGCTCGCGCAACTCGGTCAGTGCCTCCACGGAGGACTTACGGGCCTGCGCGATCAGCTCCCTGGCCTGGGCCGGGTCCTTGTCGAGGAGCGCCTCGATGGTGCCGAGGTCCATGCCGACGGCCACCAGCCGCGCCTGGGCCCCGTCGTGCAGGTCCCGCTCGATGCGCCGCAGTTCGGCGGCGGAGGTGTCGACGGCGTCGCGCCGCGTCTCGGTCAGCACCCGTACCCGCTCGGCCAGTTCCCCCTGGTCGCTGCCGAGCACGGCCCGCGTGAGCCGGAAGTGGACGCCCAGCAGGCGCGGGGTGAGGAAGTGCGCGAGGAACAGCAGCACCAGACCCAGGGCGGCCGCCCCGAACGCGGACGTCTGGTCGGTGACCGGCACGAAGCCGTACCAGTACCCGTCGGGGAAGACCCGCCACAGCCCGAGCGCGAGGGCGAACCCCTCCAGCGGATAGAGGAGCAGCACCGCCGGCAGCAGCGCGGTGACGAATCCCGCGGTCATGTCGACCGGCAGCCACCGCAGGTCCCGCCAGGTCGCCGGGTCGCGCAGCATCCCGAAGGTGCGCGCCCAGGGGTTGGCGTCCTCGGGCAGCGGCCGGTACGCCGGTGGGATCCGCACCCCGCCCCACTCCGCCGCGAGCAGCCGCCGGGCGTCGGCGAACGCCCGCACCCCCGTCAGCACGTAGGGCGTGGTGACGATGCCGACCCCGATCGGGATGAGCGCGATCGAGACCAGGGACAGGCAGAAGCACAGCACCGCCCCCGGCAGGGAGACGAGGGCCAGCGCCAGCCCCCGCACCGCCGCGAGCCCGATGCCCCGCCCTGTCGTCCGCCCGGTGCCGTTCTTCGTGTCCATGGTCATGGCGTCAGTCTCGCCGAGCGGACGTGCCGGGTCACGGGGCCGGGCACCCGGCCCGGGGGTGGTGCTACGTACACCCGAGGGGCGAACGCGCGGTGTTCACGCGCCGGTCCCGGCCGCGAGGACCTTCGCCTCCACCTCCGGGTCGAGGCCCTTGCGCGTCCGGTCGGGGCGCTGGGGCGCGACACCGCCGAGGCCGCGCAGCCACTGCCAGGTGTCGGCCACGGTCTCCTCGACGGGCCGGCAGACCAGGCCGGTCCCGACCGCCCGGGAGACGTCCGCGCTGTGCAGGGCGTCGTGCAGGTCGCTGCCCGGCGGCACCCACACCGGCAACTCCGTCCACGGCTCGATGCCCGCCTCCAGGATCACCCCGGGTTCGGTCCAGCGCAGTTCGGCCGCACCGCCCGTGACCCGCGCACACGCGTCGAGGAGCGTCCCCGTCGTGGCGTGCCCCTGCGGACTGATCAGGTTGTACGGCCCGCTCAGCTCCTGCTCCGCCGCGCCGAGGATCCACTCCGACAGGTCCCGGGCGTCGACGTACTGCAAGGGGAGGTCCCGCGGGCCCGGCGCCAGGACCGGGCCGCCGCGGGCCGTCCGGGTCAGCCACCACGGCAGCCGGCCGACGTTCTCGTACGGGCCGAGGATCAGCCCGGCCCGGACGAGCACCGACCGGTCAACGCCGAAGGCGTCCAGCACGGCCAGCTCGCCGCCCCTCTTGTCCCGGGCGTAGTCGGTCTGCTCCGCGTCGGCCGACGCCCCCTCCACCAGGGGCGCGTCCTCGTCGTACCCGGCGGGCGGGGCCCACGCGTACACCGAGCAGCTCGACACGTACACGTACCGGCCGGCGCGGCCCCGCAGCAGCCGCGCCGTGTCCCGCACCGCGCTCGGCGCCGCCGACCAGGTGTCGACGACGACGTCCCACTCGCCCGGCTCGTCGGCGAGGGCGGCCAGGCCGCCGGGCGCGGTGCGGTCGCCGAGCAGCGACCGCACACCCGGCGGCGCGTCGTGCCGCCCCCGGTGGAAGACGGTCACCTCCCAGCCCCGCCCCAGCGCCGCCTCCACGACGGCCCGCCCCACGAACTCCGTACCGCCCAGCATCAGAAGCCTCATGCCGGTGACTCTGCCCGGTGGGACGAGGGGAGGGAACGGGGATCTGCTGTCAGCAGACGCCGCGCGGCACAGCCGTACCGGCACGCCTCAACGTGCCGTCGGGGGGACGTACTTGTAGCCCACGCGGCGCACGGTGCGGATCGTGTCGCGGTGCTCGGCACCCAGCTTGCGGCGCAGGCGGGCGATGTGCACGTCGACCGTACGGCCGTCTCCCACGTGCCCGTAGCCCCACACCGTGCCGACCAGCTGGTCGCGGGTGTGCACCCGGCCCGGGTGCGCCACCAGGTGGGCCAGCAGTTCGAACTCAAGGTAGGTGAGGTCGAGCGGCCGGCCGTCCACCCGGGCGGTGCGCTGCACGGTGTCGACCCGGATCAGCGGCTCGCCGCCCGGCTCGGCGGCGGTGTCCGGGCCGGCGGGCCCCGGCCGCTCCGGCACCGCCACCGGGAACGGCGGCTGCTGGTCGGCCGGGACGAGCACCAGGTAGCCGACCATCGCCGGGCGGCCCGGCAGGACGGGCAGGGTGTGCTGCGGAGCCGGCATCCAGGTGGCACCGGGCGGCAGCAGGTCCGCGACGGTCACCACCTCGTCCCGGTCGACGGCACGCAGCCGGTGCCGAGGGCTCGGGGCCGCCGAGGGGGCGAGGGGAGCGGCGGTGGACAGAGAACGGGTGATCGCCATGAGAGGTCAGCTCTTTCGCGCGAGGAGTTCGTCGGGGAGTTCGACGGCCGCGATGTGTGGTCGGGCTCGCCGAGGGACGTACGCGGTGCGCGCTGGCCGAGGGCCGGGGTGTACGGCTTCAGAGGGCCGGCGCGTTCATCGCGCGGCAACACACCCGGTCGAAGTCGTGGTCCTGGCGGGACGGCCAGAAGGGCTCGAGGTCATGGCGACCCGTCGCGGTGAGCTTCTGGTGGCTGGCCATGGGCCCATTGAAGCAGACACACGCCCGTCACAGCAGGGTCCTCTCACTGCTTGGACGTTTTCCGGCGGTCAGCCGGCCTCACTCCACGATCCGGGCGGTCTCCAGCAGGCCGCGGACGGCGGTGCGGACGACGTCGTCCGGGTGCGGGCCGTCGCCGTTCATGAGGTCGTGGACGATCCGGTGCCGCGCCTCGACTCCCCGGCGCAGCCCGGCCACGGCGAAACGGGGCAGGAGTCCCACCTCGGTGAGCGTCTCCACGGGGTGGGGCCGGCCGTTGTAGAACCGCTCCCACTTCAGTGCCCGCCGGGCCAGCGGCCCCACGGTGTCCTCGGTCCGGCCGGTGATGCGCCAGACCGCCAGCGCGGCGAGGGAGGAGCCGTCGCCGGTCAGGGACGGCTCGATGAACGGCAGCAACGGCGCGGCCGCGGGGCCGAGTTCGCTCGCCCGGTCCATCATCGCGAAGGGGTACCGTCCGTCCGCCTGCCGGAGGAAGAAGGACAGGGCCGGCCCGGGATCGCCGCTGACCCGGTGGTGCGCGACCGCGGCGACCGCCGAGACCGAGGAGTGGGCCTGCTCCGTCAGGCAGGCCAGCAGCGCCCGCTTGGCCGGCTCCCCGCCGGCGGGGCCCGTACGGCCCAGCACGGCGGCCGCGACCGGCGGGTGCCCGGTGCCCGTGCGGGTCAGCAGCACGGTGAGCTCCCCGACGACGCCGGCCGCCACCTCGGGGAACCGCGTCAGCACCTCGACCAGCTCCGGACGGGCGCTTCCCAGCCGCCGCGCCACGGCCCGCGCCACGGCCCGGGCCCCGGCCCCGAACTCCTCGGCCACCGCGTGGGCGACGCGGGCGGCGCCGTACGAACCGGGTGCCTCCTCCACGAGCCGTACGGCCTCCTCGACGGCCTCCGGCGCCTTGGCCCGGGCGAGCACGGTGACCGCGGCCGACCGCAACTCCGGTTCGTCGCAGGCGAGGTACGGCAGTACGTGGTCGCACACGCGGGTGCGCGACCGCGGCGGCAGCGCGCAGGTCAGCTGTGCCAGCCGGTGCAGCTCCCAGGCCTCGCCCCGCGTCTCGCGCAGCGCCCAGGGGAGGACGTCGGCCTCGCGGTCGCGCCAGCGGTCGGTGATGTCGAAGGCGAGCGGCACACCCCCGGCCAGGGCCCGCAGCGCGGCCTCGGGGTCCTCCAGGAGCCGGCCGGTGAAGGGCGTGTGGGGGTCGGGCCACAGGCCGGGGTCCGGCTCGTGCGGGTCGGCCGTGTACGCCCGCACGCAGTGATCCACCAGCGGTGCGGGCAGGGGCAGTTCCGTGGTGCGCAGCAGGTCCTCTGCGGCGGCGAGCGCGACCCGGGGCTCGGGGTCGGTGAGCAGAGCGTGCCGCCACGCGCCGTCGCCGCGGTCCAGCAGCCCGAGCGCGGTCACCAGGTGGGCGCGCACCAGCGGGTCGGTCTCCTGGCCGAGCCGGCCGCGCAGCAGGGGCAGGGCGTCCTCGCGGCCGCAGGCGGCGATCAGCCGCACCATGGCGTCCCGTACGCCTGTGTCGGCGTGGTGCGCGAGGGGCAGCAGGGGAGGCAGCGCGTGCGCCACCGCCTGCGGGGCCGGTTCCTGTTCAGGCCACCCGGTTCTGGTCGCGAGGCTGCCGAGCAGCCGCAACAGGTCCTCCCGGTGACCGGGCCCCTCCAGGGCGAGCCGGGCCAGCCGCGGCACCGCGCGGGCGGTCGCCACGGCGAGGTCGTCCTCGTTCCAGGCCGCGGGCCACAGCCGGTTCATCGCCTTCTCGCGCACGCCGGCGTCCGGGGACTGCATCGCCCGCAGCAGCCCGGACAGGGCCCCCGCCGAGCCGCACGCCCGTACTCGTTCCACCCCGTCGATCCCCATGACGGCGCACCATACGCGCAAGGGGCGCCTGCCAAGACGGCAGGCGCCCCTTGCGGGAAGGCGTGGGGATCAGACCTGGCCGGCCTTCTCCAGCGCCGAGCAGCAGGTGTCCACGATCAGGCGGGTCACCACGTAGGGGTCGACGTTGGCGTTCGGGCGGCGGTCCTCGATGTAGCCCTTGCCGTCCTTCTCGACCTGCCACGGGATGCGGACCGAGGCGCCGCGGTTGGAGACACCGTAGGAGTACTCGTTCCACGGGGCGGTCTCGTGCAGACCGGTCAGGCGGTCGTCGATGCCGGCGCCGTAGTTCTTGACGTGGTCGAGCGGCTTGGAGCCCTCGCCGAGCGACTCGCACGCGGTGATGATCGCGTCGTAGCCCTCGCGCATCGCCTTGGTGGAGAAGTTGGTGTGCGCGCCGGCGCCGTTCCAGTCGCCCTTGACCGGCTTGGGGTCGAGGGTGGCGGCGACGTCGAAGTCCTCGGCGGTGCGGTAGAGCAGCCAGCGGGCCACCCACAGCTGGTCGGAGACCTCCAGCGGGGACAGCGGGCCGACCTGGAACTCCCACTGGCCGGGCATGACCTCGGCGTTGATGCCGGACAGGCCGAGGCCCGCCTTCAGGCAGTTGTCGAGGTGGGCCTCGACGACGTCACGGCCGAAGATCTCGTCGGCGCCGACACCGCAGTAGTAGCCGCCCTGGGGGGCCGGGAAGCCGCCCTTGGGGAAGCCGAGCGGGTAGCCGTCCTTGAAGAACGTGTACTCCTGCTCGATGCCGAAGACCGGCTCCTGCGCCGCGAACCGCTCCGCCACCTCGGCCAGCGCGGCCCGGGTGTTGGTGGGGTGCGGGGTGAGGTCGATGTTCAGGACCTCGCACAGCACCAGGACGTCGTCACCGCCGCGGATCGGGTCCGGGCAGGTGAAGACCGGCTTGAGCACGCAGTCCGAGGAGTGCCCCTCGGCCTGGTTGGTGGAAGACCCGTCGAAGCCCCAGATCGGCAGCGCGTCGAGACCGGCGGGCGCACCCGTGATGATCTTGGTCTTGGAACGCAGTTTGGCCGTCGGCTCGGTGCCGTCGATCCAGATGTACTCAGCCTTGAAGGTCACGGGCCACATCCTCGGGTGTGTCTGGGCGCGTATCGCGGGTGCGTGCGGCGCAGCGGCACCGGTGCGCCGCGTCTGCTGCCCGGCAGCCTGGCAACAGGCGATTACCCGGCCATTGCTCGCATGTGAACCCCGTGTTACCTGGCGGCGCTGTGCCGTGCTTCCACGCGGAGAGGGCGCCCCGCCGGAGCGGCACCCCTCACCGGCGCCGCTCACCGGCTCCCCTCCGTCGAGCCGGTGAAGGGCGCCGCGGGGCCCGGACGCGCCGGTCCTGCCACCCCTGGCCGGGGGCGGCAGGACCGGGGACACGTACGAGGGGCGGCCGAGGGGGTGGCCGCCGTCTCATCCGTTCAGTCGGTCGTACGGCCTCACCCCACCTTCTCGATCAGGGCCCGGCGGATCAGGAACTTGCCGGGCTCACGGACCTGCTCGAAGGCGGCGTTGTTCAGCAGCGCACAGCTGCCGGAGACCGAAGTGACCTCCACCGTCGTGGACTTGTTGTTGTCCAGGTTGGTGACCTTCAGCTTGGTGCCGGCCGGGAACTGGTTGCTGGACGCGGCGGGCGCACCGCCCTCGCCGGACAGCGTGACGGTCGAGCCGTTGCACACCTGCTGTCCGGCAGCGGCGCCGCCGCCGGTGTTCCCCGCGGGGCCGGACGCGGCGGGCTGTGACGGCTGATCCGAAGCCGCGGGCGGCTGGGCCGGCGGGGCGGGCTGCGACGGCTGCGCGGTCTGGGAGTCCTGAGCCGACTCCCCGACGGCGCACCCCGACGCCTCCTGCTTCCGCTTGATCTCCGCGACGACCGCCTCGCGGTTGGCGATCCGTGCCTCGGACTGCGCGTCCGGGGCGGCCCGCTGGTCGGCGATGAACTTCTGGTTGTTGCCGAGGGCGGTGGCGAGACCCAGGCAGACCGTCGATTCCGACGCCGACTTGGGGGTCGGCGCGGCGTTCGACGTGCTCGCCATGACGAAGGCCCCGCCTCCCGCCACCGTCGCCGCGCTCACCAGCAGTGCGAGCTTCTTCTTCGTGCCGAGCGTTCTCCTGCGCGACATGCGCGCCTCCTGAAAGAGGTAGGGGAGCGTACGCCGCTATGTACGAGATACCGAACGAGGCTACTCAGCGGGGGCGGGAGTCACTCGAGTGACCTGCGCCACACGGGGCCCGGCGGCCGGTCAGCGCGCCAGGGCGTCCCGCACGGCCTCGTCGGTCCGGCCCACCACCGCCGTGCCGTCGTCCGCGGTGATGATCGGACGCTGGATCAGCTTCGGGTGCTCGGCCAGTGCCGTGATCCAGCGGTCGCGCGAACTCGCGTCGCGCGGCCACTCCTTGAGCCCGAGCTCCTTGGCGTCGGCCTCCTGGGTGCGGGTGATGTCCCAGGGTTCGAGACCGAGGCGCTCGAGCACGCCGCGGATCTCGTCCTCGCTCGGCACGTCCTCCAGGTAGCGGCGGACGGTGTAGTCGGCGCCCTCGGCGTCGAGCAGCGTCAGGGCGCTGCGGCACTTCGAACACGCGGGATTGATCCAGATCTCCATGCGCACACGGTACGCGCCGACCGTCTTGTTCGATTTCCTGGCGTCCCTCGCGCACCATGCGGAGCTGCCGTGACACGGCGCCAATTCCCGTGCCCACCTGGGCTTTTGCGGGACTCTGTGGACTCCCCGTTGTCAGTGCCCGGCGGTAGACTGTAAGCAGTGTTCGAGGGTGGCGCCGGGGATGCCGACGTCTTCGGTGAGCCGCCCCACCGCGACAGGAGGATGCCTGTGCCCGCTGCCGCCCTGAAGTCGAAGCCGTTGCCCACCCAGTCCACCGCGAAGCGCCCCGTCCTGCTCGACCTGCCGTATGCGCCCGTGGAGAAGCGGCCGTTGCCGCCGGGCCGGCCGCGCGAGTGGTACGTGTCGCACAACCGCCGCCTCAAGGCGATGCGCCTGGCCATCGCCCTGCTCGACTCGGGCGTCTACATGCCGAACCAGGCCCGCAACGAGACGATCCGCGACGCGGCGGAACTGATCGGCGTCCACCCGCCGTCGGACACGACCTGCCACATGGTGCGGGCGCTCATGCGCTACGCCCGCTGAACCACGCCGGTCCGAGCGCCGGGTGCCCCGCGGATGGTCGCGTGGTGCCCGGCGCTCGCTCATGCCGCCCGGCCCGGCGGCGGGAACACCGGCGGGTTCAGGCGGGCGAAGCCCTCCTGCCGCTCGTAGGGGAAGTAGGGGTACGGCGCCGGGCGGTGGCTCGCCGCGTCGAGTCTGGCCACCTGCTCGGGGGTGAGGCTCCAGCCGACGGCGCCGAGGTTCTGGCGCAGTTGCCGCTCGTCCCGGGCGCCGATGAGGACGGAGGAGACGGTCGGCCGCCGGAGCAGCCAGTTGAGGGCGATCTGCGGGACCGCCCTGCCCGTCTCCCGCGCGATCTCGTCCAGTACGTCGACGACGTCGTAGAGGTGCTCGTCGGCGACGGGCGGGCCGTAGTCGGCGGTGCGGTGCAGCCGGCTGTCGGGCGGGATCGGGGCGCCGCGGCGGACCTTGCCGGTGAGCCGCCCCCAGCCCAGCGGGCTCCACACGATCGCGCCGAGGCCCTGGTCGAGGGCGAGCGGCAGCAGCTCCCACTCGTAGTCGCGGCCGACGAGGGAGTAGTACACCTGGTGGGCCACATAGCGCGGGTGGCCGTGCCGTTCCGCGGCCGCGAGGGACTTCATCACCTGCCAGCCGGAGAAGTTGGAGACGCCGGTGTAGCGCACCTTGCCCGCCCGGACCAGTGAGTCGAGTGCGGCCAAAACCTCCTCCACCGGTGTCCCGGCGTCGAAGGCGTGGAGCTGGAAGAGGTCGATGTGGTCCGTGCCGAGGCGGCGCAGGGCGTCCTCGCAGGCGCGGATCAGGCGGGAGCGGGAGGAGCCCGCGTCGCCCGGTCCGTCACCCGTCGGCAGGCTCGTCTTGGTCGAGACGATCACCTGGTCCCGGCGGCCCTTGATCGCCTGTCCCAGCACCTCCTCGGACGCGCCGGCGGAGTAGACGTCGGCGGTGTCGAACATCGTGATCCCCGCGTCCAGGCAGATGTCCACCAGTCTGCGTGCCTCCTGGGCGTCGGTCGTGCCCCACGCGCCGAAGAGCGGGCCCCGCCCGCCGAAGGTGCCGGCGCCGAAGCTCAGCGCGGGGACCATCAGTCCGGACGCGCCCAGCCGTCTGTATTCCATGTCGGGCCCCTTTCGGGAGTCATCGGCTTTAACGGGTCTGTAGTTCCGTTAGTAGTCACTAAGGTAGCAGGGTGGAGCCGCTAATGGAACAGGAGTGCCGTTATGCCTGATGGAGGAGACCCGGGGACCGTCCGGCCCGGGGGACGCACGGCGCGCGTGCGGGAGTCCGTCCTGCGGGCGGCCGAGGACGCCCTGACCGAGCAGGGTTTCACCGGCCTTGACCTGGCCGACGTGGCGCGCCGCGCCGGGGTGGGCAAGACGACCGTCTACCGCCGCTGGGGGACGGTGACCGGCCTGGTCGCGGACCTCCTGGAGGACATGGCCGAGCAGTCGGCGCCGCGCACCGAGACCGGCTCGCTGCTCGGCGACCTGACGGCCAACGCCCGCCTGGTGCTGCGCACGCTGACGGATCCCCGGCAGGGGCCGCTGTTCAAGGCCCTGATCGCCGCCGCCACGGGTGACGAGAAGACGGCCGCCGCCCTGCACCGCTTCTACGACATCCGCGTCCGGGAATGGGCCCCCTGCGTCCGGCAGGCCGTCGAGCGGGGCGAGGTGCCCGAGGGCACCGACGCGCACGAGGTGGTCCGGGCGGTCTCCGCCCCGCTCTACTACCACCTGCTGATCAGCGGCGTCCGGCTGGACGAGGCCCTGGCCGACCGGGCCGCCGGGGCGGCGGTGACGGCGGCGCGGGCGGGGGCGTACGTCACCGACCGGGGGAGGAAGACCTAGGGAGGGTCTTCAAGGGCCCACTCAGCCCGCCGCGAGTTCCTTCTCCAGCGGTGTGCGGAAGCGCGGGGTGATCCTCGTCGTCCCCAGCCATCCGGTGAGCCGCTCCGCCTGAGCCCCGATCGCCGCGCGGGCCTCCCGGCCGACGCCCTCCTCGTCGAGGATCCGCCAGGTGATCTCCCCGTCGGGCCGCTGGGCCCAGCCGCCGATCACCCGTCCGTTCCACCACACCGTCGGCCCGACGTTGCCGCTGCCGTCGAACAACAGGGGCCGCAGCCCGGGGGTGAGATACCAGTCGCGCTGCTGCCACCCCATCGCCGTCGGGTCGAGGGCGGGCAGCAGCGCCGCCCAGGGCTCGTCGGGGGAGGGCACCGGGCCCGCGTCGCCGTCGGCCACGTACCCCGTGCCCTCGTCCAGCGACACCGGCTCCGCCCCGATCGCGGCCAGGGCCCTGCGCACCTCCGTCACGCGCCACCCCGTCCACCACTTCAGGTCGGCCTCGGTCGCCGGACCGCACGCGGTGAGCCACCGCCGCAGCAGCTCCGCCTGCGCACCGGCCGCATCCAGCTCGGCATGCTCGGGCGCGACGGCCCAGCGGAACTGGCTGGACGTCCAGGAGCCGAGCGGCCGGCCGCGCACGACCTTCCCCTCGACGCCCAGCACCCTCAGCAGCCGGGTCGAGACCGTGTGCACCCCTTCGTAGCTCTTCCCTGCCGCGTACACGAACTGCTCCCGCAACCGCGGTTCGTCTTCGGCGAGCTCGGCCGCGGTCGCCTGCCCGCGCCGGGCGAGCGCCGCCAGCGCCGACTCCTCGACCTCCTTCAGCCAGGCCGCGTCCGGCGCGCCCGCCGCCGCCATGTGCTTGAGCAGCGAGGCCCTCTCCCGGGCGGCGACGGCCAGCCCCGTCGAGGCGTGCACGACGGCGGTCAGCTCGGCCGGGAACACGAACACCGTGTGCCGCATGCCGTGCATCCGCACCAGGGAACGGTCCTCGTACAGGGCCCGGCCCGTCTCCTCGACCGTCCCGGCGGGGTCGGCGAGCCGGGCGCCCACGGCCAGGTACACCGTCGCCGGGTCCGTGCCGTGCAGCGCGACCAGCGCACCGGCCACCTCCTCGGGCGTCCCCGCCCGGGCCCGCCGCGCGAGCCGCTGCCGCAGCGCGAGCCGGGCCCGCCGTTCGGCCATGTCGATGTACCGCTGCGCACCCATGCCGGCCTCCGTTCGTCGCATGCCCCGACCGGACCGCATCATCGCGGACGCCACCGACATTCACCTCACCGAACGCCTCAGGAGTACCGCTCCAGCAGCCCCGCCCCATACGCCTCCAGCCGTCCGGCCAGCACCTCCGGCGTCAGATCGGACCGGCCCAGCTCACGCCACGGTCCCGCGAGCCGCGCCCCGTCGGGGACGTAGGCCAGGGTGTCGAGCAGCCGCCAGTACAGATGCTCCGGGCCGTCGGCCAGGCGGCGCCCGCCCCGGGCCTCGTAGCGCTCCCGGAAAGCGAGGCCGTACTCGGGTCCGTGCAGCAGCGCGAGTGCCGTGGAGCAGTGGGCGACGTCCAGGTCGGCGGGGCCCCACGAGGTCTCCACCCAGTCGACGACACCACTGACCCGCAGACCGGCGCCCGAACCGGTGAACAGGACGTTCCCGGGGTGGAAGTCCCGGTGCAGGAAACAGCCCTCGTAGGGCGGGGCATCGCGCCGGATGACGTCCATCGCCCGTTCCCAGCCCGGCGGGACCGTCGCCGGGGACGTCCACGCCTGGTACGCACGCGGACGCTCCCGGGGAACGACCCGGTGGATGAGGGCCAGCTGGGCCGCCAGCAGGTCCACCCGCGCGTCGAGTTCCTCCTCGTCGACCCGGACCCGCCCCGGCAGCACGGACATCAGCAGGGACGGATGGTCGCAGTGCTCGCCGGTCGCGTCGACGCCGATCAGCTCGGCGGCCGGCACACCCTCCTGCTCGGCCAGCAGCGCGAGGATGCCCGCCTCGCGGGCCAACAGCCCGGGCGCGTGCCGCCGGAAGAACGGCTTCACGAAGGTCCGCAGCGCCAGCCGGGTGCCGTCGTCGAGGGTGAGCCGCCGCATCTGGGCGCTCCAGCCACCGGCCAGGAAGGACGAGGCGGCGACCGTACGGCCCGCCGGGAGCTGCCCGGCCACCCACGCGCGCGTCGCCGTCCAGCCCCGCTCGCCCAGTCCGGTCAGGACGGCGGTGACGAACGCACGCCGGTCGCCGGGGTGGTCGCGGAACCACAGGCCCAACCGGTGTCCCGCCTCGGGGAGTTCCCAGTGGGTGAACTGCGCGCGCCGGGCCAGCGCCTGCGACAGCGCCTCCGTCACGGCGGGCGGGATGACCTCGTCCGTGCCCGGCACCACGAGCACCGCCCGCCGCTCGTAGGCCCGCAGGACGTCGAACGCGGGCGCAGCGCGCCAGCTCCCCGGCCCGCGGATGATCTCGCTGAACCGTCCGTCACCCGCGCCGAACGGCACGTCCCACGCCTCGGCCGCGTACACCGCCGGCGCGCACAGTCCGAGGGCCGCCACCCGGTCCCCGTAGTGCCGCACGAGGTCGGCCACGGTCTGGCCGCTCATGCTGAACCCGACCAGGACCAGCGGCCCGTCCCCGCGGGCGTGGGCGTCGATCACGGACACGGCCTGCTCGAAGCGGCGGCGCAGACTCAGCTCCCGCAACAGGCCGGTGCTCTCCCCGTGCCCCGAGAAGTCGAAGGCGAGAGCATGACAGCCGTGCGCGGCGAACTCCGCCAGCAGCGGCACCAGCCGCTCCTTGCAGCCGGTGCCCGCCCCGTGCAGCAGCACGGCCGTGGCCCGGGCCGGCAGGCCGCCGCCGGCGGACAGCCCGGTGAGTCGTTCGCCGCCGACGGTGTGGGTGAAGGGAACCGGCTCACTCATGCGGCCATTGACTCACGCGGCCCGCCGCCCCCGCGGGCGTTCACAGACCCGGGGCTCCCCACACCGGGAACCAGCGGCTCAGATCCTGCTCGATGCGCAGATCACCGGCGAGCGCGGCCCGCACCTGGAGTTCGAGTGCGTTGTCGCGCCGCCGCGTGCCGTCCGGCAGGGGCGCGAACGGATAGAACGTGCCGCGTTTGTAGAGATAGACCAGCGCGAGCCGCCGCCCGGCGGGGTCCTCGAACCCGGCCAGGGAGCAGAGCAGTTGGGGACCAAACCCGTTGACCTCCAGCTGGCTGTTCACGGCGTGCAGGTCGTTCACCAGCGCGGAGAGCTGACCGGGGGTCCGGCGCGAGACCAGCCAGGAGTAGCCGTACTCGTCCAGCCGCAACTCCACCGGCGGGCCGTCGCGGTCGGTGTCGGCGTCCAGCAGGGCCTGCACCTCGCGGTGGGACTGCTCGAAGGCAGCGCCCTCGACGGTGGCGAAGCAGACCGCGCCCCGCCCGGTCGGAGTGAAGCCCGCGGCGGCCTCCAGGGTCACGGCCGCCGAGGGCAGCCCGAAGAGCCGGTCGAGATCCGCCACGACCGGTTTCGTCCGGCCGAGCAGGATGTCCAGCAGCCCCATGCGTCGGTCACACCCCTCCGGGTGCCGCCGCCTCGCCGAGTTCGGCGGAGATCCGGCCCAGTTGGTCGAGCCGCTGCTCCAGGCTCGGGTGCGTCGAGAAGAGCCGCGCGATGCCGGGCTCGCGGCCCAGCGCCGGCGTGAAGTAGAAGGCGTTGAAGGCCTGGGCGGTGCGCAGGTCCCTGGCCGGGATGCGGGCGATGTCGCCGGAGACCTTGGTGAGCGCGGAGGCCAGCGCCGAGGGCCGGCCGGTGAGCTGGGCGGCAGCCCGGTCCGCCGCCAGTTCCCGGTAGCGGGACAGGGCCCGGATCAGCAGGAAGCTGATCGCGTACACGGCCGCCGACACGCCCATCACCGCGGCGAAGACGGCGGCGGTGTTCTGGTCCCTGCGGCCCGAGCCGAACAGCTGCGAATAGAAGGCGAACCGCACGACCAGCCCCGCGATCACCCCCAGGAACGACGCGACGGTGATCACGGCGACGTCCTTGTGCGCCACGTGCGACACCTCGTGCGCGAGCACACCCTCCAGCTCGGCCGGCTCCAGCCGCCGCAGCAGCCCGGTCGTCACACAGACCACCGCGTGGTCGGGGTTCCGCCCGGTCGCGAACGCGTTCGGCATGTCCATAACGGACACCGCCACCACCGGCTTGGGCATGTCGGCCAGGGCGCACAGCCGGTCGATCACCGCGTGCAGCTCGGGATACTCCTCCCGCTCCACGACCCGTCCGCGCATCGCGTACAGCGCGACCCGGTCGGAGAACCAGTACTGCGCGCCGAGCAGCGCCGCCGCGACCACCACGACCAGCACCCACGACCTCAGCAGCACGATCAACGCGGCGACGAACCCCACGTACAGCAACCCGAGCAGGAACAGCGTCACCCCCATACGGGTGGTCAACCGCCGGTCGGCCCGGAAGCGGCTGTGCATCTGCATCACCCCGCAGTCACGCACTCGTCCCACAGCCAGTGTGCACCCGGTGCTCCCCATGAACAGGTCGTGACCGTCTCCAGGACCGGCAAAGCCGTCAGCCGCCCCCGGCCACCGCGTACCCCGGCACGGACGGCCACCGCACCGTCAGCACGACCGACTCCTCCTCCGCGACCCACGAGTGATCGACCCCGCGCCCCCACACGACGTAGTCACCCTGCCGCTCCAGCAGCACACTGCGCCCGGGGAGTTCGACGCGGAAGCGCCCGCTGACGAGCACCAGCAGCGCGGTCCGTTCCTCGCCTCTGACCCACTCGGCCCGCTCGTCCCCGCGAGGATGCACACCCCACTTGATCTCCACGGCCTCACTGTGCCGCGGATCCCCGGCGTCCTTGAAATGCCCGAGGATCCATCCCCGGTCCAGGGCGGCGTCCGCACCGGCGTTGCCCACGTACACGCTGTCACTCACACCGGCGGACGCTAACAGCCACGCTCCGTGCCGACCCCACGCCCTGCCCGGCAGGCCCCCGAACCGGTACCAGCCCCCCGCCCCACCCCGGATGTCCTCGTTAGTACGGCGCGCGGAAGTCGGCGTACCCCAGCAGCACGATCACCGCAGCCACACAGCCCAGCACCAAGGCGGTCGAGATCCAGGAGGAGCGGCTGCGGCGGGCGGACACGTGGTCCGGGTCGGCACGGAACGGCACGGGCCCGGGCGGGTTGTGCTTCCAGCGCGCGGCGAGCATACGGGCCCGGGCGGAGGGCTCCTTGTGCTCGGCCGCGTCCGCCCATCTGAGGTCGAACTCGCGCTCGTTCTCGTCCCGCTCGGACATCCCCGTTCCCTCTCTCGAACAACAGTGTCAGCGTCAATGATCCCGCCTGCGCGCCCCGTCTGTGAAGCCGGATTCCCCGGTATCACGGCCCCCGCCGTCCAGTTCCCGCCGGACGTCCCGCCAGGCCCGGATGACGTGCGGCAGCCTCGCCAGCACGTCATTGACCTGAGCCAGCAGGAGGGAGACGGCCCCGAAGAACGCCAAGATCAAGAGGACGATGTCGTCCCAGGACATCAGTGACTCCCCGTTTCCGCAGGCCGCGCCGACCTGCGGTCCCCGGTGGAGGCCCGAGCGTCGGGACGGTGCGCCGGCAGTACCCGGTCGAGCCACTTCACAGGGGCGCGGAGCTTCCTCAGCGTGGTCCGGGCATCGGAGCCGTAGACGGCATGCCCGTGACGGAAGCGCAGTTGCAGTCCGCCCAGGGGTCGGTCGCGGTGCGTCAGGTGGAAGGTGCACTGGCGGAGGTAGAAGCGATCGTCCGGGCCCCTGGGCGCGTCGCAGGAACAATGCCGGCGTTCGACGCGCAGCGCCGGCCCCCACACCGGGTCCAGGAGGCTGCCCAGAAAGTCGTCGTGTCCGGGTGGGGCCTCGAGAACCGTGTCCAACTCGAAGATCCATTCGTCACCCGTGATCCAGGAGTGGGTGGAGTACGCGGAGCCCGACGTGTGGAAGAGCGCGATGCGGCGCAGCAGAGCGGATCCGATCCAGTCGAGGTCCCGCTCGGCCCTCCACGACTCCGGGTGGCTGCTGATGTCGGCCTTCTCGTACTCCGTGTGCGAGCCGCTCCGCCAAAGTGGCGGGAACCCCGCTTCCCTGTAGCGGTGCCAGCGTTCGTCGAGCAGCTCCTCCCATCGCGTTCCGGGAATGCCGCGCAGGACGACGTGGGAGAAGCCGCCGCTCAGGGTGAGGTGGAGGTCTGTCCCCGCGACGCCGGCCACCCGGAGACCGACGACACCGGTCACCTGCACACCCGGCTCCGCGCAGGGAAGGAGCTTGTCCAGCGCATGGGCACTGCGCGGGTACAGCGTCCCGCTGCTGAACGTGGTGTGACCGTCGAGCTCGACGAGAGCCGAGCCGAAGCCCGGACGGACACGGGCGATGCCGAGAGGATGGGACCACCACTGTCCGCCGCCGCCCAGTTTGGCCAGAACCTCCGCTTCGAGGCGCGCCTGAGGCCCGGCGGCCTCCGGGATGGGGCGACGGTTGTCTCCGCCGCACAGCGCATGCCGGGACAGCTGAAATGGCTCACCGGTGTACATCTGCCGCGTGCGGGCCAGCCTGGTGAGACGTCCACCCGAGGTCATCGCGAGATCCGTTTCCGAACACCGCCGCCCCTCGGCATTCGACAACTGATCTGCGCGCCCATGACGAGGGCGCCGACGGACAGTGCCATCCAGCGACAGGTGGGGCTATGGCTCCTTCATCCGCGAGGGACCCTGCACAGGGGCGGCGCAGGACCGGGATCGGCCGCCTGACGGCCGTCCCTCATCTTGCCCGACAGGAGCAGCCGCCAACAAGAAGGGGACACCGACAAGAAGGAGCCATCGACGGCTGTCCCGCTTTCCACATGGGACACGAATCCCACGCGACCGGTTCCAAGCCCCAGCGCCTTCACGCCGACAAGGCATGCGACGTGCCTTACCTGCGGCGACGGTTATGGGGCAAACGCATCGGCGTCCGCATCGCCGCAGGGGCATCGACTCCAGCTAACGGCTCGGCCGCCGCAAGTGAGCCATCGAGCGCACCATGTCCTGGCTGACCGGCTATCGCCGTCTCAACCACCGCTACGAACGGACATCCCAGAGTCGGAGCACGCCGTCGCGCTTCAAGCCGTTCCGGGAGCTCAGCATGTCGAGTTACCGTCATTCCGAATAGGGCACCCTGAGCTTGGCCCAGGATTTTGCTCCCGGCCAGCCGTCCGCGTCCGCACCCTGGTACCCGAGCTTCCGCTGCCACCTGGCGTAGGAGTCACGGTGGTGCGTCGTCCACCGACATCCGCTGAGAGGGTGGGCCGAGGGTGGGCCGGCCGGACCAAATTCGGTGCATCCCTCTTCGGCCAGGCGCATCGCCATCATCCTGATGATCGGGCTACTCGGCTCGCTTTTGAACCACTCGGAACCTGGAAAGGGAACGTAGCCGTCTTCTGTGCTCATGCTTGCATGTTAGGGCGGTACCCACCGTTGCCAGCATGTTCACCCCTTTGCGACTAGGTGAGTTCATGCGATTGGCGGCTGTCTGGTGATCGTTACCATGCCCTTCGACAAGGCCTTCCCGTATTCCCTGAAAGCGGTTCCGCATAGATATTTCCTGACCCGGTGGTTATTTCGACCGGACTGGCGATGAATGTAAGGGCAACCGCCGGAAAAGGCCGTCGGCCGTGTCCTTCCACGCAGGAAGAACACGGCCGACGGCCCACAGACGGCCCAGGGGAGCGGTTACCCGCTCTGACCTGGGGCTACATCACACGTCGAAGTACAGCTCGAACTCGTGCGGGTGCGGACGCAGCTGGAGCGGCGCGATCTCGTTGGCGCGCTTGAAGTCGATCCACGTCTCGATCAGGTCCGGGGTGAACACGTCGCCCTGGAGCAGGAACTCGTGGTCGGCCTCCAGGCGGTCCAGGACCGCGCCGAGGGAGGTCGGGACCTGCGCCACGTTCGCGTGCTCCTCGGGAGCCAGCTCGTAGAGGTCCTTGTCGATCGGCTCGGCCGGCTCGATCTTGTTCTTGATGCCGTCCAGGCCCGCGAGCAGCAGCGCCGAGAAGGCCAGGTACGGGTTGCCGGAGGCGTCGGGCGCACGGAACTCGACGCGCTTGGCCTTCGGGTTCGAGCCCGTGATCGGGATACGCATCGCGGCGGAGCGGTTGCGCTGCGAGTACACCAGGTTCACAGGCGCCTCGAAGCCCGGCACCAGGCGGTGGTACGAGTTCACCGTCGGGTTGGTGAAGGCCAGCAGCGACGGGGCGTGCTTGAGGATGCCGCCGATGTAGTAGCGGGCGGTGTCCGACAGGCCCGCGTAACCGGCCTCGTCGTAGAAGAGCGGCTGGCCGCCGGTCCACAGCGACTGGTGGACGTGCATTCCCGAGCCGTTGTCGCCGAAGATCGGCTTCGGCATGAAGGTCGCGGTCTTGCCGTTGCGCCAGGCGACGTTCTTCACGATGTACTTGAAGAGCTGGAGGTCGTCGGCCGCGGCGAGCAGCGTGTTGAACTTGTAGTTGATCTCGGCCTGGCCGGCGGTGCCCACCTCGTGGTGCTGGCGCTCGACCTGGAGGCCGGCCCTGTTCAGCTCCAGGGAGATCTCGGCGCGCAGGTCGGCGAAGTGGTCGACCGGCGGGACCGGGAAGTAGCCGCCCTTGTACCGGACCTTGTAACCACGGTTGTCCTCCAGGGCACCGGTGTTCCAGGCACCCGCCTCGGAGTCGATGTGGTAGAAGGACTCGTTCGCGCTGGTCGCGAAGCGGACGGAGTCGAAGACGTAGAACTCGGCCTCGGGACCAAAGTACGCGGTGTCGGCGATACCGGTCGACGCGAGGTAGGCCTCGGCCTTCTTCGCCACGTTGCGCGGGTCACGGGAGTACTGCTCGCCCGTGATCGGGTCGTGGATGAAGAAGTTGATGTTCAGCGTCTTGTCACGGCGGAACGGGTCGACCCGGGCGGTCGAGAGGTCCGCGCGCAGCGCCATGTCGGACTCGTGAATGGCCTGGAAACCCCGGATCGAGGAGCCGTCGAAGGCCAGCTCCTCGTCGGCGTCGAACGCCTCCGCAGGCACCGTGAAGTGCTGCATCACGCCCGGGAGGTCGCAGAAGCGGACGTCGATGAACTTGACGTCCTCGTCCGCGATGAACTTCTTGGCCTCGTCGGCGTTCTGGAACATCCAGCTCCTCCTACTCCCGACCGTCCCGCCGGGGTGGTAGTTCGTTCGTGCGGCCAGTGCGGGTGGCACACGCTGACCTCGACCCTAGGGACGGGTGATTTCTCGGGCGTGACCCATTTGTTTCGCACAAGTTAACCGGCTCACGCTCCACCGTAGCCCGGACACACCCCGCCGTGCCCTGGTCATATACGGTCGCAGTACCGTGGACGGGTGGACAACAGGCAAGCACTCGGATCGTGGCTTTCCGGGCCCCGCGCGGCAGCGGAAGAGGCCGGTGTCGACTTCGGATACCGGGGCGAGCAGCTCGGTCTGCCCGAGGAAGGGCCCGGTTCGATCGCCCGCCCGGGCCGGCGGCTCGGCGCCCTCGCCGTCGACTGGGGCCTGTGCCTCGTGATCGCATACGGTCTCATCACGCACAGCTACAACGAGGCGGCCCAGGTCTGGGCGCCGCTCATCATGTTCGCGCTGATGGTCCTCACGCTCGGCACGGTCGGCTTCACCCCGGGCAAGCGCCTGTTCGGCCTTCGGGTGCTCGCCCTCGCCACCGGCCGGATCAGTCCCTGGCGCGCGGCCCTGCGCACGGTCCTGCTGTTCCTCGCGATTCCGGCCCTGATCTGGGACCGCGACGGGCGCGGACTGCACGACCGGCTGGCGGGCACGGTCGAGGTCCGCATCTGACCTGCCCGACAGACCCGTACGCCATGAAGGACCCGCCCGCCAGGCCCGTACGCCATGGCCCGTACGACATGAAGGAGGGGCGCCCGGTGTGATCCGGGCGCCCCTCCTTCATGTCGGGTGCGGAGTCAGCGGCCCTTCGGCATGCGCATGCCCTTCGGCATCGGCCCCTTCGGCAGCGGCATGTTGCTCATCAGGTCACCGAGCGCGCGCAGGCGGTCGTTGGTGGCCGTCACCTGCGGTCCGGTCAGCACGCGCGGGAGCTTCAGCATGGTCGTGCGCAGCTTCTTCAGCTCGACCTGGCCCTCGCCCGTGCCCACGACCAGGTCGTGCACCGGGACGTCCGCGACGATGCGGTTCATCTTCCGCTTCTCGGCGGCCAGGAGGGTCTTCACCCGGTTCGGGTTGCCCTCGGCGACCAGCACGATGCCGGCCTTGCCGACCGCGCGGTGCACCACGTCCTGGTTGCGGTTCATCGCCACCGCGGGGGTCGTCGTCCACCCCCGGCCGATGTTGTCGAGCACCGCCGCCGCGGCACCGGGCTGGCCTTCCATCTGCCCGAAGGCGGCCCGCTCGGCCCGGCGCCCGAACACGATCGCCGTCGCGAGGAAGGCGAGCAGGAGGCCCAGGATGCCGAGATAGATGGGGTGACCGATCAAGAAACCGATCGCGAGGAAGACACCGAGGGTGACGATTCCGACTGCCGCGAGCACAAGACCGATCTTCTTGTCGGCCTTGCGGGTCATCTTGTAGGTCAGAGCGATCTGCTTCAGTCGCCCGGGGTTCGCAGCGTCCGCTGCAGGTTCCTTCCTCGCCATGCCACGAAGTCTACGTGGCCCCACAAGCGCCGACGACGGCAGTGCCCGCGGGCGCCCTGGGGAGGGCCGGGAGTCAAGGGCGGACGGACAGGGACTGCTCGATGACGCGCTGCGCCTCGACCCGGTCCTTGGCGCGACGGCGGTCCTCCAGCACGGAGGTCCAGGCGTTGCGGCGGGCGGTGCGCTGACCGCTGCTCATCAGCAGCGACTCGACGGCGCGCAGGGCGGTCGAGAACGACGGGATCGCGGTGGCGCGGACGGGCGGCGCGGCCTGCATGGGTGAGGTCCCCCCTCGGTGCGGGTGTACGTGCTGTGAGTTCAGCGTCACTGATTGGTGTTACCAGGGCGTGTCCGGCCGGTCAAACACCCATGAAGGCCCGGCGGGGAGTCGTGGAACGCCGACGCGGTCCTGACATGTGCCCTCATCTGCGAGGACGGTCAGGACCGCGTCGAATCGGCCGCTACCGGCGGGTAGTCTCTTGTGCGCGAATTCACACGCTTGTCTGCACCCGTACGGGGAAAGAGTGGTGACGCTCCGTCAGACGGCCTGTGCCGCGACGTGCCCGTCGCGCTTCTCCATGGCCATCTGGTAGAGGCGCCCGGCGCGGTACGAGGAGCGCACCAGCGGCCCGGACATCACACCGGAGAAGCCGATCTGCTCGGCCTCGTCCTTCAGCTCCACGAACTCCTGCGGCTTGACCCAGCGCTCCACCGGGTGGTGACGCACGGAGGGGCGCAGGTACTGGGTGATGGTGACCAGCTCGCAGCCCGCGTCGTGCAGCTGCTTCAGGGCGTCGCTGACCTCCTCGCGGGTCTCGCCCATGCCGAGGATGAGGTTCGACTTGGTGACCAGCCCGTAGTCGCGGGCCTCGGTGATCACCTTCAGGGAGCGCTCGTAGCGGAAGCCGGGGCGGATGCGCTTGAAGATCCGCGGGACCGTCTCGACGTTGTGGGCGAAGACCTCGGGCCGGGAGGAGAAGACCTCCTCCAGCTGCTCCGGGATCGCGTTGAAGTCGGGGGCCAGCAGCTCGACCTTCGTACGGCCGTCCGCGCGGCCCGCCGTCTGCTGGTGGATCTGGCGCACGGTCTCGGCGTACAGCCAGGCACCGCCGTCCTCCAGGTCGTCGCGGGCGACGCCGGTGATGGTGGCGTAGTTCAGGTCCATGGTGACCACGGACTCGCCGACGCGGCGGGGCTCGTCGCGGTCGAGCGCCTCGGGCTTGCCGGTGTCGATCTGGCAGAAGTCACAGCGCCGGGTGCACTGGTCGCCGCCGATGAGGAAGGTCGCCTCGCGGTCCTCCCAGCACTCGTAGATGTTGGGGCAGCCGGCTTCCTGGCAGACCGTGTGCAGGCCCTCGCTCTTCACGAGCTTCTGCATCGCGGTGTACTCGGGGCCCATTTTCGCCCGGGTCTTGATCCACTCGGGCTTGCGCTCGATGGGGGTCTGGCTGTTGCGGACCTCCAGGCGCAGCATCTTGCGTCCGTCGGGTGCGACTGCGGACACGACCGGCTCCCTAGCGATTGATTCTTCGGCGTCCTCAAGGGTACGCCCGTTGATTTGAATGCCTGTGTGGGCGCTAACCCCTCTAGCTCCGCCACGGGCCGATTTATGCCGCCGGGGTCTTCTCGATCTCCCGCGGCTTCAGCTCGGCGTTCTCCAGGACGTCCCGCAGATGCCGCTCGACCACCGGCAGGACCTCCTCGATCGTCACGTCCCGGCCCAGCTCGCCGGCCAGGGAGGCGACGCCCGCGTCGCGGATGCCGCAGGGGATGATCCGGTCGAACCACTTGTTGTCGGGGTTCACGTTGAGCGCGAAGCCGTGCATGGTCACGCCCTTGGCCACCCGGATGCCGATCGCGGCGATCTTGCGGTCCTCCCGGCGCTGGCCCGCGTTGGACGGCGCGTACTCCGGGCCGTTCATGCGCGGGTCGAACTCCTCGTCGTGCAGCCGGGGGTCGAAGTCCAGCGACAGCCCTCCGAGCGCGGGGCGCCGCTCGACCGGGTCGCCCAGGATCCACACGCCGCTGCGGCCCTCGACCCGGCTCGTCTCCAGGCCGAACTCGGCGCAGACCCGGATCAGGGCCTCTTCGAGGCGGCGTACGTGCGCCACGACGTCCACCGGGCGCGGGAGCTTCTGGATCGGGTAGCCCACCAGCTGGCCGGGGCCGTGCCAGGTGATCTTGCCGCCGCGGTCCACGTCGATGACCGGCGTGCCGTCGAGGGGCCGCTCGTTGTCCGCCGTACGCCGCCCGGCCGTGTAGACCGGAGGGTGCTCCAGGAGCAGTACGGTGTCGGGGATCTCGTCGGCGAAGCGCGCCGCGTGCACCCGGCGCTGCTCGTCCCACGCCTCCTGGTACTCGACGGCCTGGTCACCGAACCCCATGCGGACGAACCGCAACTCACTCACGGCAAGCGCCTCCCTCGGACGGGTGTGTCAGGCACATAACGCGCCCAAGCCACTGTACGTCCGGCCCTCACGCGTCAGTCCCGGGGGCAATCCTCACACGATCGGATGAATGTCCGGGAAAATGTGTGATGGGGTGCTTACTCTCCGCTACATTCGCGCCGTTCAGCAAGCCAAAAGGCCTGCTCACAGGCAATCCGGCACATCACCAACCCGGAAGGCAGGAGACCGCACCGCACCATGACGGAACGACCCGCGCAGCGCACCCCCAACCGACAGCTCGCCGCGCTCATCGCAGAAGCGGGGTTCTCCAACGCGGGACTCGCCCGTCGCGTGGACCAGCTCGGTCTCGAACACGGGCTCGACCTGAGATACGACAAGACCTCCGTCACCCGGTGGCTGCGCGGCCAGCAGCCCAGGGGCACCACACCCGCCCTGATCGCCGAGGTCTTCACCCGGCGCCTGGGCCGCCGCCTCACCGCCCAGGACCTCGGCCTGGACGCCTGCGCCCCCGTCTACGCGGGGCTGGAGTTCGCCGCCACCCCCGAGGAGGCCGTCGACATCGTCAGCGGGCTGTGGCGCAAGGACTCCGGCAGCCACGCCGAGCTGCGCAAGATCGCCTTCACCCCGGCCGGGCTCGTCGTGCCCAGCCGGGACTGGCTGATCGGCCGCGCCGACGAGAAGGTCGCCCGGGGAGAGCCCGCCCCCGCCCGCATCCCCGCGCAGGGCCGCCCCGCCCTGCGCCCCACGGCCGAGCCGGGCGTACCGCCCCTGCCCCGCCAGCGCGGCCAGGCCGAACGCGGACCGGGCCAGAAGGTCACCGCCGGTGACATCGCCGCCCTGCGCTCGGTCGGCGAGCTGTTCCGCACCCTCGACGACGCCTACGGCGGCGGCCACGCCCGCCAGGCTCTCGTGCGCTACCTGGAGCACGAGTGCGAGCCCATGCTGCGCGGCACCTACGGCGAGCAGACCGGCCGCCGCCTCTTCGCCGCCGCCGCCGACCTGACCCGCCTCGCGGGCTGGACCTCGTACGACATCGCCGCACACGGTCTCGCCCAGCGCTACTTCGTGCAGGCGCTGCGGCTCGCCCAGGCGGCCGGGGACCGGACGTACGGGGCCTATGTGCTGGTCACCATGAGCCGCCAGGCCGTCTACCTCGGGCACGGCAGGGAGGCCGTCCAGCTCGCCCGCGTGGCCCAGCAGGGCGTCGGCACCTCAGGACCGCCCGTAGTCCAGGCCCTGCTGCACGCCTCCGAGGCGCGCGGGCACGGGGTGCTCGGCGAGGTCCGGGCCTGCACCGCGGCCCTGGTCCGCGCCGAGCGGGCCCTGGAGACGGCCCGGCCCGGCGACGACGTACCGCACTGGGCGAAGTTCTTCGACGAGGCCCAGCTCGCCGACGAGTTCGGGCACTGCCACCGCGACCTCCAGCAGTTCCGCGCCGCCGCCCAGCACGCGGAACGCTCACTCCAGCTGCGGGCCCCCTCCTACGCCCGCAGCCGCCTCTTCTGCCGGATCGTCCTCGCCACCGCCCGCCTGGGCCTCGGCGAACTCGACCAGGCCTGCCAGCTGGCCGCGGAGGCGGCGGGCCAGGCTGCCGAGATGCGCTCGGTGCGGGCGGTGGAGTACGTGCGCGACTTCGAGCGCCGCCTGGAGCCCTACAAGGACGCGGCGCCGGTGCGGACGTACCGCGACAGGGTGTCGGCCCTGGGGTGAGGTACTCAGGCGCGGGGCCGTGTCGATGCGCGGTTCCGCCGGTGCGGGCGCGACCGGCCCCCGCGCACCCGCACCCGAAAGATCACCTAAGCGGCCCTGGGCACCGTCGGCACGGGCTCGGCGACATGCAGAGACCGCCCCGCCCCCAGGTCCGCCAGGATCGCCGCCGACGCCCGGTGCCCGGAGTGCAAAGCACCCTGGACCGTGCTGGTGTCCCGGTGATCCCCGCACACGTACAGGCCCGCGAGCAACCGCACCGGCCGCCGCAGATCATGCGGCGGCCGCATCGCGGGCACCGCCTCCGGCGTCCGGTGCACCGCCAGCGTCTCCCACCGGGCCGTCGACATCCCGTACAGCCGCGCCAGATGCATCCGCACCTCGGTGTCGACGTTCCCGGAAAGCCGCCCGAGCACCGTCGAGGACACCAGGGCCCGCCCCGCGGGAGCCCGGGACGGATCGACGTCACTGACCACCGCCGTGTGCGCGACCGGCCCGCCCAGGTCCGCGTCGAGCAGCAGCGACGCGCCCGTCCCCGGGGGCTCGTCGGTCGTGTGGTGCACCACCGTCACCGGATGGAAGTCCGGTACCCGCAGCCCGGGCAGCAGCTCGGCGGCGGCGCGCGCGCCCGTGGCCACCAGGACCGCCCGGCACCGGATCACCCCGTGCTCGGCGGTGGTCACCGACGTCGTCGAGACGGAGGTGACGCGCACGCCCGTGTGCACGCTGCCCGGCGGCAGCCGGCGGGCCAGCAGCTCCGGCAGGGCCTCGGCCCCGCCCTCCGGCAGGCACAGCCGGCCCCGTGCGAAGGAGCGCAGCGCGAGGTCCGCGCAGCGGCTGGACGTCGTCAGGCCCGGGTCGCACAGCAGGGCGGCGAGCAGCGGACGCAGGAACCCCTCGATCGTGCGGGCGGGCAGTCCCCGTGCCGCCAGGGCCTGTCCGGCGGGCAACTCGGGGCGGGCCAGCAGCCGTTCGGCCGGTGTGCCCGCCAGCCGGGTGAGGGCGGCACCCAGCCGGGCCTGGTCGACGGCCGTACCCAGCGGAGCGCCGGACCGGCTCCGGGGAACGGAGACCTGCCGGCCCGGCACGGCCACCGGCCTCCTCGGCGGACGCGGCGCGGACGGCGGCCGGGGAGCACTCGCCAGCGCGCGCACCGCGTGCAGTGCGCCCCGTGCGCCCCCGGCGCCCGGCTGGACACCGGCGCGGTGATGGCGTCCGTCGCCGTGCAGCAGGACGCCGGGCGCGAAGGGCCGCAGCACCAGGTTGCCGAGACCCGGCGTCCGCCCCAGTTCCGGATAGGCCGTCGACAGCAACTGGCCGATCCTGTCGAGCCGGAAGCCGTCGACCTTCTCCGTCGTCATCCGGCCGCCGACTCCGTGGGCGGCCTCCAGGACCATGGTCGTCACTCCTGCGCTGGTGAGTCGGTGCGCGGCCGAGAGTCCGGCGACCCCGGCCCCCACGACGACCACGTCCGCCTGGTACGCGGGCTCAGACACGTGCCCCTCCTCGAGGTTGCGCGGGCGCTGGAGACGTCATGCCCTCAACAGGCCGCAGGGATACGCGAGTTCTGGTCGAGGGTAGGGCCGTGATCGGTCGGGGGGAGTCGCGCATGAGCAGGGCACGGTCGCACAGCGGTCGCATACGGACGCCTGGTGGGCATGAAGTGGTCGCAGGAGGCTGGTGCGCGACTCGAGGAGCTGTCCGGGACGTGCCGGTCGGATCTCGGACAGGCGGCCGGTCCGCACCCCGCCGGCCCGTTCCCACGCGGTGCGGGGGCCGTCAGAGCGCCGCCCGGATCACCCCCTCGATCTCCGGGAACGCGAACCGGAAGCCGGACTCCAGCAGCCGCGTCGGCAGCACCCGGGCGCTGCCGAGGACGTCCCCGGCCATCTCGCCCAGCACACCGCGCAGGACGGGCGCCGGCACCGCGAACGGTGTCGGACGGCGCAGCACGCGTCCCATCGCCGCCGTGATCTCACGGTTCGTCAGGGGGTTCGGGGCGGTGACGTTGAACGGCCCGGACAGGCCGTCGGTGTCGAGGAGATGGCGGATCGCGGCGACCTCGTCGTGCAGCGCGATGTACGACCAGTACTGCCGTCCGTCGCCCATCCGGCCGCCCATCCCCGCGCGGAACAGCGGGAACAGCCGCTGCCAGGCCCCGCCCTCACGGGAGACGACCAGCCCGGTCCGGGTGAACACCGTGCGCACACCGGCCTCCCGGGCGGGTGCGGCGGCCGCCTCCCACTCCACGCACAGCTCGGGCAGGAACCCCCGGCCGGGGGGCGCGCTCTCGTCGACCGTCCGCTCGCCGGTCTCCCCGTAGTAGCCGATGGCGCTGCCGTTCACGAAGACCCGCGGCCGGTCTTCGCCCTCCAGCGAGGCGACCGCCTCGGCGAGGGCCGCCGTGCCCTTCACCCGGCTGTCGCGGATCCGCTGTTTGTGGGCCTTTGTCCACCGCCGGTCGCCGACTCCGGCCCCCGCCAGGTTCACCACCGCGTGACACCCGGCGAGCCCGGCCGCGTCCACGCGCCCGCCCTCGGGGTCCCAGCGGACCTCTCCGGCCGTCCGGGGCGTGCCGCGCACCAGGCGCACCACCTCGTGACCGTCGGCGGTCAGGGAACGCACCAGGGCACCGCCGATGAGACCGGAGGCACCCGCCACCGCGATCTTTGAATGCTCCATAAACCCATCCTGTCGCGCGGCTCCGTAAAACCCCTGCAAGGTCTCGATCCACTCGCCGTAGGGTGACGCCCATGCCCGAGCTCCCCGCACCCCGCATCCGCGCCGCCCGGCCCGAGGACGACGGCGAGCTGGCCCTGCTCGACCGGCTCGCCTGGTCGCACCTGCACGCGGTGACGCCCGCACCGCAGCCCCCGTACGCCCCCTTCTTCAGCGAGCGGCACGCCCCCGAGGACTGTCTGGTGGCCGAACTCGGCGACCGTCTCGTGGGCTATGTCCTCCTCGGTTTCCCCACTGAGCTGGAGTCGAACCGGCACGTCCGCCAGATCCAGGGACTGGCCGTCGCCGAGGAGGCGCGTGGCCTCGGGGTGGGGCGGGCGCTGGTCGGGGCCGCCGTCGACGAGGCCCGCCGGCGCGGTGCCCGACGCATCACCCTGCGGGTGCTCGGGCACAACACCCCGGCCCGGGCGCTCTACGAGGCCCAGGGGTTCGCCGTCGAGGGGATCCTGCCGGAGGAGTTCCTGCTCGACGGTGTGTACGTCGACGACGTGCTCATGGGGCGCTCCCTGGGAGCCGGTCCTACGACGTGACCGGATCGCCGGTGTCCACCGGTGCCGTCGCGTCCGCGGCGCCGCGCGCGTCGGAGGCGACCTCGTCCGCCGTCAGGACGTAGCCCGTCTCGGCGTCCGAGGTGGAGCGGGCGAAGACCACGCCGAACACCCGGCCGTCCGTGGTGAGCAGCGGGCCACCGGAGTTGCCGGGGCGGACCGTGGAGCGGATCGAGTAGATCTCACGGACGGCCGTCCCGTCGTTGTAGATGTTCTGGCCCGTCGCCCGCACCCGGTTCGCGACCGTCGCCGCCTGGAGGTCCAGGTCGCCGTCCTGCGGATAGCCGGCGACGACCGCGGAGTCACCGCGATCGGCGTCGTCGTCGAACCGCAGCACGGGCGCCCGGAGCCCCGGCACGTACAGCACGGCCACGTCCTTCTGCGGGTCGAAGAGCACCACCCGCGCCTCGTACGTCCGGCCGACCCCGCCGATCTGCACCGTCGGCTCGTCGATGCCGGCCACCACGTGCGCGTTGGTCATCACGTGCTCGCGCGCGTACACGAACCCGCTGCCCTCACGGCCCTGCGTGCCGGTGACGCCCTCCACCTTCACCGTGCTCCGCTTGGCGGCCTCGGTGGCCGCCGCCGTGACACTGTCGCCGGTGGGCCTTGCGACCTCGGCCGTCGACTCGTTCTCGAAGGGGTTGAAGACCTGCGGGAAGCCCGCCTGCGTCAGCGCCGAGGTGGCCCCCGAGAACCAGGCCGGGGTCGTGTCCGGCATCGTCCGCTGCACCGCGTCGAGCAGCCGTGAGTCCCGGATCGCCGAGGTGACCAGCGGTGACGAGGACACGCCCAGGACGCTCGCGGCCACCCACGCCACGATCAGCACGGCCACCGCGTTGGCCACGGCCCCGCCGATCCCGTCCGCCACTCTGAGCGGCCCCCGGTCCAGCTCCCGCCGCAGCCGCAGCGCGAGGCGCCCGGCCAGCTCGTGCCCCACGACCGCCGGGAGCAGCACCGTGAACACCGCCGCCACCGTCGCCCGCGTCGTCCCCGGCTCCACCAGGTCCATGACCCAGGGCAGGATCCACACCCCGACGACCGCGCCGCCCACGAAGCCCGCCAGCGACACACAGCCGGCCACCAGGCCGCGCCGGTACCCGGACGCCGCGTAGGCCAGGACGACCAGCAACAGCAGGATGTCGAGCAGGTCCACGCACGCCGCCTTTCTCTCGGAACCCCTTAATACGCGGGGGGAGGGCCCGGTGATCAGTCACACGCCCGCGGATGATCGGAATCGGCCACGCCGGGCGTGCACTCGGAGAAACGTCGCGGACCGTGACGATGGTTCCACCAGGTGGCACATCACACATCGCGGACGGACCGGAACAGGCCGACAGTGGGACCATGCGTGTCTTGCGAAGACGGCGGGGCGCACGCGGGCATCCCGCCGCCGGGACACCCGGCGGCACGACCGGCCTGCCCCGCGCGGCCCGGGTGGTGCTCGGCTGCGTGCCGGGCGTCGCCGCCGTCGCGGCGCTGGTGCTGTGCGCCCACGGCGTCGAGAACGCCGCCGGGACCGGCGCAGGCGCCGCGCGGGCCCGCGCCGCCGGCACGCCCCACACCGCTCCCCGCCCGCCCATCGTGCCCCGGGCACGCTGGCTCGGCGACGCCGGCCGCGCCCAGCCCCGCCCCCGCTACGACGACCGGGTCGCCGCGGTCTTCGTCCACCACACCGACTCGCCCAACGGCTACGACTGCGCCGACGCCCCCCGCATCATCCGGGACCTGTACACCGGCCAGACCGGCGGCCGCGACTGGGACGACATCGGCTACAACTTCGTCGTCGACCGCTGCGGCACCGTCTACGAGGGCCGCGCCGGAGGCGTGGAGCGTGCCGTCACCGGCGCCCACACCCAGGGCTTCAACCACCGCACCACCGGCGTCGCCGCCCTCGGCACGTTCACCGAGGGCGTGCCCGTCCCCCGGCCCATGGTCCGCGCCATCGCCGCCCTGGCCGCCTGGAAGCTGGGTCTGACCGGCACCGACCCGCGCTCGGACGTCCGCCTGGTCTCCAGCAACGGCCTCAGCCGGTACGCGGCCGGCACCACCGCCCGGCTGCCCGCCCTCGCCGGCCACAACGACGGCTACATGACCAGCTGCCCGGGCGCCGCCCTGCACGCCCGCCTGCCCGAGATCAGACAGCTCGCCGCCCGTCTCCAGGGCCGGCCGGACGGTCCACGGCAAGGCCACAGCGAACGCGCGGCGTCCTGAGATCCCGGCCCCCTACGGTCGTCGCCACAGGCAGCCGACCGGAGGTGGCGACCATGAACAACCGTCGTACGAAGGCCCCGGGAGACGCGGGAGACGCGGGAGACCCGGAGGAACGGGGGACGCGGGCGGGCGCCGCGCGCGGACCCTGGGCGGTGCTCAGCGCGGCCGTCACCGTCGTGCTGGGCCCCGCCGCGGTCACCGCCTTTGCCCTCGGCCAGGCCAACGCGGCCCCGATGCACCACACCGCGCGGACCGACCGGACGCCCACGTACCCGGCGTCCGGCCCGAGCCGCCCCAGGGCCCTGAATCAGCCCCCGAAGCGCCGCCACAGCCGGGGGTAGCGCTCGGCGAGCAGCCCCTCGTTCTCGAAGTCGAGGGGCGTGCCCTCGGGCTCGGCAGGCGGTGGCGCGATCTCCAGATCGGGCGCGACCACGCCGGTGAGCTGCTCGTAGGCCTCGTCCGCCGCGTAGCCCAGTTCCTCGCCGTCGCCGTCGATCTCCTCGTCGAAGTCGTCCAGCAGCTCGGCGAGGGCGTCCGGGTCGTGCACGGCGCCCTCGAACACCTCGCGGCCCTGGCCGATCAGCCAGCACCGGAAGAAGTCGAAGGCGTCGTCGCTCGCCCCGCCGAGCAGCACCCACGCGGCCCCCCACAGATCCCAGCGGTAGGCGCGGTTGTAGCGGGACTCGAAGTGCCGGGCGAAGTCCAGGACGGAGTCCGGGTCCAGCTGGGCGAGCCGGTCCACGAGCAGGTCGGCCTGCTCCTCCGGGTCACCCTCGGCGGCCTCCCGGGCCTCGTCCACCAGCTCCCAGAACTCCGTCTCGTCCATCACGGGACAAGCATCGGCCCTGGGACACAGGGGCGCACCCGGAGTGCGCGGGATCGTTATGCGCCGTCCCGGGGCCGGTACAGCCGGGCCAGCCGCGCCGCGTCCGCCGCGAACCGCTCACGCAGGCTCTCCGGCGCCAGCACCTCCACCTCCGGGCCCAGCGCCGCCAGCTGGGCGTGAGCGACCTCCTCGGACTCCACCGGCAGGGCCACGGTCACCCAGCCGTCGCCGTCCGCGTCCTCCGCGTCCGCCAGCGCCTCCCGGGCGATGAACGAGTCGAGGGCGTACGGCAGGGCCCGTACTCCGTCGGGGGACAGCCGCACCACGACCCGCGCCCGCAGGAGGGACCGCGCGAACTGTTCCGCCCGCTCCTCCCAGAACGCGGGCAGGTCGAAGTCCGGCTCCCGCTCGAAGCGCTCGGCCTCCGCGTCCACCGCCGTGAACCGGTCGATCCGGTACACCCGGTAGGACTCGGACCCGGCCACCCGGGCGCACAGGTACCACACGCCCGCCTTCAGCACGAGCCCGTACGGCTCCAGCACGCGGACGACCTCGTCCTCCCCGCGCCGGTAGCGCGCCCTGATGCGCCGGTCGTCCCACACCGCGTCGGCGACGGCCGGCAGCAGCGCGGGCGTCCTGGGCTCCCTGAACCAGTTCGGCGCGTCCAGATGGAACCGCTGGGCGGCCGTCCGGGAGGCGTCCCGCAAGGAGGGCAGCAGCGCCGCCGACACCTTCAGCCGCGCCGCCGAGGCCGCGTCCTCCAGGCCCATCTCGCGCAGCGCCCCGGGCACCCCGGACAGGAACAGCGCCTCGGCCTCACCGCGGTGCAGCCCGGTCAGCCGCGTCCGGTACCCGCCGACCAGGCGGTAGCCACCGGCCCGGCCCCGGTCCGCGTACACCGGCACGCCCGCCTCCGACAGCGCCTGCGCGTCCCGGGTCACCGTGCGCTCCGACACCTCCAGCTCCCTGGCGAGCTCGGCGGCCGTCATGGAGGGCCGGGACTGGAGCAGCAGCACCATCTTGATCAGCCGGGCAGCACGCATGCAGCACATCATGCAGCAGGCCCCCGCCGAAGCGGGGGCCTGCCGGTCAGCGGTCCGCTGTCACAGACCGTACTTCTCGCGCGCTTCCTTCACGGACGCCGCCTTGACCTCGCCGCGCCTGGCCAGCTGGGCCAGGGCGGCGACGACGATCGACTCGGCGTCCACACCGAAGTGGCGGCGGGCCGCCTCACGGGTGTCCGACAGGCCGAAGCCGTCGGCGCCCAGCGAGGACCAGTCCTGCTCGACCCACTGCGCGATCTGGTCCGGGACCTGGCGCATGTAGTCGGAGACCGCCAGCACCGGGCCCTCGGCACCCTGGAGCGCCTGCCGCACGAACGGCACCCGCTCCTCGCCGCGCAACAGCGCCTCGTCCGCCTCCAGGGCGTCCCGGCGCAGCTCGCTCCAGGACGTCGCCGACCACACGTCGGCCGCCACGCCCCACTCCTCGGCGAGCAGCCGCTGCGCCTTGAGCGCCCAGTGGATCGCCGTACCGGAGCCGAGCAGCTGGATCCGCGGGGCGTCGGCCGGAGGCGTGATGCCCGCGGACTCGGCCGTGTTGAAGCGGTACAGGCCCTTGACGATGCCCTCGTCGATGCCCTGCACGGCCGGCTTCGCGGGTTGCGGCAGCGGCTCGTTGTAGACGGTCAGGTAGTAGAAGACGTTCTGGTCCTCGCCCGGGGCCGCCTCGCCGTACATCCGGCGCAGACCGTCCTTGACGATGACCGCGACCTCGTAGGCGAACGCCGGGTCGTACGTCAGCGCCGCCGGGTTGGTCGCGGCGATGACGGGGGAGTGGCCGTCGGCGTGCTGGAGGCCCTCACCGGTCAGTGTCGTACGGCCCGCCGTGGCGCCGACGAGGAAGCCGCGGCCGAGCTGGTCGCCGAGCTGCCACATCTGGTCGGCCGTGCGCTGCCAGCCGAACATCGAGTAGAAGATGTAGAACGGGATCATCGCCTCGCCGTGCGTCGCGTACGACGTCGAAGCGGCGATGAAGTCGGCCATCGAACCGGCCTCGGTGATCCCCTCGTTGAGGATCTGGCCGTTCTGGGCCTCCTTGTAGTACATCAGCTGGTCGCGGTCGACCGGCTCGTACGTCTGGCCCTTCGGCGAGTAGATGCCGAGCGAGGGGAACAGCGACTCCATGCCGAAGGTGCGCGCCTCGTCCGGGACGATCGGCACCCAGCGCCTGCCCGTCTCCTTGTCGCGGACCAGGTCCTTGACCAGACGGACGAACGCCATCGTCGTCGCCACGTTCTGCGAGCCGGAGCCCTTGTCGAAGGAGGCGAACGCCTTCTCGGCCGGGGCGGGCAGCGGGGCGACCGGGTGCACGCGCCGGGCCGGGGCCGGACCGCCGAGGGCGGCACGCCGCTCCTGGAGGTAGCGGACCTCGGGGGAGTCGGCGCCCGGGTGGCCGTAGGGCACCACGCCGTCGACGAAGTCGCTGTCCTTGATCGGCAGCTCCAGCAGGTCGCGCATGTTCTTGAACTCGTCCACCGAGAGCTTCTTCATCTGGTGGTTGGCGTTCTTCGACGCGAAGCCCTCGCCGAGGGTGTGGCCCTTGACCGTCTGGGCCAGGATCACGGTCGGCGCGCCCTTGTGCTCGACGGCCGCCTTGTACGCGGCGAACACCTTGCGGGACTCGTGACCACCGCGCGAGAGGTGGAAGCACTCGAGGATCTTGTCGTCGCTCAGCAGCTTCGCCATCTCCACGAGCGCCGGGTCGGCGCCGAAGAAGTCCTGGCGGATGTAGGCCGCGTCGCGCGTCTGGTACGTCTGGATCTGCGCGTCGGGCACCTGGCGCAGACGGCGTACCAGCGCGCCCGTGGTGTCCAGCCGGAACAGCTCGTCCCAGGCCGTGCCCCAGAGCGTCTTGACGACGTTCCAGCCGGCGCCGCGGAACTGGGCCTCCAGCTCCTGCACGATCTTGAAGTTGGCGCGGACCGGGCCGTCGAGGCGCTGGAGGTTGCAGTTGATGACGAACGTGAGGTTGTCCAGCTCCTCACGGGCCGCCAGCGCCAGGGCCGCCGTCGACTCGGGCTCGTCCATCTCGCCGTCGCCGAGGAACGCCCACACGTGCGAGGCGGAGGTGTCCTTGATGCCGCGGTTGGTCAGGTAGCGGTTGAAGCGCGCCTGGTAGATCGCCGACAGCGGGCCGAGGCCCATGGAGACGGTCGGGAACTCCCACAGCCAGGGCAGGCGGCGCGGGTGCGGGTAGGAGGGCAGGCCGTTGCCGCCCGTCTCCCGGCGGAAGTTGTCCAGCTGCTCCTCGTTCAGACGGCCGTCGAGGAACGCGCGGGCGTAGATGCCGGGGGAGGCGTGGCCCTGGATGTAGAGCTGGTCGCCGGAGCCGTCGGCCTCTTTGCCCTTGAAGAAGTGGTTGAAGCCGGTCTCGTAGAGCCAGGCGGCGGAGGCGAAGGTGGCGATGTGGCCGCCGACGCCGTACTTGCTGCCCCGGGTCACCATCGCGGCCGCGTTCCAGCGGTTCCACGCGGTGATCCGCTGCTCCATCGCCTCGTCACCGGGCACGTCCGGCTCGGCGGCGGTGGGGATGGAGTTGACGTAGTCGGTCTCGAGGAGCTTCGGCAGCGCGATGCCGGCGCCCTCGGCGCGCTCCAGCGTGCGGCGCATCAGGTATGCGGCACGGTGCGGCCCGGCAGCCTTGGTGACCGCGTCCAGGGAGGCCTGCCACTCGGCGGTCTCCTCCGGGTCCCGGTCGGGGAGCTGGTCGAGCTCGCTCGGCTGGATGGCGTTGGGGTCGGTCATGTCGCCGCCTTCCTCAGTCGAAGGGGGTTCCCTCACATAAGGGGATCGGGGGTGCCCTTTGTCTTTGGCAGGACAGGGCGCGGGGCTCGGGTGGAAGCCCGTCGGCGACTGTAACTCGCTGATCGATGATCGATCAAAGGGTTGAGGGGCAAAACCTCTTGATCACGAGAAAATAGGCACGGGGTGCCTCCGACGGTGGCACCCGGTGACCGGTTTTCGAACGGTTTTCGCAGGTCGGGGGCGTTTGAGCGACGGTGCGCTCGGGTGTCACGCCCGGGGCGCGCAGCCCAGGACGTGCGCCTTCACGAGCTCGGCGATCCGGGGGTCACGGCGCTTGAACGCGGCGACGAGCTCCTCGTGCTCCTCCGCGTACGACTGCTGCTGCGTGCCCAGCCAGCGGATCGACAGGGCCGTGAACACCTCGATGCCCAGGCCCTCCCAGGTGTGCAGCAGGACGGAGTTGCCGGCGGCCCGGACCAGCTCGCGGTGGAAGGCGACGGTGTGCCGGACCTGGGCCGTGCCGTCACAGACGCGGTCGGCCTCGTACAGGGCGCTGACGTGCGGCTCCAGTGCCGAGCAGTCCTCCGCGAGGCCCTGGGCGGCCAGTTCCGCCGCGATGGCCTCCAGGCCGGCCCGGACCGGGTAGCTCTCCTCCAGGTCGGCGGCCGTGAGGTTCCGCACGCGCACGCCCTTGTTCGGGGCGGACTCGATCAGGCGCAGGGACTCCAGTTCGCGCAGGGCCTCGCGGACCGGGGTCTGGCTGACCTCCAGCTCGGTGGCGATCCGGCGCTCGACGATCCGCTCGCCCGGCTGCCAGCGTCCGCTGATGATCCCTTCCAGGATGTGCTCGCGGATCTGTTCGCGCAGCGAGTGGACGACGGGCGCGGTCATGAGGGCTCCTCGGTCGGGATCGACGCTTAGACAATACGGCCGGTTCGCTGCGCGGGTGGAGCCGACGTGGGGGCTGTCGCGCAGGTGAGACGAGGCGCACACGGTGTCTGCGGCGCGTGTGAGCTCGGGCCGGACGGTCTGCGGGCGGCTGCGGGTCGTTCGTGCCGTCTCGCGCAGTTCCCCGCGCCCCTCGGGTAGCACGGTGCCCCGTCCGGGAGATCCGGACGGGGCACCGATCAGCCGTGGAACGGAAGGTCAGAGGCCGAGCTCGACCTCGAACTCGCCGGCCTCCAGGATCGCCTTGACCGCCGTCAGGTAGCGGGCGGCATCGGCGCCGTCCACCAGGCGGTGGTCGTAGGACAGCGTCAGGTACGTCATGTCGCGGACGCCGATGACGGGACCGTCCTCCGTCTCGATCACGGCGGGACGCTTGACCGTCGCGCCGATGCCGAGGATCGCGACCTGGCCCGGCGGCACGATGATCGTGTCGAAGAGCGCGCCGCGCGACCCGGTGTTGGAGATGGTGAAGGTCGCGCCGGACAGCTCGTCCGGGGTGATCTTGCTGGCGCGGACCTTGCCCGCCAGGTCGGCCGTGGCCTTGGCGATACCGGCGAGGTTGAGGTCACCGGCGTTCTTGATGACCGGGGTCATCAGGCCCTTCTCGGAGTCCACCGCGATACCGATGTTCTCGGTGTCGAAGTAGGTGATGGTCCCCTCGGCCTCGTTGATCCTGGCGTTGATCGGCGCGTGCGCCTTCAGCGCCTGGGCCGCGGCCTTGACGAAGAACGGCATCGGGGAGAGCTTGACGCCCTCACGAGCCGCGAACGCGTCCTTGGCACGGGCGCGCAGCTTCATCAGACGGGTGACGTCGACCTCGACGACCGAGGACAGCTGGGCCTGCTCGTGCAGGGCCTTGACCATGTTGTCGCCGATGACCTTGCGGATCCGCGGCATCTTGATGGTCTGGCCGCGCAGCGGGGACGCCTCCAGCGCCGGGGCCTTCTTCGCGGCCGACGGGGCGGCAGCGGCGGGGGCCGGGGCGGCGGCGGCGCTCTTCGCGGCCTCGGCGGCGGCGACGACGTCCTGCTTGCGGATCCGGCCGCCGACGCCGGTGCCCTTGACGCCGGCCAGGTCGACGCCCTGCTCGGCGGCGAGCTTGCGCACCAGCGGGGTGACGTAGGCGCCGTCGTCGGCCGGCTTGGCGGCGGCCGGAGCGGCCGGAGCCGGGGCGGGCGCCGGAGCGGCCGGGACCGGGTCGGGGGCCGGGGTGGTCTGCTGCTGCGGGGCAGGAGCAGACGGAGCCTGCGGGGCCGGAGCCGCCGGGGCCGGTGCCTGCTGGGCCGGGGCGGCCTGCTGCGGGGCCGGGGCCTGGGCGGGCTCGGGCTGCGCCGGGGCGGCAGGGGCCTCCTGGGCGGGGGCGGCGGCCGGAGCGGCACCCGCCTCGCCGATGACGGCGAGCTTGGCGCCGACCTCGGCGGTCTCGTCCTCGCCCACCACGATCTCCAGCAGCGTGCCGGAGGCCGGGGCGGGGATCTCGGTGTCGACCTTGTCCGTCGACACCTCCAGCAGCGGCTCGTCGGCCTCGACCGTGTCGCCGACCGACTTCAGCCAGCGGGTGACGGTGCCCTCGGTGACGGACTCGCCGAGCGCGGGCAGGACGACGTCCGTGCCCTCGGCGGAGCCGCCACCGGCGGCGGCGTCGGCGGTCGGGGCGGGCGCCGGGGCGGCCTGCTCGGTGGAGGGGGCGGCCGCGGCCGGCTCCGGGGCGGGCTCGGCGACCTGCTCGGCCTGCGGGGCCTGCTCGGCGGCCGGGGCCTCCTGGGCCGCGGGGGCGCCGCTGCCGTCGTCGATCAGCGCCAGCTCGGCGCCGACCTCGACGGTCTCGTCCTCGGCGACCTTGATGGAGGACAGCACGCCGGAGGCGGGGGAGGGGATCTCGGTGTCGACCTTGTCGGTGGAGACCTCGAGCAGCGGCTCGTCGGCCTCGACGCGCTCACCCTCGGCCTTCAGCCAGCGGGTGACGGTGCCCTCGGTGACGCTCTCGCCGAGCGCCGGAAGGGTTACGGAAACCGCCATGGTTTCGGTTGCTCCTTACGGAAAGTGCGGAAGTCTGTGTCGTCGCGTTCGTCGACCGAGGGGTCAGTCGTGCGCGTGGAGGGGCTTGCCGGCCAGGGCCAGGTGGGCCTCGCCGAGCGCCTCGTTCTGCGTCGGGTGGGCGTGGATGAGCTGCGCGACCTCGGCGGGCAGCGCCTCCCAGTTGTAGATCAGCTGGGCTTCGCCGACCTGCTCGCCCATGCGGTCGCCGACCATGTGGACGCCGACGACGGCACCGTCCTTGACCTGGACGAGCTTGATCTCGCCCGCGGTGTTCAGGATCTTGCTCCTGCCGTTGCCCGCAAGGTTGTACTTCAGAGCGACGACCTTGTCCGCGCCGTAGATCTCCTTGGCCTTGGCCTCGGTGATGCCCACGGAGGCGACCTCGGGGTGGCAGTACGTCACCCGCGGGACACCGTCGTAGTCGATCGGGACGGTCTTCAGACCGGCCAGACGCTCCGCCACCAGGATGCCCTCGGCGAAGCCGACGTGCGCGAGCTGGAGGGTCGGGACCAGGTCACCGACGGCGGAGATGGTCGGCACGTTGGTGCGCATGTACTCGTCGACCAGGACGTAGCCGCGGTCCATCGCGACGCCCTGCTCCTCGTAGCCCAGGCCCTGGGAGACCGGGCCGCGGCCGATGGCGACCAGCAGGACCTCGGCCTCGAACTCCTTGCCGTCGGCGAGGGTGACCTTGACGCCGTCCTGGGTGTACTCGGCCTTCTCGAAGAAGGTGCCCAGGTTGAACTTGATGCCGCGCTTGCGGAACGCGCGCTCCAGCAGCTTGGAGGAGTTCTCGTCCTCGACCGGGACGAGGTGCTTCAGGCCCTCGACGATCGTGACCTCGGTGCCGAAGGACTTCCACGCGGAGGCGAACTCGACGCCGATGACGCCGCCGCCCAGGATGATCGCGGACTTCGGCACGCGGTCCAGGACGAGGGCGTGGTCCGAGGAGATGATCCGGTTGCCGTCGATCTCCAGGCCCGGCAGCGACTTCGGCACGGAGCCGGTCGCGAGCAGGACGTGGCGGCCCTCGACACGGCGGCCGTTGACGTCGACGGAGGTGGGGGAGGACAGCCGGCCCTCACCCTCGATGTAGGTCACCTTGCGGGAGGCGACCAGACCCTGCAGGCCCTTGTACAGACCGGCGATCACGCCGTCCTTGTACTTGTGGACACCGGCGATGTCGATGCCCTCGAAGGAGGCCTTCACACCGAACTGCTCGCTCTCGCGCGCCTGGTCGGCGATCTCGCCCGCGTGCAGCAGGGCCTTGGTGGGGATGCATCCCCGGTGCAGGCAGGTGCCGCCGACCTTGTCCTTCTCGATCAGGGCGACGTCCAGGCCCAGCTGCGCCCCGCGCAGGGCCGCGGCGTAACCACCGCTGCCACCGCCGAGGATCACTAGGTCGAAAACGGTGCTGGCGTCGTTCGCCACGTCACGTCCTCCATGCATGTGCGCCGTGAGCCGGTCGTCAGTGACCGGCAGGCGGCTGGTGTCCGGCCGCTCGTTCTTCGGCCCTTCGGTGGGGCCCTGTCCTGCCGAGCCCCATCTTCGCACTTGTCAGCACACAAGGAGACGCCGGGCTGCGGTGTGAGACACCCCACGTTCAGATGAGCCGCGTGGGGGAGCGCCCGCAGGGGCGCGGGGCTGTGTCCGATCTGCGGCTCCGCCGCGCGGGCGCGAGGGCGGCCGGCCCGGGGCGCGGGGAACTGCGCGAACAGCCCCCACGCCCCCGCACTCGCCGCGCAACGGGCGAGAACGTGCTCTCAGGCGAGGCTCAGCCCAGATCGCCCGCGGCCGTCAGCTCGGCCAGCCGGACCAGCGTCCGCACGGCCGTCCCCGTGCCGCCCTTCGGCGTGTACCCGAACGGCCCGCCGTCGTTGAAGGCCGGCCCGGCGATGTCCAGGTGCGCCCAGGTGATGCCCTCGCCCACGAACTCGCGCAGGAACAGGCCGGCGACCAGTCCGCCGCCCATCCGCTCGCCCATGTTCGCGATGTCGGCCGTGGCCGAGTCCATCCCCTTGCGCAGGTGCTCCGGCAGCGGCATCGGCCACGCCGGCTCGCCGACCTCCTCGGCGGCCTCGCACAGCGCCGCGCGGAACGCGTCGTCGTTGCCCATGATCCCGAACGTCCGGTTGCCCAGCGCCAGCACCATCGCCCCGGTCAGCGTCGCCACGTCCACGATCGCGTCCGGCTTCTCCTGCGACGCCGCCCACAGCGCGTCGGCCAGCACCAGGCGGCCCTCGGCGTCGGTGTTGAGCACCTCCACGGTCTTGCCGCTGTACATCCGCAGGACGTCACCCGGACGGGTCGCGGACCCGGAGGGCATGTTCTCGGCCAGGGCGAGCCAGCCGGTGACGTTGACCTCCAGGCCGAGACGCGCGGCGGCGACGACCGCTGCGAACACGGCGGCCGCACCGGCCATGTCGCACTTCATCGTCTCGTTGTGACCGGCCGGCTTCAGCGAGATGCCGCCCGAGTCGTAGGTGATGCCCTTGCCGATGAAGGCGAGGTGCTTCTTGGCCTTGGAGGAGGTGTACGACAGCTTGACCAGGCGCGGACCGGCCGCCGAGCCCGCCCCGACGCCGAGGATGCCGCCGTAGCCGCCCTTGACCAGGGCCTTCTCGTCGAGCACCTGCACCTTGATGCCGTGCTCCTTGGCCGCGGCCTGGGCGAGCGCGGCGAACGACTCGGGGTTGAGGTCGTTCGGCGGGGTGTTGACCAGGTCGCGGGAGCGGTTGAGCTCCTCGGACACGGCGACGGCACGCTCGACCGCGGCCTTGTACGCCTTGTCGCGGGGCTTGCCGCCGAGCAGGGTGACCTCGGCCAGGGGCGCCTTGCCGTTCTTGGCCTTGGGGTCCTGGCCGTTGGCCTTGTAGGTGTCGAAGGAGTACGCGCCGAGCAGCGCGCCCTCCCCGAGCGCGCCGGCGGCGGCGGCGTCGGCCAGCGGCAGCGCGAAGGCGGCCTTCTTGGAGCCGGCCAGGGCGCGGGTGGCGACACCGGCGGCCCTGCGCAGGGCCTCGGAGTCGTATTCGGCGTCCTTCTCCGGGGCCGCGCCCAGGCCGACCGCCAGGACGAGCGGTGCCTTGAAGCCGGACGGCGCCGGCAGCTTCGTCACCTCGCCCTCGCCGCCGGAGGCGCCGAGCGTCTCCAGAATGCCGGCGAGCCTGCCGTCGTACGCCTTGTCCACGGCCTCGGCGCCCGGTGCGACGACCGGCCCGTTGGCACCCTTGGCGACACCGATCACGATCGCGTCGGCCCGCAGACCGGACGCCGCGGCGGTGCTGAGAGTGAGAGCAGTCACGGTGGTGAAATCTCGCTTCCGATGTGAAGTTGCTGTGGTCGAACGGTGTGGGTCGACCGGGCCCGACAGCCGACCCCAAGGGCCGGTAGGCGACCTCCCGCCCGCCCGGCGGGCGGACGACGGGAGATCGCCGACCGACCCTATTCCGACCTCAGGGTCCGGTATCCACGGGGCCTTCCCCGGTGCGGCGAACACTCGACGTCGAGACTACGCGCGTGGTCCCGTTCGCTCATTCCTGCGGGCGTTCACCCGTCGGTGGCGCAGTGGCCATTTCTTGAACCCTCACACCGGTGAACCGGGTCACACTCGTCGCGATCCGGTGAGCGCCCTGCTCACCGCTCTGGGGGAGGAACCATGGCGCAGCGTGCGCGCAGATGGAGGACCACGGCCGCGGCGATGACGGCCGCCGGCATGATCACGGCCGGGGTCACGACGCCCGGGGCCGCGGCCGCCGAGGAACCCCGCGTCGATCTGAGGGTGCTGGTGGTGGACGACGGAGACAGCCCGGTCAGGGCTGTCACCGCCCAGCTGAGGAGCACGGGCATCCCGTACACGACCGTCGACCTGAACGACTCCGGCCGGCCGGTGATCACGGCGGCGTTCCTGAGCGACACCGTGAGCGGCCGGCCCCGCGCCAAGTACCAGGGCGTCGTGCTGCCCGACGAGACCCCGTTCGGCGCGGGCTCCGCCGAGCAGACCGCGCTGGAGACCTACGAGCGCGCCTACGGCATCCCGCAGGTCGACGCCTACACCTGGGCGCACCCGGCGGTCGGCCTCGACTACACCAGCGAGGGTGGCTGGGCTGGCACTCTTGACGGGCGCGAGGCGACCGTCACCGCGGCCGGGAGGACCGGCCCGTTCGGCTACCTCGACGGCGCGTTCCGCTTCGAGGACAACGCACCGGCAGTGCAGGAGAGTTACGGTTACGTCGCCCGGCCCCGCAGCGGCTACACCAGCTACGTCGACCTGCCGGTGCCCGGCGGCACCGGCAGGGGCAGCCTGGTCGGCGAGTACGCCCACGACGGCCGCCGCGAGCTCGTGGTGACGTTCGCCTACAACAACAGCCAGCAGCAGTTCCGGCTGCTGGCCCGCGGCATCGTCGAGTGGCTCACCCAGGGCGTGCACCTGGGCCGAACCCGCAACTCCTTCGCGGTGCACGTCGACGACGTGTTCGCCCCCGACAGCCGTTGGGACACCGAACACAACTGCACCCCGGGCGACTTCGACTGCGCGGGCGGTGACGGCGAGAGCACCACGCCGATCCGCATGACCGCCGACGACGCCGCCCACGCCGCCCAGTGGCAGCGCGAACACGGCTTCACCATGGACATGGTCTTCAACGCCGGCTCGGGCGAGGAGTGGAAGACCGAGCACGGCGGCACCGACGCCCTCGCCGCCCGGCTGCTCGCGGACAAGGCGCAGTACCGCTGGGTCAACCACACCTACACGCACCCGTTCCTGGGCTGCGTGCAGGACACCTCCCGCGTGCCGTGGAGCTGCGCCAGGAAGGCCGACGGCTCGACCGCGTACATGAGCCGCGCCGAGATCGCCGCGCAGATCCGCGACAACCACACCTGGGCCGTGGGCAAGGGCCTGCCGATCGACCGCACGGAGCTGGTAACCGGGGAGCACTCGGGCCTGAGGACCCTGCCCCAGCAGCCCGACGACAACCCGAACCTGGCCGGCGCCCTCGCCGACACCGGCGTCAAGTGGATCGCCTCGGACAACTCCCGCGAGCCCGAGCAGCGTGCGGTCGGCAGCGCGCTGACCGTCCCGCGCCACCCGATGAACGTGTACTACAACGTGGGCACGGCGGCCGAGATGGCCGACGAGTACAACTGGGTCTACACCTCGCGCGCCGACGGCGGCAGCGGCGTCTGCGAGGACAACCCCACCTCGACGTGCCTGGACGAGCCGCTCGACGTCACCACCGGCTACGCCGGGCACATCGTCCCGCAGGAGGCGCGCACCGCCCTCGGGCACGTCCTGGCGGGCGATCCCCGGCCGCACTACGCGCACCAGTCCAACCTGGCCGAGGACCGGCTGCTGTACCCGGTCATGGAGAAGGTGCTCGCCGACTACCGGGCGCTGTTCACGGACAGCACGCCGCTGGAGAACCCCCGGCAGAGCGCCATCGGCACCGAGGTGCAGCGCCGCGCCGCCTGGCAGACGGCCCTGGCGAACAACCGCGTCACGGCGTACCGCATCGGGAACACGGTCACGGTCACCGCCCCGTCGGGCACCCAGATCCCGGTCACCGCCCCCGAGGGCACCAAGAAGCAACTCCTGGTCGGCACCAGCGCCTTCGGCACCCCGTACGCCGGAGCCCGCTCGGCCTGGACGACCCCGGCCACGCTCCAGTCGGCCCTCACCTTGAAGCTGCCCTAAAGGGGCGCGGGGAACTGCGCGACCAGCCACGACGGACCCGCGCCCGGGATCCGGCAGCAGTTCCCCGCCCGCCGTCCGCACCCAGGGGGAAACACCGCATGAGGCGTACAGGCCGTCATGTCACCATGCTCACGGAAGGCACCTACCCACACGTCCACGGCGGCGTCAGCACCTGGTGCGACCAGCTCGTCAAGGGCATGCCGGAGGTCGGCTTCCACATCGTCTCGCTCACCGGCAGCGGCCGTGAACCCGTCACCTGGGAGCTGCCGCCCAACGTCCAGGCGCACACCTCGATCCCCACCTGGGGTCCGCGCCCGGGCCGCGCCAGGCCTCCGTACGGCAGGGCCCGCCGCCGGTTCACCGAGACCTACGAGCGGTTCCTGCTCTCTTTCCTCGACCCCGGCTCGCACGCCGACTTCGGCGAGTCCCTGAACGAGCTGGCCGCACTCGCCCGGGACGGGCTGCTGCCGGCCGCGCTGCGCACCGAGTCCGCGCTGCGGTCGCTGATGTGGATCTGGACCATGCCGCACCTGCCGACGGCCCCCGCCCACCCGACCGTGCACGACGCGCTGACCGCCACCGACCTGCTGGAGCACGCCCTGCGCCCGCTCGGCTTCCGCATACCCGAAGGCACCGAAGGCACCGTCACCCACGCCGTCAGCAGCGGCCTCGCGACCCTGCCCGCGCTCGCCGCCCGGCACCTGGACGGGGTGCCGTTCCTGCTCACCGAGCACGGCATCTACCTGCGCGAGCGCTACCTCGGCTACCGCCAGGGCGCCCAGCGCTGGCCCGTGAAGGCGTTCATGCTGGGCTTCTACCGCGAACTGAACTCCCACGGCTACCGCGCCGCCGACCTGATCACCCCCTGCAACCGGTACAACCGCCGCTGGGAGGAGCGCGGCGGCGCCGACGCCGACAAGATCCGCACGGTCTACAACGGCGTCGACCCGGCCGCCTTCCCGCACGCCGGCCCCGAGCCGGAGGTGCCCACCCTGTCCTGGTGCGGCCGGGTCGACCCCATCAAGGACCTGGAGACCCTGATCCGCGCCTACGCGACGGTGCGCGCGGAGATCCCGGCGACCCGGCTGAGGCTCTTCGGCCCGGTCCCGCCCGGCGGCGAGGCCTACCGCACCCGGCTGGAGAAACTCGCCGCCGAACTGGGCGTCACCGACGGGCTGACCTTCGAGGGCCGCGTCAGCGAGGTCTGGCGGGCCTACGCGGCCGGCCACCTGGTCATGCTGTCGTCGATCTCCGAGGGCTTCCCGTTCTCCATCATCGAGGCCATGTCCTGCGGCCGGACCACGGTGTCGACGGACGTCGGCGGGGTGCGCGAGGCGGTCGGCGACACGGGCCTGGTGGTGCCCCCGCGCGAGCCGGAGAAGATGGCCGCCGCCGCGCTGACCCTGCTGAAGGACGATCAACGGCGGGTGCGCCTGGGCGAGTTGTCCCGTCAGCGCGTCATCGACCGGTTCACCCTGCGCCGCTCGGTGGACGCTTTCCGCACCATCTACAAGGAACTCGCGGGCGAGGACGAGGTGTACGAACCCACGCTGGAGACCGTGGACGACTGGACCCTGGAACTGCGCGACCCCTGGTACGCGTCCACCTCCGTCCCGGGGTCCCCCGGGACGGAGTCCGGGGAAGGGGCCGGCTGGTGAGCGAGAGCGTGCGGACGCCCCCGGGGCCCCGCCCCGGCACCCTCCCCGGCATCCCCCGGCAGCGCACCCCCAGCTGGGCCCTGCCCGACCCGGTCGACGAACTGGCCGACCGGCTGGAGGACTTCACCGCGGCGGCCGTCCACCCGGACGAGATAGCCGCCCTGCTGGAGTCCGACGGCCTGTCCGACGACCAGATACGCGAGCGGTACGGCCTGAAGAACTCCTTCGCGCTCGCCGAGACCCTCTACGAACGCGTCGAGCGCCGCTACCCCGAGCCCGACGCCCCGCCCCCCGGCCCGTGGCGTGCCGGTCTGCTCGGCTGCCTGCTGCGCGGCGTCGTCTTCGCCCTGCCCGGTCTCGCCTACGTCCTCGGGGCCCCGCTGCTCGCCGGCCCCGGCGACTTCGGCCTCCCCGCGGGCACGGTCCCCCTCCTGGCCGGCGCCCTGTGCGGCTGGACGTGGAACCAGGGCCTCGCCCACCGGGCCTACGTCTGGCTGGGGCTGGGCGACCGGCCCGCCGCCCGGCGGACCCTGCTGATCGGCGCCCCGGCGGGCGCGCTGCTCGGCTCCCTGGTCGCCCTCTCGTGCGCGGGCAGCGCCTCCCCGGCCGTGATCGCCTTCGCCGCCGGGCAGTCCTGCTACCTGGCCGCGGCGACCGTTGTGCTGGTGATGGGCCGCGAACGACTGCTGCCGGCCGCCCTCGCGCCGGTGGCGCTGGGCGCGGTGCTGTCCCCGGCCGCCGCACTGCCCGAGGCCGTGAGCGTGGCCCTGCTCGTGGCCGGCCTGGCGGCGGTCACCGTGCTCGCCCTGCGCGAGGTGGCACCCGCCCTCAAGGACGGGCACGGCTGCAGCGCCGGCCTCGCCGCCCTCCTCCCCTTCGGCGCGTTCGGCGCCCTGCCCGCCCGGCGCCGCCCCGCCGCACCCCGGCTCACGGCCTCCGTGCCGTACGCGCTGTTCGGGCTCGCCACCGGTGTCCTCGTGCTGCACGCGGACCTCGGTGACGTCCTCGCCGGTGAGAGAGCCGGGGCGATCGCCGCGCCCGCCGCCGTGGCGCTCACCCTCAGCATGGGCCCCGCCGAGTGGCTGCTGTACCGCTTCCGCGGCCACAGCCTCGCCGGGCTGCGCTCCAGCGGCACCGCCCGGGCCTTCCGGCGCGGCACCGTCCTGACGGTCCTGCGGTGCCTGGCCGGCTACCTCCTCGTCCTGCTCGCGCTGAGCCTCGCCGCCTCCGCCCTGTGGCCGCACGCCCCGGCCCCGGGCGGCTTCCGGACGGCCGGGCTGCTCCTGCTGGGCGTGGTCCTGTGGACGGGCCTGCTGCTCCAGTCGTCCGGCGCCGTGACAGGCGCGACGGCGGTGTGCTGCGCCGCGGCCCTCGTCCAGACGCTGCTGCTCGTCACCCGCACCGGCGATCCGCACCTGACCGCGACCGCCGTGTACGGGGCCGCCGCCGTCGCGCAGACCGCCCTGGTGTGCACCCTGCTGGGAAGGGCAACCGCCCACCGATGAGCACTCTTCTGGTCCCCTACTACGAGCACCCGTCCGTCCGCCCCGCCGAGTGGGACGCGATCGTGGCGGCGGCACCCCGCCTCTACGGGGTCGTCCTCAACCCGGCCGACGGCCCCGGCGACCGCCCCGACGCGGCCTTCGCCGAGGTGGCCGGCCGGCTGCGGGCCGCGGGCGTGCGGGTCCTCGGGTACGCCGACACCGACTACGGCCGCCGACCCGCCGGTGACGTCGTCCGCGACCTCGCCCGGCACCGCGACTGGTACCGCGCGGATGGCGCCTTCCTCGACCAGGTCCCGTCCGGGCCCGAGCCGTTCGAGCACTACCAGCGGCTGGCGGTCGCCGCCTGGGGCGTCGGCTGCGGCACCCTCGTCCTCAACCACGGCACGACACCCCACCCCTGCTACGCCCGCATCGCCGACCTCCTCGTCACCTTCGAGGGCACCTGGGACGCGTACCGCGCCCTGCCCCCGCAGCCCCGGCCCGGCGGCCCGGACGTACGGCTGTGCCACCTCGTCCACCACGTGCCCCGCGGCGCCGACCCGGAGACCCTGGCCCGGGCGCGGGGCGCGGCGGTGCACTGCGCGGTGCCCGGAACGGGAGATCATCCCTGGGGCACACTGCCGCACACCCTGGAGAACGCCCCGTGAGACGCCGTCCCCCGCTCGTCGCCGCCCTGCTCCTCGTGCTGCTCGCGGGGTGCGCCCAGGCTCCCGACGACAAGCCCGGCCCCCGCTGGCGTCCCCGCCCCGGCACCGCCTGGCAGTGGCAGCTCAGCGGCCGCCTGGACACCTCCGTCGACGTGCCCGTCTACGACATCGACGGCTTCGACCACTCCGAGGACACCGTCGGCCGGCTGCACCGCGAGGGCCGTAAGGTCATCTGCTACCTGTCCACCGGCGCCTGGGAGGAGTTCCGCCCGGACGCCGGTGACTTCCCCGCGTCGGTCCTGGGCCGCGGCAACGGCTGGAAGGGCGAGCGCTGGCTCGACATCCGCCGCACCGACGTGCTGGAGCCGCTCATGGCGGCCCGGATCGACATGTGCCGGGAAAAGGGCTTCGACGCGGTGGAGCCCGACAACATGGACGGCTACCGCAACGACACCGGCTTCCCGCTCACGGCCACCGACCAGCTCCGCTACAACCGCCTCATCGCCCGCCTCGCCCACGACCGGGGGCTGGCCGTCGGCCTGAAGAACGACCTGGACCAGATCCCGGAACTGGTCGGGGACTTCGACTTCGCGGTCAACGAACAGTGCGCCCAGTACGGCGAGTGCGCCGCCCTCAAGCCGTTCGTCGCCGCGGGCAAGGCCGTCTTCCATGTCGAGTACGAGGTGCCCACCGGCCGCTTCTGCGCCGACTCTCGCCGGCTCAGGCTCAGTTCGCTGCTCAAGAAGTACGAACTAGGGGCGTGGCGACGGGCCTGCTGAGCCCGAACCCGGTCACCGCCGTGCCCGCGATCCGGTCGGCGAGGGACCGGCGGCCGGGGGAGAGGACCGGCAGCGCGTTCAGCAGGAACAGCACCACCGCGACCGCCCACACCAGCACCGACAGCACGACCTGCCCCTCGACCAGCAGCACGCACGCCACGGCGTACACGGCGACGTCCACGGCGGTGGTGACGGCGGCGCGCCGGGCCGCCCGCATCCTGCGCGGCACGGTCGGGGTGACCCTCAGCCCGGCCAGGGCCTTGCCGACGGTGCGCCCGGCGACGGCCAGGCACGCCCACTGGTAGAGGAACACCGCCAGCACCAGCAGCCCGAAGGCCTGCTCGACGTACAGCACGGACTTGTCCCACAGCGTCAGCCCCAGGTCCTGGGAGGCGTCGAGCACGTCACCGCGCGAGGTCAGCAGGTCCAGGCCGCCGCGGGTGGCCAGCTCGGGCACGTCGGTGACGAGCGCCGAGACCCGGTGGAAGGTGAGCACGGCGAGCGCCGAGGCGAGCGTCACCACCAGCGCGAAATCGACGAGCCAGGCCAGGGCACGGCGCAGCTTCGGCATGTACATCCCCCGATCACGTGTGTGTCGGGCAGGAAGCTAGCGGCTGAGCGGCCCGGGCAGGAGAGGGACGAGGAGATCGTTTCAGCCCAGTGACAGAACGACCAGCGCGGTGGTCGCCGCCGTCTCCGCCAGGCCGCCGAAGACATCCCCGGTGACCCCGCCGAAGCGGCGGGTGCAATGGCGCAGCAGCGCCTCGGCGGCGGCCAGGGAGAGGACGACCGCGAGCACGCCACGCACCACGCCGTACGGCCCGAGGAGGGCACCGGACCCCGCCGCGGCCCCCGCGACGGCCACGGCCGCGACCACCGCGCCCCGCGGCGGCACCACACCGGCGACCGCCGCCCCCAGCCCTTCCGGCCGCGCGGCCGGCACCCCGGTCCGCGCCGCCAGGGTCAGGACCAGCCGGGCGCACGTCGCGGAGACGACGACGGCGCACGCGCCCCGGGCCCAGGAGGCGTCGTAGGCCTGGGCGAGCGCGGCGACCTGCGCGAGCAGGGCGAGGACGAGGGTGATGACCCCGAACGGGCCGATGTCCGACTGCTTCATGATCCGCAGCGCGTCCTCGGCGGGCTTCGCGCTGCCCAGGCCGTCGGCGGTGTCCGCGAGCCCGTCCAGATGCAGCCCCCGGGTGAGCGCGGCGGGCACCGCGACGCTCACCACGGCGGCGAGCGGCGCTCCCGCGCCGAGGAACAGCAGCACCAGTCCGAGCAGGGCGGACGCGGCACCCACCGCCAGCCCGGCCAGCGGCGCGCACAGCATGCCGCCGCGCGCCGCCTCCCGGTCCCAGCGGGTCACCCGGACGGGGATCACCGTGAGGGTGCCGAAGGCGAAGCGGAGGCCGTGGAGGGGCGAGGTTCTGGGCACCGGCGCAGGCTACCGGCCGGTCAGGAGAGCGGGAACGGCACCCGAGGATAAAGTTCACATATGGGATGGCTGGAGCGGAACATCATCGAACCCGGCAAGCTGCCGCTCCTTCTCGCTCTCGTCGCCTTCGTGCTGACCTTCCTGATCACCCGGATCATCACCCGCCTCATCCGGGCCGGCAGGGGCCCCTTCGGCAACGTCAGCAGCGGTGGCGTCCACGTCCACCACGTGGTCCCCGGGGTCATCCTGACGATCATCGGCGGTTTCGGCGCGGTCGCCGGCGGCCGGCACGGCTTCGGCTCGTGCCTGGCCGCGGTGTTCTTCGGCATCGGCGCGGGCCTGGTCCTGGACGAGTTCGCCCTGGTCCTGCATCTCGCCGACGTCTACTGGACCCCGGACGGCCGCAAGAGCGTGGAGATGGTGGTCCTCACCGCCTCCCTCGTCGGCCTGCTCCTGATCGGCTTCTCACCGCTGGGCGTCGACGACCTCGACGAGGACCAGCAGCAGAACCGCGCCGTCGTCCTCGTGAACATCCTGGTGAACTTCGGGTTCGCCCTCATCGCCCTGTTCAAGGGCAAGGTCCGCCTCGCGGTCGTGGGCGTGATCATCCCCCTCGTCGCCCTGGTCGGCGCCGTACGGCTGGCCCGCCCCACCTCGCCGTGGGCCAAGCGGTTCTACCGCAACCGGCCCCGCGCCCGGGCCAAGTCCGCCCTGCGCTCCTACCACCACGACCGCCGCTGGGCGGCTCCCTCGCGCGCGGTTCAGGACTGGATCGGCGGAGCGCCCGACCCCGAACCGGCCCGGTCCCTCGAACGCCGCTGACGCAGCTCGCCGGCCGCGCACAGCGCCAGCACCGCCACGATCGCGGCCAGGTGCTCCTTGCCCGCGAGGTTCTCCTTGAGCACCACCTCCACCACCATCGCCGCGATCACCACCGACGCCGTGACGCAGGCGCGCAGGCGCCACCCCAGGAAGACGGCCAGGCCCACCACGGCCGCCGACGGCCCGGTGTCCACCACCCACCGGTCGGAGGCCGGCAGACCGAGCGGGGAGTCCGGGCCTAGCCAGATGCCCAGGCGCGCGTACAGCGTGCCCGCGAGCGTGGCCGCATAGGCGAGGGCGAGGGTCCGCCACCAGCCGAGGCACAGCTCCGCGACGCCGAAGACCAGCAGGATCTGCGCGAGAGCGCCCCACACCGGCAGGTCCAGGGCGGGCACGAACAGCGACAGCGGCGTCCGCAGCAGCGCCGACCACACCGGGTCCCCGGCCCGCACCCCGCCGAGGTCCTGCACGAGCTGAAAGCCCCACGACTGCTGGTGCACGACGTGCAGCACGGCCGTCAGGCACGCGGCCGTGACCGCCATCGGCACCGCCCGCCACCGCCGCTCGGCCAGCGGCCCGCGCACCGCCGCGTACAGCGCACCCCATTCGGCGCGGGCCCAGCGGGCGAGCGTGGTCATCGGGCGGTCGTCCTCGTCCGTGCGTGGTTACGTCTGAGGGTGTCTGCGACTCAGTCAAACCGACACCACGTTCCAAGACCGACCGGAACGGGACGAAGTTGAGCCAGGCGTGAGTGACCTGGATCTCGGCGGCGCTACCGCCCGGCGGGCTCCTCCGGCTCCTCGGAGGGCTCCGGCCCGGCCGGCTCCTCGGACTCCTTGGGCTTCTCCGGCAGCTCCGCCGCCAGCGCGGCCGCCGCCTGCACGAGCGGCAGCGCCAGCAGCCCGCCCGCACCCTCGCCGACGGTCACCCCGTGGGTCAGCAGCGGCTCCAGGGCCATCCGGTCCAGCGCCTTGGCCTGCCCGGGCTCCCCGCTGTCGTGCGCGGCCAGCCACCAGTCCGGCGCCCGGAACGCGATCCGCTGCCCGACCAGCGCGCAGGCGGCCGTCACGACCCCGTCGAGCACCACCGGCAGCTTGCGCACCGCGCTCTGCAGGAGGAAGCCGGTCATCGCCGCGAAGTCGGCGCCGCCCACCGTCGCCAGCAGCCGCAACTGGTCCCCGAGGACCGGCCGCGCCCGGCGCAGCGCGTCCCGGATCGCCGCGCACTTGCGCATCCACGCCAGGTCGTCGATCGCCAGCCCGCCCCGGCCCGTGACGACCGACGCGTCGACCCCGCACAGCGCGGCGACCAGCACGCCCGCCACCGTGGTCCCGCCGACGCTCACATCGCCGAGCACCACCAGGTCCGTGCCCGAGTCGGCCTCCTCGTCGGCCACCGCGACCCCGGCCCGGAACGCCGCCTCGGCCTCCTCGACGGACAGCCCGTCCTCGATGTCGATCCGCCCGCTGCCACGCCGCACCCGGTGCCGGACGACGTCCTCCGGCAGCGACTCGGGGTCGCAGTCCAGGGCCATGTCCACCACCCGCACCGGCACGCCCAGCCGCCGGGCCAGCACCGACACGGGCCGGCCGCCCTCCAGGACCTCGCGCACCAACTCCCCGGCGCCGCCCGCCGGGCGGGCCGACACGCCGAGCCCGGCGATGCCGTGGTCACCGGCGAAAAGCACCACCCGGGGCCGCTCGACCGGCCGCACCGGCACGGCGGACTGCGCCGCCGCCAGCCACTCACCCAGTTCGTCGAGGCGGCCCAGCGATCCGGGCGGCACGATCTGCCGCTCCCGGCGCGCCTCGGCGTCACGGCGGACCCCGCCGTCCGGACGCTCGATCAGATCGGTGAAGTCGTCGAGATTAAGCGAGCTCATTCGCCGAACAGTACCGGCCCCGGTCGAACAGCACGGCGCCACATCACCACTCCGTCACGACGACGTCGTTGCACCCGGGATCGGCATCCCATACGTTCCGTTTTGCAGCGGATTGTCGTACGTGACCGCTCTTCGCCCGACGACCCCCGCCGTACGTCCCCGCCGTACGCCGCCGCGCCCGGGAGCCGCCCATGCCCGCCCACCCCGCCCCCTCCGCACTCCCCCTCCCCCCAGCGACCACACCGGTCCACGAACCGCGCAGGCAGGACTGCCCCTGGTGCGGCTCCACCCGGCTGCGCACCCGGCTGCGCACCGGTGACCTGCGGCAGTACAAGCCCGGCAGCTTCACCGTCGACGCCTGCCGCGACTGCGGCCACACCTTCCAGAACCCCCGCCTCACCGTGGAGGGCCTGGCGCTCTACCACCGGACCGTGCGCGGGGCGCCCCGGGACCCGGCGAGCGACGGCCTCCTCGCCCTGCGCGCGAGCCCGCGCCGCCACCGCTCGGCGGCCCGCGCGATGCTGCGCCTGGGCGAACCGGAGAGCTGGCTCGACGTCGGGACGGGCCACGCCCGCTTCCCGGCCACAGCCCGGCGGTTCTTCCCGTACACCGCCTTCGACGGCCTGGACCCCACCCCACGCGTGGTCCGCGCCCGCTCGGCCGACCGCGTCGAGGAGGCCCACGTAGGCCGCCTGACGGACCCTCGGATCGCCGCCCCCCTGCGCGCCCGCTACGACGTGGTCAGCATGCTCCACCACCTGGAGGGCACCCCGGACCCGCGAGCGGAACTGCGCGCGGCCCTGTCCGTCCTGCGCCCCGGCGGCCACCTGCTGCTGGAGACCCTCGACCCCCGCAGCCTCTTCGCCGCCCTCCTGGGCCGCTGGTGGCTCGCCCACGACCAGCCCCGCCACCTGCACCTCGTCCCCCCGGCCAACCTCCGGGCGGAACTGGAGGCGGCCGGCTGCACGATTCTGACGCTCGACCACCGCCCGGTCCACGTCCCCCACGACCTCGCGGGCGCCCTGTCCCTGGCCCTCTCCCACGCCCTGCCGGCCCCGGACACCCCCTGGCGGGCGATCCCCCCGCCCCCGGCCCGACGGCACGCCCGTACGGCCCTGCTGCGCGCGGGCGTCCCGCTGGTGGCCGTGGCGGCGGTCGCGGACCAGCTCCTGGCCCCGCTGGCCCGCCGCACACGCCTCGCCAACACCTATCGGGTGATCGCCCGCAAGGCCCCCTAGCTCTCGTCGCCAGGCCCGGCCGTGGCCGCTGTCAGCCCCGCAGCGCCACGGCCTGCCCCGCCACCACCAGCAGGACGTGCTCGCACTCGTCCGCGAACCCCGCGTTCAGCCGCCCGAGCTCATCGCGGTAGCGCCGCCCCGACGCCGTCGACGGCACGATCCCCGACCCCACCTCGTTCGACACGGCGACCACCGTCCGCCGGGTGGCCCGCACCGCCTCCGTGAGCTCACGTACCCGCTCCCGCAGCACCTTCTCCCCCCGCTCCGCCCACACCGCGTCGTCCCACGCCCCGGCGGAGTCCATCGCGTCGGTCAGCCACAGCGAAAGACAGTCGATCAGCAGCGGCGGCCCTTCCGCCTCCAGCAGCGGCACCAGATCGCAGGTCTCGACCGTCTGCCACGACCCCGGCCGCCGGACCCGGTGCGCCGCCACCCGCGCGGACCACTCCGTGTCCCCGTTGCGCGAGCCGCCCGTCGCCACGTACAGCACGTCCGGGAAGGCCTCCAGCCTGCGCTCGGCCTCCACCGACTTGCCCGACCGCGCCCCGCCAAGCACCAACGTCCGCCGCGGCACGTCCGGCACGTCCTCGTACGCCCCCACCGCCAGCGTCACCCCGTCCGGCACGGCCCGCGCCCCGGCCGCCGCGAGCCGCCGCCCGAGCTCACGGCCGGGCGGCACGTCGTGGTCCAGATGGACGGCGACCACATCGGTCGTCGGCCCGACCGCCCCCACCGCCCGCAGCTTCGCCAGCGCGTCCGGCCGCCCCACGACGTCCGCGAGCACCATGTCGTACGACTCGGCCGGCTCCTCAAGACCCGCCGGGGCCCCGCCCGGCGGCAGATACAGCAGCCGCTGCCCCTCCGGACCGGTCACCGCGTAGCCCGTGCCCGGAGCGTCCAGCGCCACCGCCCGCACCCGGTGCCCCGTCAGCAGCGTCAACTCCCGGCCGTCCGGCACCCGTCCGGGCTGCGGCAGCCCCGCGGGCACCTCGACCGGCGGCCCGTCGTGCGGATGCGACAGCAGCACCTGACGAACGCCGGTCAGGGACCGGCCCGCCCGCGCCGCCGCGAACGCCGCGCCCGGCGTCAGATCGAGCAGCACGGCCCCGTCCAGGAGCAGCGCGGTGGCCGCCCGCGCGTCCGGACCGAGGGCGGCCGCACAGGCCGCGCAGGGACAGTCGGGGCGGGGGAGTCCCGCGGGGGCGCCGGTGCCGAGCAGAGTGAGTTCCACGCAACGATTCTCACCCGTGGCCATGCGTCACGCGTGATCGAGACGCCCCGACAGGGGCGCGGGGAACCGCGCGACCAGCCGGCCACGGCCCGCACTCCAACCGGTGACCCGCACCCCCGCAAGGCCTATGACGCCGCACACGGCGGAGCGCATAGGCTCTTGGACGGGAGCCGGACCAGGATCCGGCTTTTCGCTGTGCAGTGTGCTCACACACATGGGAGGCGTACATGGCGGCATGGACGTGGCGGTTCGAGAAGACCGACGGGACGGAGGTCCAGCCCGCGGTGCCGCCGGAGGAGTTCCCCACGCAGGGGGACGCCGAGTCCTGGATCGGGGAGCACTGGAAGGCCCTTCAGGAGGGTGGTGCCGACCAGGTGCGGCTGTTCGAGGACGCCACGGAGATCTACGGGCCGATGAGTCTGCACGCCGCCGAGGCGTGAGCCCGGGGGCGGGCGGGGGCCGCACGGCCCCCGCCCGCCCCCTTCCTGTTCTCGCGCGCGTCAGCCCCGCACGCCGCACAGGTGCAGCAGCGCCGCCACCCCGCGGTACGGATCCGTCCGCCCGGCCTTCTCCTCCGCCGCCAGCAGCGTCTCCACGTCGGCGGGGACCTCGGCGCCGTCCGCCGCCGTGTCCGTGAACACCCGCACCCCGTACCAGGCGTGCAGCGGCGCCCCGATCCCCGCCAGCGTCGACGTCAGGTCCTTCAGCCGGTCGGCCCGCACGTCCAGCCCGAGGCGATTGCGGTAGGCCACCGTGTCGAACGCGGCCAGAGCGCCCGCCCAGTCGCCGGACAGCCCCGGACGCAGCGCGAGGGCGTCACCGTTGCGCACCAGCAGGGACAGCAGCCCGCCCGGCGCGAGCATCCGGGCCAGCCCCGCCAGCAGCGGGTCCGGCTCCTCGACGTACATCAGGACGCCGTGGCACAGCACCACGTCGAAGCTGCCGGGCAGGAAGTGCACACCGGTGTCCCGGCCGTCGCCCTCGATGATGCGCATCCGCTCCCGGATGCCCTCCGGCTCCCCGGCGAGGGCCTCCCGGGCCGCGGCGATCATCGTCGAGTCCTGCTCCAGACCGGTCACCTGGTGCCCGGCCCGGGCCAGCCGCAGCGCCTGCGTGCCCTGGCCCATCCCCACGTCGAGCACCCGCAGGCGCTGTCCGACCGGGAACCGGCCGACTATCTGCTCGTCCAGCTGGCGGGCCACCAACTCCTGCCGGACGACATCGCGCAGCCCGCCCAGCCTGTCCAGCCAGGCATCCGCCGCACCCCCGGAGAACGGCGTCGTGGTCAGGGCCGCTCTCCACGCTTGACCTGCGGCTTCGGCAGCCGGAGCCGGCGCATCTGGAGCGAGCGCATCAGGGCGTAGGCGATGGCACCGCGCTTGTTCTCGCCCGGGAAGCGCTCGTTCAGCTGCTTCTTCAGGCGGAAGGCCGTGACGAACGAGTCGAGCACGATCAGCACGATCACCACGAGCCACAGCAGCAGCGCGATGTTCTGCAACGCGGCCACCCGCACCATGCTCAGCACGAGGATGACCACGGCCATCGGCAGGAAGAACTCCGCGATGTTGAAGCGCGAGTCGATGAAGTCGCGCGCGAGCCGGCGGATCGGCCCCTTGTCACGCGCGGGGAGGTACCGTTCGTCGCCGCTCGCCAGCGCCTGACGCTGCCGCTCCAGCGCGGCACGGCGCTCCTCGCGCTGGCGCTTGGCGGCCTCCTTGCGCGTCATCGACGTGTTGGCCACGCTGCGCCGCTGGCTCTGAGCCTGGCTGCGCTTGGGCGTGGGGCGACCCTTGGGGGCCTGCGGGTCGCGGGGCTGCTTGGAGAAGTTCACCGGCGCCTTGTCGGCGTCCTGGGCCTTCTCATCCTTCGCACGGCTACGGAACACAAAACCCAAGGGTAAGGGCTTTGGGGCATGGACCCCACTCCCGTGGGGAACGATCCGGCAACACCAGTCGTCAGTAAGGGGACAGAGGGGACGTTGCGTACGCCTCCGGATGTTTCCCGGGACGCAGGGTTCCGGTGACCCCGGGGACCACCTACTCCCTACGCCGGAGCGGGAGCGCACGCAGTCGTCCTTGGGGATGAGCGCATCCGTCCCCGAACAGTGCGGTAATGGATGCAGGGCCCGTACTGTGGGTTCTGTCGCAGGAGCAGCTGCCGGAGTCGGTCAGAAGGGGGCGCGCGAAGCCCATGAGCGGTGTCATGAAGCGTATGGGGATGATCTTCCGCGCGAAGGCGAACAAGGCCCTTGACCGGGCCGAGGACCCGCGCGAGACCCTCGATTACTCGTACCAGAAGCAGCTGGAGCTGCTCCAGAAGGTCCGGCGCGGCGTCGCCGACGTGGCGACCAGCCGCAAGCGCCTGGAACTCCAGCTGAACCAGTTGCAGTCGCAGTCCGGCAAGCTGGAGGACCAGGGCCGCAAGGCGCTCGCGCTGGGCCGTGAGGACCTGGCCCGCGAGGCGCTCTCCCGCCGGGCGGCGCTCCAGCAGCAGGTGACGGACCTGGAGACCCAGCACGCGACGCTCCAGGGCGAGGAGGAGAAGCTCACCCTCGCGGCCCAGCGGCTCCAGGCCAAGGTCGACGCCTTCCGCACCAAGAAGGAGACGATCAAGGCGACGTACACCGCGGCCCAGGCGCAGACCCGGATCGGCGAGGCCTTCTCCGGCATCTCCGAGGAGATGGGCGACGTCGGCCTGGCCATTCAGCGTGCCGAGGACAAGACGGCCCAGCTCCAGGCACGCGCCGGCGCGATCGACGAACTGCTCGCCTCCGGCGCCCTCGACGACCCCTCCGGCATGCACAAGGACGACATCCAGGCCGAGCTGGACCGGCTCTCCGGTGGTACGGATGTAGAGCTGGAACTGCAGCGGATGAAGGCCGAGCTGGCCGGCGGCCCCAGTGGTGGGCAGCAGGCCATCGAAGGTGGCACGAGCCAGCAGCAGTCCGCGCAGCAGCCGCAGGACACACCGCGCTTCGACAAGCAGTAGCGGTCCACGCCTAGGAGGGCGACATGATCGTACGGATCATGGGGGAGGGCCAGGTGGTACTGGCCGACGGCCACCTCGCCGAGCTCGACGAGCTGGACGACGAACTCCTGGCGGAGATGGAGAAGGGCGACGGCCCCGGCTTCCGCCGCACCCTCCAGGCCCTCCTGGCCCGGGTCCGCGACCTGGGCGAAGCCGTCCCCGACGACTCCCTGGAGCCGTCGGACCTGATCCTGCCCTCCCCGGACGCGACGCTGGAGGAGGTCAGGGAGCTCCTGAGCGACGACGGTCTGATCCCGGGCTGAGCGCGGGCACCCATGGGCGGGCCGGCAGGGGGCTGGGGGCACAGCCCCCGGCCCGGCTACCGTGAACCCCCGTGAGCACCCTCGCGCGGGCCCGATGCCAGGCCAAGGCGCATCCCCTGGCCATGGATGCCGTCCTGGCCGCGGCCGTCCTCCTGTGCATGGTCGCCGGTTCGTTCGTGGAACCCCGGCACCGCGACAGCGTCAGCTGGGCCCTGCGCACCCCCGACCCCCTCAGCCTGCTCCTCATGACCCTCGGCGCCGTGGCCCTGGTCTTCCGCCGCCGCGCCCCCATGACGGTCCTCGCCCTCACCGGCACCCTGTCGGTCGTCGAGTCCGTCACCGGCGATCCCCGCACCCCCGTCGCCATGTCCGCCGTGATCGCCCTCTACACCGTCGCCTCCACGACCGACCGCCCCACCACCTGGCGGGTCGGTCTGCTCACCATGACCGTGCTGACCGGCGCCGCCATGGCCGCCGGACCGCTGCCCTGGTACGCCCAGGAGAACCTCGGCATCTTCGCCTGGACCGGCATCGGCGCCACCGCGGGCGACGCCGTGCGCAGCCGCCGCGCCTTCGTCCAGGCCATCCGGGAGCGCGCCGAACGCGCCGAGCGCACCCGGGAGGAGGAGGCCCGCAGGCGGGTCGCCGAGGAACGCCTGCGCATCGCCCGGGACCTGCACGACGTCGTCGCCCACCACATCGCCCTGGTCAACGTCCAGGCCGGAGTCGCCGCGCATGTCATGGACAAGCGGCCCGACCAGGCCAAGGAGGCCCTCGGGCACGTCCGCGAGGCCAGCCGCTCCGCGCTCAACGAACTCCGTGCCACCGTCGGCCTGCTCCGGCAGTCCGGCGACCCCGAGGCCCCCACCGAGCCCGCCCCGGGTCTCGACCGCCTCGACGAACTCACCGGCACCTTCCGCAGCGCGGGCCTGCACATCGAGGTCGCCCGCGCCGACCAGGGCACCGCCCTCCCCGCCGCCGTCGACCTCGCCGCCTACCGGATCATCCAGGAGGCCCTCACCAACGTGCAGAAGCACGCCGGGCCGCGCGCCAAGGCGGAGGTCAGCGTCGTCCGGGTCGGGCCGAACATCGAGATCACCGTGCTCGACGACGGCAGCGGCGAGAACGAGACCCAGGACGGCGACGGCGGCGGCCACGGACTGCTCGGCATGCGCGAGCGCGTCACCGCCCTGCGCGGCACCCTCACCACCGGTCCCCGCTACGGCGGCGGCTTCCGCGTCCATGCCATCCTGCCGGTCAAGAACCGCACACCCACCGGGGAGGACCCCGTATGACCATCCGTGTCCTGCTCGCCGACGACCAGGCGCTCCTGCGCAGCGCCTTTCGTGTGCTCGTCGACTCCGAGCCCGACATGGAGGTGGTCGGCGAGGCCTCCGACGGCGCGGAAGCGGTCCGCCTGGCCACGGAGCAACGCCCCGACGTCGTGCTCATGGACATCCGCATGCCCGGGACCGACGGTCTGGCCGCGACCCGCATGATCAGCGCCGACCCCGGGCTCGCCGACGTCCGGGTCGTCATCCTGACGACGTTCGAGGTCGACGACTACGTCGTGCAGTCGCTGCGCGCCGGTGCCTCCGGCTTCCTCGGCAAGGGATCCGAGCCCGAGGAACTGCTGAACGCCATCCGTATCGCGGCAGGCGGCCAGGCCCTGCTCTCCCCGGCGGCCACCACGGGCCTGATCGCCCGGTTCCTCGCCACGGACGATCCGGCCGACGGCGACCCGGCCCGCGGCGAACGGCTCGACTCGCTCACCGTCCGGGAGCGCGAGGTGCTCGTCCAGGTCGCGGGCGGGCACTCCAACGACGAGATCGCCGAGCGCCTCGAAGTCAGCCCGCTGACGGTGAAGACGCACGTCAACCGGGCCATGGCCAAGCTGGGCGCCCGGGACCGCGCCCAGCTCGTGGTCACCGCGTACGAGTCCGGCCTGGTCCGTCCAAGGGTGGACTAGGCCGGCCCGGGTGTACTGCGGCCGGAGTACGCGCCGCGGGAACATGTGGACCTGGGGCCTACGGAACCCCCTCCCCCCATGGCCCAGGGTGTAGGGGCGGGCGCTCGTCCGTGCGTTCGCTGCCGCTTCTGCCGCTCAACAGAAGAGAGATCCCCACCCATGTCCTGGCTGTCCAGGTTCAGCCTCGCGCAACGGGCCTTGATCGGGCTGATGTCGATCATCGCGCTCGTCTTCGGGGCGATCGCGATACCCCAGCTCAAGCAGCAGCTGCTGCCCACCATCGAACTGCCCATGGTGTCCGTGCTGGCGCCGTACCAGGGCGCGTCCCCGGACGTGGTCGAGAAGCAGGTCGTCGAACCCATCGAGGACAGCCTCGAAGCCGTCGACGGCATCAGCGGCGTCACCTCCACCGCCAGCGAGGGCAACGCCGTGATCATGGCGTCCTTCGACTACGGCAGTGGCACCGAGCAACTGGTCGCCGACGTCCAGCAGGCCGTCAACCGGGCCCGTGTCCAGCTGCCGGACGACGTCGACCCGCAGGTCGTCGCCGGTTCCACGGACGACATCCCGACCGTCGTCCTCGCCGTCACCTCCGGCCGGGACCAGCAGGCCCTGGCCGACCAGATCGACAAGACCGTCGTACCGGACCTGAAGGGCATCGACGGCGTCGGCCAGGTCACCGTCGACGGCGTGCGGGACGTCCAGGTCACCGTCACACCCGACGACGCGAAGCTGGCCAGGGCCGGTCTGACCGCGCAGTCCCTCGGCGAGGCCCTGAGGGCGGGCGGCGCGACCGTCCCGGCCGGCTCCTTCGACGAGGGCGGAGCCAACCGCACGGTCCAGGTCGGCGGCGGCTTCACCTCGGTCGAGCAGATCCGGGACCTGAGGGTCACGGGCGAGCCCGGCAAGGGCAAGCCGGTGCGGCTCGGCGACGTCGCCACGGTGAAGCAGCAGGAGGCCCCGGCCGACTCCATCACGCGCACCGACGGCAAGCCCAGCCTCGCCGTCGCCGTGACCATGGACCGCGACGGCAGCGCCGTCGCCATCTCCGACGCCGTCCAGGACAAGCTCCCCGAGCTGCGCGAGGACCTCGGCTCCGGCGCGACGCTCACGGTCGTCAGCGACCAGGGCCCGGCCGTGTCGAAGTCCATCAAGGGCCTGACCACCGAGGGCGCGCTCGGTCTGCTCTTCGCCGTCCTGGTGATCCTCGTCTTCCTGGCGTCGATCCGCTCGACCCTCGTGACCGCGGTGTCCATCCCGCTGTCCGTGGTCCTCGCCCTGATCGTGCTGTGGACACGCGACCTGTCGCTGAACGTCCTGACGCTGGGCGCCCTGACCATCGCCATCGGCCGGGTCGTCGACGACTCGATCGTGGTCCTGGAGAACATCAAGCGCCACCTCGGCTACGGCGAGGAGCGCCATTCGGCCATCCTCAACGCCGTCCGCGAGGTCGCCGGCGCGGTGACCTCCTCGACGCTCACCACGGTCGCGGTGTTCCTGCCGATCGGCCTGGTCGGCGGCATGGTGGGCGAGCTGTTCGGCTCGTTCAGCCTCACCGTGACGGCCGCCCTGCTGGCGTCCCTGCTCGTCTCCCTGACGGTCGTGCCGGTGCTGTCGTACTGGTTCCTGCGGCCCCCGAAGGGCACCCCCGAGGACGCGGACGAGGCCCGCCGGATCGCGGAGGAGAAGGAGGCCAGGAGCCGCCTCCAGCGCGTCTACGTCCCCGTCCTGCGCTTCGCGACCCGCCGCCGCCTCACCAGCGTGGCCATCGCCGTCGTCGTCCTGGTCGGCACGTTCGGCATGGCCCCGCTGCTGAAGACGAACTTCTTCGACCAGGGCGAACAGGAGGTCCTCACCGTCAAGCAGGAGCTGAAGCCCGGCACCAGCCTGGCCGCGACCGACGCCCAGGCGAAGAAGGTCGAGAAGCTGCTCGCCGGCATCGAGGGCGTGAAGGACTACCAGGTCACCGTCGGCTCGTCCGGCTTCATGGCCGCCTTCGGCGGCGGCACGGACAGCAACCAGGCCTCGTACCAGGTGATGCTGGAGGACTCGGCGTCCTACGAGGACGTCCAGGACCGCATCGAGAAGGGTCTCGCCGGCCTGAAGGGCATCGGCACCACCACCCTCACCGCCGGTGACGGCTTCGGCGCCCAGGACCTGAGCGTCGTGGTGAAGGCCGCCGACGCCGGTGTGCTGCGCACGGCGTCCGAGCAGGTCCGCAAGGCGGTCGCCTCCCTCGACGACGTCACGGACGTCTCCAGCGACCTGGCGACCAGCGTGCCGCGCGTCTCGGTCAAGGCCAACGACAAGGCGGCAGCGGCCGGGTTCGACGACCAGACCCTCGGCGCCGCCGTCGCCCAGGCCGTGCGCGGCACCACCGCGGCCAAGGCGGTCCTGGACGACACCGAGCGCGATGTCGTCATCCGCTCGGCGAAGCCCGCCACGACCCTGAAGCAGCTTCAGGACCTGCGTCTGGGCGGCAAGGTGAAGCTCGGCGACATCGCCACGGTGAAGCTGGTCGACGGCCCGGTCTCGATGACCCGCATCGACGGGCAGCGCGCGGCCACCATCACCGCGAAGCCGGCCGGCGACAACACCGGCGCGGTCAGCACCCAGCTCCAGTCGAAGATCAGCGCGCTGAAGCTCCCGGACGGCGCCACCGCGTCCATCGGCGGTGTCTCCGAGGACCAGGACGAGGCGTTCGCCAACCTGGGCCTGGCGATGCTCGCGGCCATCGCGATCGTCTTCATGCTGCTGGTCGGCACCTTCAAGTCCCTGGTGCAGCCGCTGATCCTGCTGGTCTCCATCCCGTTCGCCGCCACCGGCGCGATCGGCCTGCTGCTCGCCACCGGCACCCCGATGGGCGTCCCGGCGATGATCGGCATGCTGATGCTGATCGGCATCGTGGTGACCAACGCGATCGTGCTGATCGACCTGATCAACCAGTACCGCAAGCAGGGCCACGGCGTCGTCGAGGCCGTGGTCGAGGGCGGCCGGCACCGGTTGCGCCCGATCCTCATGACGGCCCTGGCGACGATCTTCGCCCTGCTGCCCATGGCCCTCGGCATCACCGGCGAGGGCGGCTTCATCGCCCAGCCGCTGGCCGTGGTCGTGATCGGCGGTCTGGTGACGTCGACGCTGCTCACCCTGCTGCTGGTCCCGACGCTGTACGCGATGGTCGAGCTCCGCAAGGAGCGCCGGGCGGCCAAGCGCGCGGCCAAGCGGGCGGACAAGGCGGGCGAGGGGCCCGGCGCGACGCCGGCCCCGGACGAGCCGGAGCGCGCCTCCGTCTGAGCGCGAGCTCTCGCCGAGCCCGAGACGCTGGTCCTGCCCGGGCCGGGCCCCGAACCGGAACGAACGGTTCGGGCCCCGGCCTTCGCCATGTCGCCGTTACGTATCCTGGCCCGGACTGCATGGCGGGGGAGAGGAACCGGGCGTGCCGCTGCAGAAGGACGACCCGAAGTCGATCGGCGGGTACAAGCTGGTCGGCCGGCTCGGGTCCGGGGGCATGGGGGTCGTCTACCGCGGCCGGGCCCGTTCGGGGCGCGAGGTCGCCGTCAAGGTGGTGCACGCCCAGTACGCGGAGGACGCGGTCTTCCGCGCCCGGTTCCGGCAGGAGATCGAGGCCGTCCGCAAGGTGAGCGGCGCCTTCACCGCGCCGGTCCTGGACGCCGACCCGGAGGCGGTACGGCCCTGGATGGCGACCCAGTACGTGCCCGGGCCCTCCCTCGCCGCCCTGATCCGCGACCAGGGCCCGCTGAAGGGCACCGCGCTGCGCCGGCTGGCGCTCGGGCTGGTGGAGGCGCTGCGGGAGATCCACCGGGCGGGGGTGGTGCACCGGGACCTCAAGCCCGCGAACGTCCTGATGGCCGAGGACGGCCCGCGCGTCATCGACTTCGGCATCTCCCGCGCGGCCGAGAACCACCACACCCTGACCGAGACCGGCCAGATGATCGGCACCCCGCCCTTCATGTCGCCGGAGCAGCTCACCGACGCCCGCTCGGTGGGCCCGGCCTCCGACGTGTTCTCCGTGGGCGCCCTGCTCGTGTACACGAGCACCGGCCGGGGCCCCTTCGACGCCGACAGCCCCTATCTGACGGCCTATCGGGTGGTCCACGACCCACCCGTCCTGGACGGCGTCCCGCAGTCCCTGCACGCGCTGCTGGAGCGCTGCCTCGCCAAGGACCCCGCGGACCGGCCCGGACTGGACGAACTGGCACGGGCGTTGGTGACCGCGCTGCCGGAGACGGGCCCGGACGACCAGGACACCGTGACCCTGCGCAGGGACGAGGCGGCCCAGGTCAGCACCCGGCCCGCCGCGGTCGCCGGCCCCGGCCCCGCGGCTGCGGGAGGACACCGCAGCCGTGCCCGGCGGCTGTGGGTCACGGCCGGCACGGCGAGCGCCCTCGCACTCGGTCTGACGGGCTATCTGCTGTTCGGGCCCGGACTCGGCGGGGACGGCGCGCGGACGGGGGAGGGCACCGCCGGGTCCGCGCCCTCCCGGTGGACGGCCGTCCCGGCCGGCTGGAAGCCCTGGCAGACGACGGTGTTCGCCCCCGCCGCGCAGGGCGTGAGAGAGGGACGTGGCATCGCCGAGGGCGGGTCGCTGGAGGGACCGGCGTGCGAGCTGTACGAGGGCGCCGTCTACTGCGCGGGCGACGGGGTCCTGCCGGTGCGCCTCGACGCCCTGACCGGACGGGCCCGCTGGCGCGCCGACGTGCTGCCGCCCGGCACGGGCGAGGGGTCGTACAGCTTCTCCGTCCTCGGCGTCACGGACGACGCGGTGCTCGTCGAGCAGACGTACAGCCCCGACCACGGGGAGGACGTCGTGGTCACGGCCGCCGCCCTCGACACCGGGACCGGCGAGCGGCTGTGGCAGCGCACGGTGAACGTCGACGCGGTCCGCCCGTACGTCTTCGGCGACCTCGTGATCGTCCCGGACGACGGCGGCCGCTCGGTGACCGCCCGCTCGCCGCGCACCGGCGCCGGGCGCTGGACGGCACCGCTGCCCGCGGGGCAGTACTGCGCTCCGGCGGACACCGGAGAGAACCCCTACCTGCGGTGCGGCCCGGACGAGATGCCCTCGAAGGAGACGGTCCTGCTGCGGCTGGACCCCTCCGACGGCTCGGCACGGCGTCTGACGGTGCCCGTCGACGAAACGCCCGTCGGCATGTTCGAGGGCCGTCTGGCCCTCCTGGTACCGACCGAGGACGACGAGGACGAGGCGTTCGCCGGGATCCGGCTGCTGGACCCGGACACCGGAAAGGACCGCGTGGTGAAGCTCGCTCAGCCGCTGGAGGGCAACGCGGCGTACTCCGACGGCATCCTGTGGTTCGCCACCTCGTCCGGACAGGTCACGGCGGTGTCGGTCCGCACGGGCGAGCGGCTGTGGCAGAGCCGGACGAGCCTGGAGCAGCCCAGCGACATCGTCCACGACCCGCGCGCCCGGGTGGTCTACCTGTCCAGCGCCAGCGGCCGGGTCGCCGCCCTCGACACGAGGAAGGGCACGCCGCTGTGGGAGACCCTGCCGCGTGCCCGGCGGGTGACGAACCCGGGCTGGTCGCGCTCGATGACGCTGCACGAGGGTGCCCTCGTGGTCGCCACCGCCGACGGCGACGTCTTCACTCTCGACCCGGCCCACCCCGACCGGAAGCCCGTGTCGGGGTGAGCCCGGGGGCCGCGAGACCTACGGCAGCGCCAGCATCCGCTCCAGCGCCAGCTTCGCGAACGCCTCGGTCTCCTTGTCGACCTCGATCCGGTTGACCAGCTTGCCCTCGGCCAGCGACTCCAGCGCCCAGACCAGGTGCGGCAGGTCGATGCGGTTCATGGTCGAGCAGAAGCAGACCGTCTTGTCGAGGAAGACGATCTCCTTGCCCTCCGGCGCGAAACGGTTCGCCAGGCGGCGGACCAGGTTCAGCTCCGTGCCGATGGCCCACTTGGAGCCGGCCGGCGCGGCCTCAAGGGCCTTGATGATGTACTCCGTCGAACCGACGTAGTCGGCCGCGGCCACGACCTCGTGCCTGCACTCGGGGTGCACCAGGACGTTCACGCCGGGGATCCGCTCGCGTACGTCGTTCACCGAGTCAAGGCTGAAGCGGCCGTGCACCGAGCAGTGGCCGCGCCACAGGATCATCTTCGCCGCGCGCAGCTCGTCGGCGGTCAGGCCGCCGTTCGGCTTGTGCGGGTTGTAGAGGACGCAGTCCTCCAGGGACATGCCCATGTCCCGCACCGCGGTGTTGCGGCCGAGGTGCTGGTCCGGCAGGAAGAGCACCTTCTCGCCCTGCTCGAAGGCCCAGTCCAGGGCGCGCTGGGCGTTGGACGAGGTGCAGATGGTGCCGCCGTGCTTGCCCGTGAACGCCTTGATGTCGGCGGAGGAGTTCATGTACGAGACGGGCACGACCTGCTCGGCTATCCCGGCCTCGGTCAGCACGTCCCAGCACTCGGCGACCTGCTCGGCCGTCGCCATGTCGGCCATCGAGCAGCCGGCGGCGAGGTCGGGCAGCACGACCTTCTGGTCGTCGGACGTCAGGATGTCCGCGGACTCCGCCATGAAGTGCACGCCGCAGAACACGATGTACTCGGCCTCGGGGCGGGCGGCCGCGTCGCGGGCCAGCTTGAACGAGTCACCCGTCACATCGGCGAACTGGATGACCTCGTCGCGCTGGTAGTGGTGGCCGAGCACGAAGACCTTGTCCCCGAGCTTCTCCTTCGCCTTGCGGGCGCGCTCCACCAGGTCCGGGTCGGACGGCGAGGGCAGGTCGCCGGGGCACTCCACGCCGCGCTCGCTCCTCGGGTCGGCCTCACGGCCGAGGAGCAGCAGGGCGAGGGGCGTCGGCTGTACGTCGAGGTCCTGGGTCTGGGCGGTGGTCACGACACGCACCCTTTCTGTTTCTGCGACTTTTCGTCGATTTGACGCTATCTATCATAACCGCTTCACGTCACTTTGACGATGGCCATAGCGTCGGTGTGACGTGAATCCCGGTGGGCCGCCGTTCATTCCCGTCAGGACCCGGAAAGAGCCGTTTTCCGGTTCCGGGTGCGTGTGCGAGCATGAAAAGGAGCCGAGATCGAGCGCCCGGCCCCGGAATGAATCCGAGGCCCCGCCGGTTGGAACCGTCGGCAAGCAGTCTCCGTACAACCCGGGAGAGATGTAGATGTCCGTATCGGACGAGACCAGCACCGTCACCGACGGCATCATCCTGACCGACGCCGCCGCGTCCAAGGTCAAGGCGCTGCTCGACCAGGAAGGCCGCGAGGACCTCGCGCTGCGGGTCGCCGTCCAGCCCGGCGGCTGCTCCGGCCTGCGTTACCAGCTCTTCTTCGACGAGCGCGCCCTCGACGGCGACGTCGAGAAGGACTTCGGCGGTGTGAAGGTGGTCACCGACCGCATGAGCGCCCCGTACCTGGGCGGTGCCACGATCGACTTCGTGGACACCATCGAGAAGCAGGGCTTCACGATCGACAACCCGAACGCGACGGGCTCCTGCGCCTGCGGCGACTCCTTCAGCTGAGCCGGCCGAGCCGCCACCGGCGGCCGCGGACACGACGAAGGCGGCGGCCCCTCGAAGGGGCCGCCGCCTTCGTGCTGTGCTGCCGCCTACCGCTCCCGCGTCGGAGGAGCGGGCAGCCGCGCGCCGTCCTTCGCCAGCGGGACCGCCTTGCCGTCGGCGTCCACGACGGCGCGGTCACCGAGCGGCTGGTCCAGCCGCACCGTCCTCTGGAACTGCTTGGCGATCATGACGCAGACCTTGTCCGGCCACGGGACCGACGTCACCGAGACCGTCACCTCGTTGCCCTTCTCGCTCGCCTTCACGTCGTAGTCGGCGCACACCCCGCCCGTGAACGTCACCGTCAGCTCCGAGCCCTCGGCGAGGTAGCCGTCCACCTTCACCTCGCGCGGGCCGGGAGCCGACGTCGGCCGGTCACTCGGCCCGGTCGGCTCGGGTGAGGCCAGGAACTCGGGCTCCACTGCCGGGTACGTCACGGTGAACGGGGCCTTCGCGCCCGGCGCCGTCACCTCGAACAGCCAGGACGGCACCAGCGCCTGCCGTCCGTCCACGACGTGCGCGGCCAGCCCGAACACCGCGTCCCGGACTGTGACCGTGTCCTGCGCGGGAGTGCCGCTCGCCGACTGCTCGCAGGGCTGCTCCAGTTTGTCCTTCAGGGGTACGGGGCTCGCGCAGCCGCCGATGCCCATCCGGTGGTCCTTCTTCGGCTGCCCGTTCATCAGCTCCAGCGCCTTCCCGGCACTGACCACGGGATAGGTGTCGCCCTTCACCGGCGCCTTCAGCAGACCGCTGCCCCCGACGACGTCGCCGTCCGGGCCGACCGTGATCCCGGTCGTCCAGCCGTGCGTGGGCAGTCCGCCGACCTCGGGATCGGCGTTCACCACCCGCTGGGCGCCCAGGACCTGGCTCGCGTCGCGCTTCGCGTCGTCCTGACCCACCGCCTTCAGCACGGGCTCGGCGGCCTTCTCGGCCACGTCCTCGCTCACCGGTGTGCCCCCGGTCCGCGGGGAGGCGCAGGTGGCGGTGCCCTTGCAGTTGTCGGAGCCCGGGGCATAGCGGGTGAACGTCCAGGACCCCGGCGCCTGCTTGTTCACCTGGAGGCTCGGCCCGGACCCGTCCTGGCCCCCGATCTTCCAGGCCTCGCCCTGGGCCACCGGCGAGCCCTCCACCCCGAGGGCCTTCGCCAGCCGGGCCACGTCCGCCGCGGTGACCTCGCCCCGCGCCCGGTACACCGGTGCCGTGCCGGGGCCGTCCGGCAGCGGGCCGTCGACGCGGTAGGTGGCGCCGTAGGGGTTGGGCTCGCCGGGTGCGATGCCGTTGCCGTCGTCCGGCGTGGACTCGGAATACCCGTCGAGCACGAGCGGCGGGGGAGTGCCGTCCCCGCCGGGCGCACCGGACGTCGTGCCACCGGACGCGTTGGAGGCGAGCCAGGCCCCGCCCCCGCCGATCAGCAGCACGGCGGCGGCGACGGAGGCGATGATCGCGGGCGTACGGGGACGGCCGCCGCCGTGACCGACCAGGTCCTCGTCGGGGCGGGGCAGGTCGTTCTCGGGTGCCGGGGCGGAAGCGGAGGCGGAGTGCGACTCCGTGACGCCGGCGGCTTCGCGCTCGGGGGCCGCTTCGGCATCGGCCGGCCGGTCCTCGCCCGTCGCGACCGGCCGGCCACCGGCCTGCCCGGCTTCGGGCGCGGCCGTCTTCGGGGGTGCCTGCGTCGTGCCGGGTTCCGGGATCGCCCGGGCCACCGGTTCACCGTCCCCGGCCGCCTCCACCGCGGCGGCCCGCTCCCCGTCCTCCGGGGCATCGGAGGGCTCGGGGGCGCTCGGCGTATCTGCGGCCTCCGCCGCGTCTGCCGCTTCTGCGGTATCTGCCGCATCCTCGGCATCCGTGGATTCGGCAGCCTCGGCAGAACCGGCAGTGTCGGCGGAACCGGCGGCCCCGGCGGAACCGGCGGCCCCGGCGGAACCGGCGGAACCGGGGATCTCGGCAGAACCGGCGGCCTCGGCAGAATCGGCAGTCCCGGCGGAGCCGGCGGCAGTCTCGTCGCGCTCGGTGGGACCCGGTGACGTCTCGGCTGTCTCCGACGCCCCGGGCCGCGCGGAGGGTCCGGCGTCCGCCGTACCCGGCTTCTCGGCCTTCGGGGCGTCGGCGGCGGCGCCGTCCGCTTCCCTGACGTCGTCGTTGTCGGGTCGCTCGGTGTTCACCGCATCGCTCCTTCGGCTGCACAGCTGTCCCATGGGACCCGGCCCGTCATCTACGGGCCCGCTGGTGGGTCGTATCCCGCCTCCCCTTTACGGGGGACAGCGATGGGACGCAGCGGGGGAGCACACGGTTCCCGCGAATGCGCCGTTCAGTCGCCGTAGTCCTCCATGGCGTCGAGCAGCCGTGCCGACGCCGGGGGAACCGACACGCCGTGGATGAGGGCCGGGGACACCGGCCGCGAGGCCGCCCGGTCGGGGACCGCCCAGTGCGGAGCCATCCGGGCCCCGTCCCCCGGCAGCGACGCCAGGTCGCCTTCCAGATCGACCGGAACGGGCATGTGGACCTTGAGGTTCGTCATAGCGGCACCGTATGCACGGTCGAGCTCACGGAGAAAGATCTACTATCGGGTAGTTTCGCTGCCTTCAGAGCCGACCCGCCCACCCGGTAGCGTGAACCGTCAAGGTCCGCCTCCCTCAGGAGAGTCCACGCCGTGCGCATCGCAGTCTCCGGCTCCATCGCCACCGACCATCTCATGACCTTCCCCGGCCGCTTCGCCGACCAGCTCGTAGCGGACCAGCTGCACACGGTCTCGCTCTCGTTCCTGGTCGACCGGCTCGACGTCCGCCGCGGCGGTGTCGCCGCGAACATCGCGTTCGGCATGGGACAGCTCGGCACCCGGCCGATCCTGGTCGGCGCCGCGGGCGCGGACTTCGACGAGTACCGGGCCTGGCTGGAGCGGCACGGCGTCGACACCGACTCCGTCCGCATCTCCGACACGCTGCACACCGCCCGCTTCGTGTGCACCACCGACGCCGACCACAACCAGATCGGCTCCTTCTACACCGGCGCCATGAGCGAGGCCCGTCTCATCGAGCTGAAGACCGTCGCCGACCGGGTCGGCGGTCTCGACCTGGTCTCCATCGGCGCGGACGACCCGGAGGCGATGCTCCGCCACACCGAGGAGTGCCGCTCCCGGAACATCCCGTTCGCCGCCGACTTCTCCCAGCAGATCGCCCGCATGAACGGCGAGGAGATCCGCATCCTGATGGACGGGGCGACGTACCTCTTCTCCAACGAGTACGAGAAGGGCCTCATCGAGACCAAGACCGGCTGGAGCGACGCGGAGATCCTGTCCCGGGTGGGCCACCGCGTGACCACCCTCGGCGCACGCGGCGTGCGCATCGAGCGGGCCGGCGAGGACCCGATCGAGGTCGGCACCCCCGACGAGGAGCGCAAGGCCGACCCCACCGGCGTCGGCGACGCCTTCCGTGCCGGGTTCCTCTCCGGCCTGGCCTGGGGCGTCTCCCTGGAGCGCGCCGCGCAGGTCGGGTGCATGCTGGCGACCCTCGTCATCGAGACGGTCGGAACGCAGGAGTACCAGCTGCGGCGCGGGCACTTCATGGAGCGGTTCACCAAGGCGTACGGCGATGAGGCGGCCGCGGAGGTTCAGGGGCATCTGGCCTGACCGTCGCCGTGTCCGGGTGCGTGGGGGCTGGTCGCGCTCACGCGGCGGTAGCCGCACAGCGACACAGCCCCGCGCCCCTGGGTGGCTCAGCTCGCCCGGCGGATCAAGAACGCCGTGCCCTTTTCCGCCTGCTCCTCGCCCACGTACTCCTGGTTCCTCATCTCGCACCACGCCGGGATGTCCAGGCGGGCCGCCTCGTCGTCGGACAGCACCCGGACGAGGCCCCCCATGGGGACGTCACCGATGACCTTGGCCAGCTCGATCACCGGGATCGGGCACCGCTTGCCGAGGGAGTCGACGACCAGGACGTCTTCCTCGCGGACCACCTCCGAGGCGACCGGCGCTCCCAGCTTCTCCCGCACGGCCGACACGGCCCCGGGAAGGACGGCCAGGAACCTCTCCACATCCTCCTCGGCCGCCCCGAGCGGCAGCGAGACCCGCACATTCCCCTCACTCAGCACACCCATCGCCCGCAGCACATGGCTGGGCGTCAGCGTGCTGCTCGTGCAGGACGACCCGGACGAAACGGAGAAGTCCTCGCGGTCCAGCTCATGCAGGAGCGCCTCACCGTCGGCGTAGAGGCAGGAGAAGGTGACGACCCCGGGCAGCCGGCGCACCGGATGGCCCACCACCTCGACGTCCGGGACCAGCCGCGGCACCCGGGCCCGGATCCGGTCCGTCAGTTCCCGCAGGCGCGCCGCCTCCTCGGCCGCCTCCGCCCGCACGGCCCGCAGCGACGCGGCCGCCGCCACGATCGCCGGGATGTTCTCGAAACCGGGTGCCCGGCCCGACTCGCGCTCGTCCGACGGCCCTTGGGGCGCGAAGCGCACCCCCTTGCGCACGGCGAGCAGTCCGACCCCGGGCGGCCCGCCCCACTTGTGCGCACTGGCCGTGAGCAGCGACCAGCCACCGTCCACCGGCCCCCACCCCAGCGACTGCGCCGCGTCCACCAGCAACGGCACCCCGGCCTCCCGGCACACCTCGGCCACCGCCGCGACGGGCTGTTCGGTGCCGACCTCGTGGTTGGCGGACTGCAGACACGCCAGCGCGGTGTCCTTCCGCAGGGCGTCGCGGTAGGCCGCCGGATCCACCGACCCGGCGCGGTCCACCGCGACCTGGGTGACGCTCCCCCCGGCCGCCTCCAGGAGCTCCGCCGAATGCAGTACAGAGGAGTGTTCGACCGCTGACACGATCAGGTGACGTCCGATCCGCCTCCGCCCGGCCAGTGCCCCGGCAATCCCCGTGTGCACGGCACGGGTTCCGGACGAGGTGAAGATCAGCTCGTCCGGCCGGCACCCCACCGCCTCGGCGGCTGCCTCCCGCGCCGCGTCCAGCAGCACCCGGGCCCGCCGCCCCTCCCTGTACAGACGCGCCGGATCCGCCCACCCCTCGTCCAGGGCGGCCAGCAGGGCCTGCCGGGCGATCGGATGGAGCGGAGCAGCGGAAGCAGCATCGAAGTAACCCACACCGCAACGCTAGAACGTCCAGGGCGACGGCGGACCTCAGGGGCGCGGGGAACCGCGCGAACAGCCACAAACCACCCGCAGCCGCCAATTCAGCGAACCACCCGAGTGAGTAGGCACCCCTCCCCGAGAACCCCCGGAGGGCGTCGGCTAGGGTTTGGTCCGCATAAACATCCAAACCCCTGCCCGACGCAGGGCCGCGACCGACCAGCGAGAAGGCCAGGCCGCAGCCGATCCGCGCGGGCGAGACTCTCGGGAAGGCGCTACGTGAGTCCCAACGGCTCCGACCGCTCGCCGCGGCGCCCGATGCGGCGGAAGCTGCTGCAGGCACTGACCGCGGGCCTGGTCTTGGCGACAGCCACCGGTTGCTCGTACAACTGGGAAGACTTCCCCCGCCTTGGTATGCCCACCCCGACCACGGAAGAGGCTCCGCGGATCCTCTCCCTGTGGCAGGGGTCCTGGGCGGCTGCGCTCGCCGTCGGCGTGCTGGTGTGGGGTCTGATCCTGTGGAGTGCTTTCTTCCACCGGCGCAGCCGCACCAAGGTCGAGGTACCTCCGCAGACCCGGTACAACATGCCCATCGAGGCGCTGTACACCGTGGTCCCGCTCATCATCGTCTCGGTGCTGTTCTACTTCACCGCCCGTGACGAGTCCGAGCTGCTCAGCCTCAAGAAGAAGCCCGACGTCACGGTCAACGTGGTCGGCTTCCAGTGGAGCTGGTGCTTCAACTACATCGAGCCGGTCGCCGGTTCCACCGGGGACGCCAAGACCTCGAAGGACCTGGACGCGATCCCGGACCGCTTCAAGAAGGACTTCCCGGCCAACGCCGGCGGTGTCCACGACTGCGGCACCCCCGGTACGCGGAACCCGCAGACCAACAACCCGGGCCCGACGCTCTGGCTCCCGGAGGGCAAGACGGTCCGCTTCGTCCTGACCTCGCGTGACGTCATCCACTCCTTCTGGGTGGTGCCGTTCCTCATGAAGCAGGACGTCATCCCGGGCCACACCAACGCCTTCGAGGTGACCCCCAACAAGCAGGGCACCTTCCTCGGCAAGTGCGCCGAGCTCTGCGGCGTCGACCACTCTCGGATGCTGTTCAACGTGAAGGTCGTCTCCCCCGAGCGCTACGAGCAGCACCTCAAGGACCTCGTGGACAAGCAGCAGAACGGTTACGTTCCTGCCGGCATCGCGCAGACGAGCCACGAGAAGAACCGGGAGACGAACAACCTGTGAGCATCCTCAACGAACCCCAGGGTGCCGCGGCAGCAGGGTCCCACTACGAGGACGAGTTGCCGGTCAGGCGCCAGAACCGCGGCAGCGTCGTCATCAAGTGGCTGACGACGACCGACCACAAGACGATCGGCACGCTGTACCTGGCGACGTCGTTCGCGTTCTTCGTCATCGGCGGCGTGATGGCGCTGCTCATGCGCGCCGAGCTCGCCCGGCCTGGTCTGCAGATCATGTCGAAC